>CANKTH010000025.1 GCA_947486185.1 Deltaproteobacteria bacterium
CGTCGCAGTCGCCCTCGTCCGCCGTATAGCCGTCCCCGTCGAGGTCCACCCGCGGCCCTTCGGTCGGCGGCGTTGAATCGGTGGTATCGGGCTCAGGTTTGGATTCGCCGGGCCCCGTGCAGGCGGTGAGCAGGCAAAACATCAGATAACGGCGCATGAGCATCTCCAGGCGGCCAACCATAGCTTCTGAGGCCGGTCCTCCGCAAGGGTCCCGGAGCTGGTTACGAGGTGACGCCGCGGTTAACCGGCCGCGGTGTTCGCCATCCGCAAACTCCGCTCCGCGGCCGAGCTGCTCCAGCACGAGCTGCTCCAGCACGAGCTGCTGCCCGTTCGAGGTGGACATCAAGCCGCCGTCCTGCTCGCGGATGTGGCCCCGACGCTCCGAAACGCGGAGGCGCACCAGCACCTGGGCACAGTGCTGCCGAGGCCCTGAACCTGGATGAGAACCCTCTTTGTCGGCGATATTCATGGATGCGCCCGGGCCCTGGAGCGCTTGATTCGCCTGGCGCGCGCCGACCGGGTGATCCTCCTCGGCGACCTGTTCACCCGGGGCCCGGAGCCACGCCGGGTATGGGAGCTGGTTGAGGCGCTGAGGCCGGAGGCGGTGCTAGGTAATCACGACCACAAGATCCTGAAAATCTGGGAGCAACCCGGGTCCTCGCGTCACGGGTGGACCGCGGCGGCGCTGCCCGAGGCGGCGCGGGACTGGTTGGCGCAGCGTCCCCTGTTCATCGAAGAGCCAAGCTGGATCGCCGTCCATGCCGGCCTGCACCCCACCTTAGGTGTTCCGGGCACCTCACCGGTGCAGGCGATGAACCTCAGGCGCTGGCCGGATGACAGCTCCGCGGCGCATGCCTTCTGGTGGCAGCTCTATCAGGGCTCGAAACGGGTGATCTATGGTCACGACGCCCTCCGCGGTGTGCAGGTCCACCCCCACACCCTGGGGCTTGACTCGGGCTGCGTCTACGGGGGGCCGCTCACGGGCTACCTTTGGGAGGAGGAGCGGCTCCTCTCGGTCCGCCAGGACGAATGAGCGTTAGTCCTCGAAGCTGCTGGCGCTCCGTCGATGCTGCCGTTGAAGTGCGCGACGCGGGCGCCGCACGCGGGCGAGGCAGCGCGCGTCGTGCTACGTCGGCACCGTGCCAGAACTCCCCGAAACCATCGCCGCCTTCCATGAAGCCCAGCGCCGAACGATCGGCCTCACCCGGGAGCTCGTCGCGGGTTTGAGGGCCGGAATGGACGAGGTGCAGATCGCGAACGAGGCCAGTCGGCTCGCGGCCGTTCATGGCTTCGCCGGTTGGTTTCACCGGCCTGAGGTGCGGATAGGCGAGGCGATCGGGAAGGCTGGGCCTCTGTCGCGGCTCTCCGCGCGGCGAAAGCTGGTGGAGGGCGGCCTCGTGAGCATCGATCTGGCGCCTACGCTCGGGAATGCCTACGGCGACTTTGGCGTCACCGTCGCGCTTGGCGCCGAGCCTCGGGTGCTGGCGTTGGCGCGGGAGTGTGTACGGTTCTGTGTCGGCTACAGCTCCCGCTGGAAGACCATCGGCGAAATCTACGTCAACGCGGCAGGCTACGCGAAGAATCAACGGGTGGAGCTCCTCAACCGTGATGCGATCGGTCATCGGATCCTCGAGAAGGAGGGGCTCGCCGCCCTGGCTTTTCCCCGGAGCGCCCACCTGCTGTCCGGTGTCGGGCGCAACCGGATGAACCGGCTGAACCCCGAGCGTATGCGAGGCATGTTCGCGGTCCGGCCGCTGCTGTCGGATCGCGGTGTCGCGGCCTCGTTCGAAGAGATGTTCTATGTGTCGGACGAGGGACGCTGGCCGCTGGGACGGGAGCGGGTGGAGGAGTGTGGGACGCTCTGATCGCCGGTTTCGGGCCGGCGTGTGCTCCGCCCTCGTGCTTGCGGGCCTCCTCGCGCACAGCGCTTGGGCCGGTCCACCGCTACTCACCCCCGACCGACGCGGCGCCGCGGCTCCTGATCGTGCCTTCGACCTGACCGCGCTCAACCTGGACCTCAAGCTCGACCCTGCGGCGCGAGCTGTGTCAGGCACCGCCACCTTCACCGTCAATCGGCTGTCACCCGGGCCTTTGGTGCTCGACCAGGTGGCGTTGACCATCATCGGGGTCACCGTGGCTGGCGGGGAGCAGTCGTTCTATACCCAGGGAAATACCTTGGTGATTCCGCTGCCGGAGGTGGCAGGGCCTAAGGTGGTCCAGGTGAGCTACTCAGCTACACCCGACAACGGGCTCCACTTCCGAGACGCGGGACCCAACCGAAGCCCGGAGATCTGGTCCCAGGGGGAAGCCGAAGATCATCGCCACTGGTTTCCCAGCTGGGATCACCCCAACGACCGCTTCCGCTACACCGGCCGCTTTCAGGCTCCCGAAGGCTGGTCCGTGCTCACCAACAGCGGGGAGGAGCTGGTCAACTACCTGATCATGGTCGCCGCGGGGCCCTATCGACGCTACGGCGACCCGGACAACGAGGTGTGGGCGCCCGCTTCGGTAACGGCTGCCCAGGCGGAGCGGATCAGGGCGCCGATACCGTCGATGAAAGCGCTGTTCAAGGAGCTCACCGGGGCACCTTATCCCTGGACCACCTATCGGCAGGTGCTCGTCCAGGGCTTCTTGTGGACCGGAATGGAGAACACCTCCGCCACGACGCTCGATCAGTTGGTTGCGACGCCTGATCGCAGCTGGGACACCCGCTCGGCGCGCCACCTCAACGTGATCGCGCACGAGCTCGCCCACCAGTGGTTTGGCGATCTCGTGACGTGTCGTACCTTCCGGGAGCTTTGGCTCAACGAAGGATTCGCCACCTTCCTCGCCTTGGAGTGGACCGCGACGGTCGAAGGCCCGGCTTACCGGGCATGGCTCACCCGCAGCTACTTCCGCAGCAGCGAGCATCCAGTGGTCATGGCCGCGCGTTTCCACCAAGGCGAAGGCGTGGCCGACTCGGGTCAGGTCTACGTAAAAGGCGCGTCAGTCCTCCAGATGTTGAAGGTGATGGTCGGTGAAGAGACCTTCTGGCGCGGGGTGCAGCTCTACGTCGCCCGCTCCGCGAACAGCCTGGTGGAGACCTCCGATCTACGCCGCGCGATGGAGACGGTCAGCGGCCAGGAGCTCGATTGGTTCTTTCAACAGTGGGTAGAGCTGCCCTATGTGCCCGAGCTGAACGTCAGCTACCGGCACCTGGACGGCCAGCTCACCGTCAGCGTCACACAACGGATCGACGACACACAACCGAGATTCACCCTCCCGATCCACGTCGTAGCCGTTCGCGGGGAGGAGCGGATCAGTCGACGCGCCTGGCTCGAACACGGGCGGCTCGACCTCGACCTGCCCCTGTCTGGACCGGCGGACTACGTCGCTTTTGACCCGGAAGGCGGCCTGCTGAGCCGACTGCAACGAACGCAGGACCCCGTCGCCTGGGAGGCCCAGCTGAGGGATCCCTCCCCCTTCGCCCGTCTCGAGGCGATCGAGGCGCTCGGCAAGACCGCGCGCACCGACGCGCTCGCCGCGTTGCTCCGAAATCCCGAGGAGGACCGGTGGATCCGGGTGGCCGCCGCCGCCGCGTTGGGCGAACAACGTAGCGGCGGGGCGCTTCAGGCTGGCCTCGCCGACCCGGATGGGCGCGTGCGGCTCGCCGCTGCCGAGGCGCTCGGCCGTGTGGGGGAGCCCGCGCTGGCACCGGACCTGGTACGTGCCTTCAAGGCGGACCCCAACCCGGACGTCGCGGCGGCGCTGCTCGCGGCGCTGGCAAACCTCGACCCGGCACGCGCGCTCGGGCTCGCGCGGTCTGCGCTGCGTGACGGAGAGACCGACACGACCCGCCTCGTCGCCGAGGCGGCGAGGGTGGTGGGGCAGCACGGCGATATCGAGGATCTTCCAAAGCTCCTCCGGGTACGCGGAGTACACCGGGAGGTGGTGGACGGTCACCGTGGCGCCGTGATGCTCGTGGGGCGTCAGCCGGAGACCCCGGCGAAGCTCGGGTATCAGACGACGGTAAGACGCTCGCTCGAGACGCTGCTCCTCGATCAGGACCGCCGCATTCGAGAGGCGGCGATTGACCTGCTGGGCGCGCTGGGCGACCCGGCCGCAGTTCCCGCGCTCGAACGCCTGCGGCGTGAAGACCTGGCGGTCGAGACTCCCGCTCACGTGGATCGCGCGATCGCTGCTATCAGCCAGAAGAAACCGGCGGGAGCCGCCCCGGGCGACTCGACGACCGCCGCGGCGGTCGAGCAGCTCGAACGCCGGCTCCAAGAGCTGGATCAGCGCCTGCTCCAGTTGGAGACGCGGCACTGAGCTCTTCCGGGGCCGGGGCGGGCGCGGAGTCCGGCGCGCGCGCGGTCGCGCGCGGTGGCGCGACGATGTTGCTGGCGACGATCATCGGCAGCGCGGCCGGGCTGGCGCTGGACCTGTATGCCAACGGCCTGCTCTCGATCGACGACTATGGCCGGTACGGCGCCTGGCGCCGCTTGCTCCTCTTTGCAGGCCTGTTTTGCCAGGCAGGTATGGAAAACGTCGTGCTCCGCGAGGTCGCGACGGGGGCCGGCGAACACAAGTTCGTCCGGATCCGTGCGGCCCTGACCGGGACCGTAGGCCTCGCCCTCTTCACCGGCGCGGTCCTGGTGCTGGCTGCGGCGCCGCTCGCAGAGTGGCTCGACGGCGGGCCAGACGGGGTCCGACTCGTGATGATCGGGGCGATTTCCTTACCTTTTGCGGCGGTCCGCCTCGTGGCGGTGAGCGGGAGCCAGGGCCTCGGGGTGCTGCGACACCGGGCCGTGGTGATGTTTCTGGCGTGGCCCGCGGGCCTGGCCCTAGGATTTGGGGTCCTCACGCACGGGCTCGGGCTCGGGCTCCTCGGCGCCGCGCTCGGATATCTCGGCTCGATGGCCTTCGGCGCCGTTCTGTCTCTCGTCCAGCTCCTTCGCCTGGAACCACGGGCCGTGGGCCTGGGCGGCCTCGGGGTGTTCGGGGGGCTGCTCGCCGTCGGCTGGCCCCTCTGGCTCCAGTCCTTCCTGGGCGCGACCTCAGCATGGGCCGATCAGGTGCTGCTCGCAGGTATCCGGAGCGCGGCCGACGCGGGGGTCTACGGTCCGGTCGCGACCCTCGTGCCGCTGTTCGGCATGGGACTAGGCGCCTTGAACCAGAGTTTTGCGCCCGAGATCGCGCGGCGCCATCACGCCGGCGACCACACTGGCCTCAAACACCTCTACCAGACCGTGGCGCGCTGGGCGCTGGTGGTCACGCTGCCGCCGTCCCTGGTATGCCTGGTATTACCCGAGGTGGTTCTTGGGTTATGGCCAAACGGTGATCCCGCGGCCTCGACCGCGCTCCGACTGTGCGCCGGCGCGAGCTTGTTCGGGACCGCGGTAGGCAGCGTGAACTACCTGCTCATCATGTCGGGCCGGCCCCGGGCCGCCCTGCTCAACGCCGCGCTCGCAGCCGGCGGCTCACTCCTGTTCTCCTTCCTGCTCATTCCGCGGTACGGCGTGACGGGCGCCGCGCTCGCCAACGTGTCGGCTACGCTCTTGTCCAACGGCGTCGGCCTCCTAGCAGTGGGCTGGACCCTCGGAATGTGGCCCTTTCACCGTCAGATGCTGAAGGTGCTGGTGGTCTCGATCGGCGTCGGGATCGCGCTCTGGCCGCTCCGGAGCCTCGACCTGTCCCCCTGGCTGGTCGGACCCGCCGCCGGCGCGCTCGCGACCGCGGCGCTCGTTGCGGGTCTGGTCTTATCGGGCCTGAATGACGATGATCGGGAGGCGCTCTCGGCGTTGCGTCAGAAGCTCGGCCGCCGCATCGGGGGTTGAGCGTCCGAAGTCAGGATCGGGTCGGCGGGGTGCGGGGCGCGGCGCCCGGTCACGCCACCGGGCCTGCCGCCCGGCCCCCGGCTCCCTGGCCCCCACCCGGTCCCCCACTCGAGGGCCCGGCCCCCGGAATGGGTGGAAGAAATAGCGAGATCCCCGCTGCGGCCACCAGGAAGCCCGCTGACCATAAGAGGCATCCGACGAACCCCTGGGTCTCGTACACCCAGCCTGACAGCAGCGTACCCGTGAGGCGACCGCCAGCGTTTGCCATATAGTAGAACCCCACGTCTGAGGCTGCTTTCTTGTGGTCGCTGTAGGCGAGCACCAGGAAGGAGTGCAGGATCGAGTTCACCGCAAAAAACAGGCCATAAGCCAGTAATCCCAGCACGATCAAGACGGCTGGGTTCAGTCCTGCGCTGAGGCCGAGTGCGATACCCAGCGGGAACACCACGAGGGCCGCCGCCCACAATGCGACCGCGGTGCGTCCCAGGCTCGCGGTGAGCGCCCGCCCGTCGAACACCCGAGAGACCCCGGTCTGCGAAAGGCCGTAGCCGACGATCCACAAGCCCAAGAACCCAGCGACGAGCTCGAAGGACCAGCCGAGCCCCTCCTGAAGGAAGATCGGCAGCCCGATCACGAACCAGACATCGCGTGAGCCGAACAGGAAGAACCGGGCGCCGGAGAGTACGTTGATCGCCCGTGGTTTCTGGAACTGGGACCAGAGGTCGAGGCGTTTGGGTGAACGACCCAGATCCTTGGGAAGGGCGGGGACGGTGAGGAGCACCCCCGCCGCGAGCGCGATGGACATCAGACCCATGCCCACCCGCATCCCGATGCTGGCCATCATCAGGCCTCCGACCACAAAACCAAGGCCCTTCAGAGCGTTTTTCGAGCCGGTGATGGTGGCCACCCACCTGAAGAGCGCCGAGTTGGACTTATCGGGAATGATAAACTTCAAGCTCGTTTTTGAGCTTACCTTGACCAGGTCCTTCGCGACACCGGAGAGGCCCTGGGTCACCATGACGTACAACACCGTCAGGTCATCGGTGGGCACGACCATCATCGCCGTAGCCAGGACCTGGAGCACCAGCCCCGCGATCAGGATCTTCTCGAGCCCGAAGTTGGAGCCGAGCCAGCCGCCAACGAAGTTGGTGAGGACACCGGCGATCTCGTAGAGGATGAACAGGCCGGCGATCTGGAAACCGGTGAAGCCCATCTGGTGGAAGGTCAGGGTCACCAACATCCGGATCGCCCCGTCTGTGATTTCGAAACACAGGTAGGGCAAGGTGACCGAGAGTACGCGACGGGTGTCCTGCATCTGGGTTGGCCCCGCGCTCAGGTTCGCCGCCACGTCGTTGAGATGAGCCCGTTCACCCTGGGTGGCTCGCCGGGTCGCTGTCGTCGGTGTCGCCACACGTAGTCGACCAGCGGTCGCGGTCGCTATCGGTGCCGTTGAAGCCGCACATCCGAATCACGCTATACGAAAGGTCATTGTCTCCCGAGAACACTTCGTGCATCATCGTCTCGGTGCCGCCCCCGATGCCGGGCGCGCCTGCGACGCGGCGGTCCATCAGGCTCGTGAGATCGACCTCGGTGCCGACCGTGTCGGCGCAGGAATAGCCCGCGAGGCCGTCGGTGGCGGCGATAGCCTCGTAGCCAAGGTCAAAGACTCCGGACTCGTGCAATACGATGCTGAAGGAGTTCCCCTCTGCGCTGCCAAACTCCGGCACCGAGCGGAAGTGCACGGCCAAAACGCCCGCATCGACCACCACCACGACCTCGCCGTATTGCGGGCTCAGATCATCCCACAATCCGGCGATCGCCCGATAGTACACAAAGTTGGCGCTTGACTCGGCATAGTCGCCTTCACCCGAACGGAAGGTGACCCAACCGTTTGCGCCAACATAAGCCGTGTCGAAGCTCTCCCCGCAGAAAGCAAAGGGAAAGGGCAGCGCGACGCCTACGTAGTCGTCGTCCCCCAGCACCAGGCTCAGGCTCCCGCTCGGATCCGCCAGATCGGCACCGCCGTCACAGTCGTCGTCGAGGCCGTTGAGCGGCACCTCCCACGCGTACGGGCGGACCAGCGGGTCACTGTCGTCACAATCTTCGGCAAGGGTATAGCCGTCGTGGTCCTGGTCCTCGTCGTCGTCGGCGAGACAATCGGCGTCCACGCCGTCATACCAGGTCTCCACCGCCGAGGGGGAGACGGCCGCGTCTCCGTCGTCGCAGTCGCCGTCCCGCGTCACGCTGTCGGCGGGCGCCTCGCAGCTGGTGGTGGCCGTACCGGCGCCCCAGCCGTCGGCGTCAGCGTCGACGTACCAGTCTACGTCGACGGCGTCGGGGTCGGCGCCGTCCACCAGGCCGTCACAATCTTCGTCTTCACCTGCACCGTCACACTGCTCCACCGCGCCAGGGTGGATGTCCGCGTCGAAATCCGCACAATCGTCGCCGCCGACCTCCACCGCGGCATAACCATCCGCATCTGCGTCATCGTCGTCGCCACCCCCACAGTCGCCGTCGAGACCGTCGTACCAGGTCTCCGGCGCACCGGGCCAGACCGAGGCGTTCGAATCGTCGCAGTCGCCCCCCCGATCCGACCAGGTGAGCGCCGCATCGCACGCCTCAAGTGCCGCGGGCTCGGCGCCGAATCCGTCCCCGTCGGCGTCGGCGTACCACAGCAGCCGATCCACGGTGCTCGGATCGTCGTCGTCGGTCAGGCCGTCACAGTCGTTGTCCACAAGATCACAACGTTCTTCCGTGACGCCACTACGCGCCGGGTCAGAGTCGTCACAGTCACTGCCGAGCGGGGCCAGGTCGTCCCCGTCGCCGTCCTGATCGTGGTCACTGCCGGCCGAACAATCGGCGTCAACGCCGTCATACCACGCCTCGATCTGCCCGGGATACGCGGCCGGATCGGCGTCGTCGCAGTCCCCGGCCGCGGCGGTCCAGCCGTCCCCGTCCCGGTCGAGCGTGGGACACAGCGGGTTGAGCGCTCCGGGGCTGCCACGGTCGCCCCGAGAGCCCTCCCACACGCTGACCGCCGCGCACCACCACGCCGGCTCGTCGTTGTCGCCCGCCTCCAGATGGTCGGGGTCCAACGACCAGCTCGTGCCGGACAACGCTCCGCCGTCCAGCACCGCCCAATGGACAGTATCCATCGTGACACCCCCGAGCGCGACGCTCAGGGTGCCCGTGGAGTTGGGCAGGCCCTCGCCCATTGACCAGACCGCGGCGACCGGTGCGCCGCCGTTGACCATCGGGTCAGCGCTGTCCCCCACCACGAGCCGCTCGCCGGCAGCGAGCACGAGGTCGGCCGCCGCGATCGTGTAGCTGGCGCCGTTGAGCGTGACACCGAGGCCCGCGAGCGCGATGGCGCCGGAGCTCCGATTCTCCAGCTCGACCCACTCGCCGCCATCTTCGTCGGCTGCGCCGGGGTTGATCATCAGCTCGGTGATGAGAAGGTCTCCCGCGACGGATTCGTTCTCGTCGACCGCGCCGTCACAGTCGTCGTCGAGGCCGTTACTGGTTTCGGTTTGTCCGGGCGAGCGGCTCGGGTCAGCGTCGTCACAGTCCGGCGTGGCGCCACAGGGGGCCGAACCGTCGGAATCCGCGTCAAAACCTTCGTCGATCTCGCCGTCTCCGTTGTTATCCACGCCGTCGCAGGTCTCGGTGTCGCGGCAATCCGCGCTGCCGTCGCCGTCACTGTCGGCAAAGTCCTCGTCGATAGCGCCGTCACCGTCGTTGTCGAGTCCGTCGCACGCCTCGAACTGACAGTCGGGCGTGCCGTCGCCATCGGCGTCCGGGGCATTGTCTACAAGGGCGTCACAGTTGTCGTCCCGCTGATTACAGCGCTCCGCCGCCCCGGGATACACCGCAGCGTCCTCGTCGTCACAGTCATCGACGGCGGCGAAGCCGTCGGCATCCACGTCTACCGCTGTTTTTCCACCCTCTTCGGGGGTACACCCGAGCGCCAACCAGAGCCAGATCATGGGCGACTCTACGCCAAAGCTCCGCTGCCGGCAAGCTCAATCGCAGGTGGGCGTGACCGGGTAGGTCACGTCGATCGCGGCCCCCTCGGGCGGAGGCTCATCGAAGGTCAGCGTGTTGGTGCTTCGGTCGTACGTCCAGGCGGTGGTGGCGACACCCGCGACCGTCACGGAGATGCCGGTGCTCTGGGTCGGCACCTGGCTCAAGGTCACGGTGCGGAACCAGATCGTGTTCGCGTCGCCCAGCGCGTCCAGCGCGGGGAGCAGGTCGCAGGTGCAGATGCTCGCGAACGTTCCCCCGAAATACTCGATGACATCGAGGTACTTGTCGCTCGGCTGGGCGGTCTGCGGGAGGCCGTCACAGGTGGTGCTACAACCGGACCCCCGGTCGCCGACGATGCCCGAGATGAGCAGATAGCTTGGGTCAAGCTTCAAGGCGGAGAAGAAGTCGATGAAGTAGGCGGCGTCGTAGGTGGACCACTCCGGCTCGTCCGTCACGAAGATCAGCGCCAGGCGTGCGTCGGGCCGATAAAAACCCGCGTTTTCCGCCGAGAGCACCGGCTCGGAGAGGGCCATGTAGGCCGCGAGGAGCCCCGACTCATCACCCTGATCCTCTGTGCCGACGTTGACCGCCTCCGCGAGCTCGACCGCCGCGTTGGGGGTATCCGGTGAGAGCCACGCCGGGCTGCCTTGAAGGCGGCCCTGCATGAGCGGGTTGACCACGTCACTGGTGATGACCCCCATGTGGTAGTCCAGGCCCAGGGTCACAAAATACTCGAAGAAGGAAGCGATCCCCGCGGCCACCCGGCTCTGCTCCTCGGCCATCGAGCTTGAGTTGTCAATGACCCACAACACATCGATGTCGGTCTGGGCCTGCTCAAAGTGGTCGGTCATCAGCACGCTGTCGTCGGCCTGGCCGCGGAGGTCCACGAGGCTGTGCTCCTCGTCGGGGTCGTTGCTGTCGATGATGAGCTCCGCGGTGGCGAGACCCGCAACGCTCGGCAGCCAGCTCACCGGCACCTGCACCGATTCGCCCGGCTCCAGGTACAGCTCCCCAAGCTCGGCACGGAACGTGTCGCTGACCATGCGCAGACCATCGATCTCGAGCAGCACGTCGCCGCGGTTCTCGACGTCGATGGACTGGCTCTCCTCGCAGCCAAGATAAGCGCTTTCAAAGGTGAGGATCGGGGGATCGACGTCGATGTCGGGCTCCCCCGGGCCGCCGGCCCCCCCCTTCGTGCCGAAATTGTAGTCCGAGCAGGCCAGCAAAAACCACATCTTCGGTCCCCCGCGTGCGTCCGCCACGCGCGGGTATGGTACCACAGCTTGGCGAAAGAGGGTTCAGGGTCGCGGATTCGCCGGGGACGCCGACCCGGGCGGGGCCGGCGCGGGTGCGGGAGGCGGCGCGGGAGGCGCGGGAGGCGCGGGCACCGTATAGCCCAGCTCGCCGAGTTGGCGTACGGTCTCGGGGTCCAGGTCGGGTGCCGCGCTCCGCGTCGTAGGAGCGTATACCGAGCTCGAAATCGCGGCGGCCAACGCGGCGCGACGTGAGTCCGCGTCCAGATCGTCGATGCCCAGGCGTTGGAGCTCGTCGGGGTCGGCGCGTAAGTCGTAGCGGTAGGACCTGCCCGACCGCTCCCAGATCAACTTCTGCTCAGGCAGCCGCAGGGCCACCTTCGCCGGCAGCACGTCCTCCATGTCCGATCGTGCCCAGATCTCCCGCCGCTCCGGCGTGTCGGGCAGCAGCGGAGCGCCCATGAACCCTGGATCCATCGGCCATCCCGCGAGCTTCACGAGCGTCGGCAACAGGTCCACGTGACCGACCTGCGCCTCCTCCCAACGGGCGGGGACCCCGGGGGCGCGGATCACGAGCGGCACGTGCATCACGCTGTCGTAGAGGACCTCGGCGTGGTTGAAGTAGTAGCCGTGCTCGAAAGACTCGCCATGATCGGAGGTGATCACGACAATTTCGTCGCCGCGTAGCGCGGCGAACAGGGGGGCCAGCGCCTGGTCCATCTCGGTGATCTCAGCGTCGTAGAGCGCCATAGCTTGCCCAACCTCGGCCAGCGGGCCTCGCTGCCGACGGACCTGATCCAGGGCTGGTTTCGTACCGTTCATCATGCCCCGGTACTCGGGCGCATACCGCCGGGGATCCGCGGGCGTGTAGGGCGCGTGGGCGTCGAAGTAGTGGACAAAACACAGGTAGGGGCCGTCTTGTTTCTTGATGTAGGCTACCGCGCGCTCGGTGATCTCCTTGGCGGGGCGGTGGAACCCATCGGCGAGGCTCTGGAAATGGTCGTCGTAGACCTCGAAGTCGCGGCCGAGCCGGGTGATGGCCTTCCTCAAGGTGGGCCCCCCGATGAACGCGCCGGTGGCGTAGCCGGCCTGGCGCGCGAGGGTCGCGAGGGTCGGGCCGCGCCAGTCGGAGGTGCCGTTCCGGATGGCGTCCCCGTGGGCGTCGGGCAGGGCGGAGGTGAACATCACCCAGTGCGACTGAGGAGTCTGCGGATAATGCGAGTAAGCGTGCCGAAAACGTACGGACTCTTCGGCGAGCGCCTCGATGTTCGGGGTCTCGGCGCGGCCGCCGTAGAGCCGCAGGTGGTCGGCACGAACGGTGTCAAGCGTGATGAAAACGATCGAGCGAGGGCCCTGGTCGGAGGTGGAGCACGCGGCGAGGAGAAGCCAGAGCATAAGCTCGCTTATCGTCGAGGGTGCGTTGGGGCAAATCCGCGTTGCAGCCGCGCGCCCCTCCTGGCGCCCCAAAGGGCCTTTACCCCGGGCCGAAGGCGTTTAGAGTCCGCGGCGGAGTCAACATGAACGTCTCAGAAGCTCTGCGCACCCGCATCTCGGCCGACCACTACGACGCAAGCTACACCCTCGACGAACAGGCCATCCAGGAGCTCGTGAGCCTCGCGCTCGAGGCCCCATCGTCCTTCAACATCCAGCACGTGCGCCTCGTGGCCGTGACCGACCCGGCGGTCAAGAAGGCGCTCCGGGCGGTGTCCTACAACCAGCCCAAGGTCGAAGGGGCGAGCGCCGTGTTTGTGCTCTTCGGTGACATGCTGGCCCACGAGGCCTTCGCGGAGCGGGTACGCGGGGCGGTAGCGGAAGGATCCATGCCTGAAGGTACTGGGAACTACCTGATGAATACGACGAAGCAGGCCTTCGCCGATCCGATCCGAGCGCGGGAAGAGGCTGTCCGCTCCGCGGGCCTGATGGGGATGGCGCTGATGTTGGCAGCTCAGGAGCGCGGCTTGCTGAGTGGGCCAATGATCGGCTTTTCACCGGCGGGAGTCAATGAGGTGTTGGGTGCTGCGGCACGTTACCAGCCCCTGCTGATGGTGGTGGTAGGGCGCGCAGCGCCAGGCAACGCCCCGCGGAAGCCGCGCCTGGGCCTGGATGTGGCGTTGAGGATGAACAAGGCGGATTTCTGACGAGCCGGCGCGCGGCTGCGTGAAGCGCGCTCGCCCGCGGGGGCGTCCGTGGCTCGGTTGGCGCCGCCTGGCCCCTCTCATTGGGCCGCCAACACCAGCGCCTCCACAGTCGTCACGGCGCCGACCCCCTCCACCGTGGCGCCACCCGGAACGATCAAGGTGTTTCCTACCACCGCGCCCTGCGTCCCGTGCCGCGGGGTCGGCATCGATTCCAGCGATTCCCAGGTGTCGGCCACCGGGTCGTATCGCTCCACATCTGGAAAGATACCAGATTCTACGTCTGGATTCCCTTCCCCACCGATGACGTAGATCTTCCCGTCGAGCACCCCCGTAGCGACCCCGCCGCGTGCCGTCGGCACCTCGGCGCGCGCCGACCACGAGGTGTCCCCCGGCCGGAGCGCCCAGACCCCCGCCTGCACCGCCGTCACCCCAAAACTCCGGCCACCCAAGACATAAAACACGCCATCGACGACCTCCCCACCGAGGTGGTCGAGCGGCAGTGGCAGGTCGGGCAGGGGCGTAGATACCTGATCGCTGGGGCGCCACGAGAAGGCCGTCGCGACCGACCCGAACGCGCTACCGCCAATCACCCAGATCGTGTCCCCCATAACCCCGACCGCCGAGGCGCCGCGGAACAGGCCGTCCGCCACCGGGGCCAGCTCCTCCCATGCGGCATCTCCCGGCCGCCAACGCCACACAACGTTGACCGGATCGAAACCCGTCACCATCGCACCAAGCACGTACAGCGCCCCCTCGAAGGCTACGAGGTTGGCGTGATGGATCGCGCCCGGCAGCGGAACGCCCGCCGCCCAACCCACGCCGTCCCAGACCCACACCGTGGTCAAGCCCGAGGTAGAACCCCCAAGACCGCCCACGACATAGACGAGACCGTCGAGGGCCTCGACGGCCACCTCTTGCACCGGCACCGGCACATCCGGGAGGGTGACCCAGGTTGGAACAGGGGTAGGCGGCGCGCTCTCAGGGGTGGTCCCGCTGTCATCAGCGTGCGTCCCGCTTTCTAGGGTCGGGTTGCTCTCCCCGATGGTGGCGGGCGTAGCGGCCCCCTTCGACTCCCCGGGCCGGCACGCCAGGAACATCAAAAACAATAGGCTCATCCAACCTCCTTCCGCGCCGCCGCGGCAGCGCGCGCCTGCGCCTGGAGCCGCAGGGCCACGGTGTCGGCGGTCCGCGGGCTATCCGCCCCCACCAGCTCCCGCCGCGCCCGCGAGGCGCTCGCCCCGATCTCCATGATTCGCGCCAGCCGGCTCACGAGCTTCGCCTCCAGCCCGGCCCCCGCCAGGATCGCCGCTTCCCTCGCCGAGACCGCGGCCACCAGCCGGGCCAACTCGTCGGCGTCCACCGTCTCGCCCGCCCGTTCCCGGGTACGCAGCCGCGTGAGCCGCGTGTCCGCCCAGGCGTGGTCCTGCTCAGGTGGGAGTCGCGCGATCTCCGCCTCGACGCCGTCTGCTTCAGCGACGAGCGCCACGAGCTCCTGCCGGGCCTCCTTCACCGTGCGACCCAGCTCCTCAGCCGCCAGCGCCGAGAGTTTCGGCCCCGCGACCAGCTCCGCCAGGCGGTCCAACTCGGTGGCGGCCCGCTTCGCCAACGAGGCCGCGCGGGTGAGGGGAGGGGACAGTGGTCTGGCTGACGGCTGTCCGGCAGCGGCCGGCGCGGGAAAGGCCAGCGTACGATTCGCGTCCTGCCGGGCCATGTTTACGAAGACCGTGATGGCGATCGCGACCACCAAGGCGAAGGGGGCGAGCAGGACGCCGATGCCCGTAGCCACCAACAAGCCGAGCGCCACCCACACCATCGGCACCAGCTGCGGCGGGAGCTTCACCATCCAATCGGGGCGGCGATTCGCCACCGGGACGACCGCCGCGCGAAAACCCGCGCTCTCGGCGACTGCGGACAAGCGTTGGGCTACCCTGGCATCGACGCCTTCAACCAACCGAAAATGGCGATCCAGCATCGATCGCGGCACCGTGAGGCTCGCCGGTGGCACCCCGGTTTCGGTAGCCACCGCGGCGACCAGGGTAGCTTCGGGCGAGACCGCCTGGCCCACCTGCAGCCATGCCCGCACCCCGGACTCGACCCGCTGTCGCACGAGCTCTCCAAAAGCGCCCGGCTCAGACTGAAACCCCCCGGCAAGATGGCGCAGACCCGCACGCCGCCGCCGATCCCGCGCGCGCTCCCACACGTCCACTGCCCACTCACCCGGGGGCGGACTCCGCGGCAATCCTGCCGTTACCTCCTTCGCGACGCTCCGTTCGGGGGTCCGCTGCGCGTCGGGCGCGCGACGGGCCACCAGCGCCTCGATCACCGCCTCTGCCCCCTCAGGCCGCTCCTCCACCTCCGTCCGGAGCAGCGATGTGATCGTTGAGCTCAGCTCCGGCGGCAACTCCGGCCGGAGCTCTCCCAGAGGCCGAAACTTACCTTCAAGCTGGCGTTGTAGCACACCAGCCGGCGCACCTCCGCCGAAGGGAGCATGCCCGGTAGCGGCAAGGTAGAGCACCGCGCCCAGGCCGTAGAGGTCCGACCGAGGTTCCGCACGATTCCCCTCGTAGATCTCGGGAGCGGTATAGCCCGCCGTACCCAACACGCCGGTGCTCCGGGTGGCGGGCGCGTCGTCGAGCCGCGCGAGCCCGAAATCGGTCAGCATCGCCTCACCACGCTCGTCGATCATCACATTTGAAGGGCTCAGATCGCGGTGCAACACCCCCGCGCGGTGGGCGTCGGCCAGCACCTCGAGGAGCCTGAGCCCCAGCGCCCTCACCGCCTCAACTGGGAGCGGCCCACCCGTCGCCACCCGCTCGGCGAGCGTCTGGCCAGGATGGTAAGGCATGGAGAGCAGAAGTCGGCCGTCGAGCTCGTGAAGCTCATGGGCTACAAGCGCGGCGGGGTGCCGTATGCGGCCAGCGGCCACCACCTCGCGCCGGAGACGGCCCCGCATCGCAGCGTCATCCGCGAGGTGGGCGTGGAGCACTTTGAGCGCGACACGTTCGCCTCGCACCCGGTCATCACACAGGTATACCGTGGCCATTCCGCCGGAACCCAGGACCCCGAGCACCCGAAAGCGCCCGCCCAGCTCGGTGCCTGCCGCTAGCTCAGCCATCCCGGCTTCCTAACAGTCGGATCGACGCGCCGCCGGGCTCATCGTAAGAAGCCCTCCTCCAACTGCCGCGCCGCCGAGTTCTCCGCCCAGATCCGGTACTGATCGAGCTCGCTCCGGCTCGGCTGACCGCGTTGCGGCTGAATGTGTCGCCCGGTCACGTTTTGCCACCACACCGCGCGCCCGGTCTGTGTGTCGTAGAGCGTCAGGAGCACCTCCACCCGCGCACCGCCCATACAGCCCCACTGTTGACCGTTGAACCACCCGCCGTTGTGGGTGTAGTACTGGCGTAGATAGGGTACAATCACGTACCGGACCGCAGCCGGGCCGTCCAGCCAGGGCCCCGGAATGAGCTCATCACGCGGCAGGTTCACGTTGTCACGCCCGTCGTAGGCGTCGAGCTCGCGGACACGCTGCCGGGTTGGCACGGGCGGCTGCGAGACCGTGTAGGCCACCACATCGAGGTCATCGGTGAGGCCCGCGAGCGTCGCGTCGAGCCAGGGCCGCGCGAGGGCGAGGCGGTCTTCTTCGAAGCCGAGCTCGATGATCCGCGCCCGGACCTCGAGCGCCTCCGCACCCATCCGCACAAGTCCGCCACCAAAGCGCACATTCCCGACGTAGTCGTTCCGTAGGTAGGCGGCGATGTTCGGGACGGACGGGTCGAGCACCGTCGGCGTCACGAGGTAGCTGGTGTCCGCCTCCAGGTTGATCTCCAGCTCGGTCGGCGCAGACGGTGGAGGCGGGGTCGGCCCCGGGAGCGAAGACACCTGGATCAGCGGCGCGAGCCCCACCGGCTCATGGCGAAGGGCACGGCGTACATCCTTCGGATCTCCTACGGAATGGGTGACCGGTCCGTGGGCGCAGGCAAAAAGGAGGATCCACATCGACCGGGCGATTAGCGCGGTGAGGCGGCGCCGGCGAATTCGCGGCGGGGCGAGAACCCGCGACCTTCACCGTCCGCGTTGCGGCTCCAAACCCAAGCGGCCGAGCAGGCTGCCCCGGATGCGCTCCAGCTCCAACATCGAGGATTGAAGGGCGATCTCCGTACGCAGTCGATCCACCTGGGCGGCGTTGAGTGACTCCAACGAGCGCACCACGTCGCGCGCCGAGCCCCGCCCATCCACGAGCAGGGATTGATCCGCTGCGAGGCCCGCTTCCGCCGCGGCAAGGGTCTCGCTCGCGAGGGAGAGGCGGAGTCGATCCCGCCGCACTTCACGCACCGCCGCCTCGACGGCAAGCACCAGATCCTGCTCGGCCGCGTACCACGCGAGCTCAGCCTGCTCCCACGCCAGTCGCGCCCGTTGAAGCTCCGTGATGATGGAGACCGGCACCAGGGGCGCGGACAGGCTCAGGCCAAGCGCCCAGGACTGCGCCCCTCCGCCCTCGGAAGCCAACGGCGCTCCTGCCCACGACGTACTGGCGTCCAAACTTGGTAAAGCCGCGACGCGCGCCTGCTTGAACGCCTCTTCCGCGACGTCGCGACTCAGGCTGGCGCGGAGCCAGGTCGTGTTGGCCAGGCGGGCCGCTTCGAGGATCTGGTCCCGCTCGGGGAGCTCCGCGGGCGGCTCGGGACGATCCACCAGCACCAGGTGAGGGCGGGTGGCCAAATCCCGGCCCAGGAGCCGCGCGAACGAGAGCTCCGCGTTCTCCTCCTCCGAGGCCGCGATCACCGCCGCCTGCCGCGCGACGCCCAGCGCGCGACGCACTTGCAGGAGGTCGCCGCTGCCGGCGAAGCCTTCCGAGAGACGCTCTTCGGTGGCCCGGTGCTGCTGCTCGGCGAACAACACAGATTGGTCGGCGTATGTCCTCGATTCTCTCGCCGCAACCAGCGACCAGTAGCTCGCGGACACCGACAAGGTGAGGCCCTCGAGCGCTGCGCGTGCCGCGAGCGCCTCATCAGCCGCCTCGAGCCGCGCGCTCCTGAGCGCCCCGAGGCCGCGGGTGCCCTCGAGCAGAGGTTGAATCAGGGTCACGGTCGGACTCACGCCCGTGTCGGGGGTCGGCTTCACGAGGCTGACGCTCAGGCTGCCCCCGCCGGGCAGCCGCTCGCTGGCCCCGCCCTGCCACGACAAGGTACCGTCTTGATCTACGAGCACCGACGCCGAAAGCTGTGGACCAAGCTGGGATCCGGAGCTCAGGAGCGCGAGCCGGGCGCGCTCGGCCCCGAGACGCACCGCCGCGTACTCGGGGTTGTCCCGGGTGGCCTCAGCCAAGGCCGCGGCGAGGGTCAACGACGACGCTTCGCCCGCGAACGCCCACACGAGGCCGAGGATCCACATGGATCTGCGCTTATCCGGCGCGCTCGGACCCGCGCGTGAGGTAGTCCACCAGATCCATCTTGGTGAGCACGCCGACCAGCGCCTGATCCTCATCCACGACGACGGCTACCAGACCCTCGGCGAACAAGCGGGTGAGGCTGCCGGCGTCTTCTCGGGAGGAGACTACGCGCACCTTGCGGAACATCACCTCGGCGACCGCGGTGTCCTTGGAGACCCGGCCTTCGAGCAGCTTGCCCAGCACGTCGCTCTCGGTGAGGATGCCGATGATCCGACCGTCCTCCACAACCGGAAGCTGGCTTACTCCCGCCTCTTTCATCCGGGACACTGCGACGCCCACCGCCTCGGCCCCGCTGGCCGTCAAGAGCGCGCGGCGCGGCAGCGAGAGGAGGATGTCGGCGACGGAGGCGGCCTCCCAGCCCTGGTCGGCAAAACCGTTGCTCCGCATCCAGGCCCCGTCGACAAACTTGGTCATGTAGTTGCGGACCGAGTCGGGGAGCAGCGTCACGATCCGTTTGCCCGGCCCCGCCCGTTTGGCCACCTGCACCGCGGCCCACACCGCTGCGCCGGAGCTACCGCCCACCAGCATGCCCTCCTTCCGGATGAGCCGGCGTGCCATGAGGAAAGACTCACGGTCTTCGCTCTTGATCCACTCGTCCACCAGGTTCAGATCGAGCACCTGCGGGATGAAGTCGTAGCCGATACCCTCGACCTTGTAGGAGTGGACCGGGCCGGGGCCCGCGAGGATTGAACCTACAGGGTCTACGCCGACCACCTTGACGTGCGGCGCCTCTTCCTTGATCCGTCGAGCGATGCCCGCGAGCGTGCCACCGGTGCCCGCGGTGAGCACCACGTAGTCGAGCTGCCCTCCGGTCTGCTCCAGGATCTCGCGCCCCGTACCTTCGTAATGGGCGAGCGGGTTATCGGGGTTGGCGTACTGATCGAGGATGTGTGCGCGCGGCAGGATGGACTGCAGCTGTTTGGCGACGCCGATGTGGCTCTCGGGCGCGTCAAACGCCGCCTCGGTCGGGGTGCGGATGATCTCGGCGCCGAGCGCTTCCAGGATCACCTGCTTCTCCCGGCTCATTTTCTCGGGCATGGTGATGATCATGCGGTAGCCCTTGATCGCCGCGGCCAGCGCCATGCCGATGCCCGTGTTGCCCGAAGTGGGCTCGATCAGGGTGTCGCCGGGGCGGATCCGCCCGCTCTTCTCGGCCTCCTCGATCATGCGGCGGCCGATTCGATCCTTGACGGAGCCGCCAGCGTTGAAATACTCACACTTGACGAGCAGCTCGCAGCCGGTCTCCCGCCCGATGTGGCGGAGTCGGACCATCGGAGTGTTGCCAATCGCGTCGAGGACCGAGTCGAGGATACGGGCCATAGGTTCTCCCTCCCGCGCCGGAGCGGGACGCGCGCCTAACCCGATAAGGTGAGCGTGGGTACCAATCCGCGCCGCGGGACGCATCGGGGACGCGGCGGGGCTCAGCGACGTGGGGGCGGGGTGCGGCGGGTCTCCGCCGCGGTCGTCTTCTTTCCTTCCAGGTGGTCCCAGACCGCGTGGGTCTGACGTTTGAGCCAGTTGTCGTTGAGCTCCGACAGGGTGGCGGCGGGGTTGGGCTCACCGCAGTGGATGTGCGCGCCGAGCTCCAGCGCCCCGGAGGTGAAGGGGCCCATCAGGATCTGGTCGCCATCCGGCAGGCCCGTGGCGTCGGGGCGGGCCATACACATCCACGTGGGATGGGTGAGGGGTTCCGGCCGATTCCAGGCTTTTGCAAGGCTGATCAGCACGGCGGTCGAGATCGCGCCGTCGACGTCAGTCGGCCACGCGCTCCGTAACACCCGGGTCGCGGTCCCCTCGGCGCCCTCCCGAAACGCACAGGACCAACCTTCACCTTCACGGAAATCATCGGCGTCCATCTTGAGCATACGCTCCTTGAAGAACTCCGCCGGCGGCCACTCGAACAGGCCCGACGCGTCCCGGCGTAGATCCTCACTCTTGAGGACCTCGCCGCCGCCGGGGGAGAGAGGCACCCCCAAGTCTTCCGCGGGACATCCGAGCAGGCTAAACAACCACCACATGTACGCCCTGTTGACCCTCGCCTTTGCTGCCAAAACCGATGTCTGCTCCGCCTGGGACCTTGAGGGAGAGCGTATCACCGTCGAGGAGAGTTCGGTCGTCGAGTCGTCGGGCATCGCGGTGGGCCGACGCGACGAGGCGGTGTGGTACACGGTCGAAGACGCCGGTTCGGAGCCCTATATCCAAATCGTCTCATCCTCGGGCACCTACGTCGGCCAGCAGTACCTCATCGGCGCGAGCAACGTCGACTGGGAGGACCTCGCTTCGGGCCCCTGCCCACCGAGCGTCGCCGCGGACAGCTGTTTGTACATCGCCGACATCGGTGACAACGACGAGACCCGCGAGGACATCGTGATCTGGGCGGTAGCCGAGAGCACCGCCGCGTCGGAGGTCGCGGTCGCGTGCCGCTTCGCGTACGAGGACGGCGCCGCCCACGACGCCGAGGCGCTGTTCATCGATCCCGAAGGCGGGCTTCGTATCGTCACCAAGTCCTCCAATGGCACCCCGAGCGTGTTCGGCAACGAAGCGCCGCGCTGCGATAGCGAGACGGAGGTGCTGCTCGAGCTCGCAACGCTCAACCTGAGCGGTGAGACCGCCGAGGATCGCGAGGTCACCGGCGCAGCGATGTCCGCCGACGGGCAGCTCCTGGTGCTCCGGAGCTCCACCCAGGTGTGGATGTGGCGTGGATGCACGCTGAATTGGGCCGAAGTCCCGGAGGTCCACAGCCTCGCCTCCGAGCCCCAGGGCGAGGCGATCGCGGTTTTCAATGATGGAAGCCTGCTTACCAGCTCGGAGGGTACGCCCCTGAGGCTTCAGGTCCTGCCCTGTACCCAGACGGACGCCGTCTCCTGCCCGAGCTGTGGCTGCGCTCAGGCCGACGGGCTCGCCGTCCTCCTGATCCTGCTTCCAATCCCGCTCATCAGGAGGAGCAGGCCGAAGAGCCCACCGCGCTCAGCCCCGACACCGCCCGTCTGACACCCGCCCCACCCGCCGCTCCGGGCGGGCACGACCACATCGGTCACCCCGGGAGCCGAGCTCAGCTCCCCGTCGTATACCACCAGCTCAAACCGGTAGGTTCCTGGCTGCGGAACCACGAAGGACGGCGTATCCGTCATGTGTCGAACGAGTGACACCGGCGGGCCCCCGATCTGCGCCCACTCGAAGCTCAGGCTCAGGCCCTCGGGATCGACCGAACCGCGGCCGTTGAGCTCCACTGTGTCCCCCGCGTAAGCCACCAACGCCAGCCCGGCCTCTGCCACCGGCGGATCATTCACTCCCGGTGTATCCAACGGCTGATCTGCGCCCGACGCCGAATCCTCCGGATCGGGGGGATCATCGGTGGGCGTGGTGTCGGGCTCGCCTCGGGTCTCCTCATCCACCATTTCCCAGAAGCCGGCATCGTCGGGCTCGTAGCCCAGCGCCCAGAATCCAACCCCTTGAACACCAGAATCTACCGCGTATCTGATCCGCTCGCGCACCGACTCCACCGTGGGATACCAGAGCTGGGTGCCCGACGGTAAGGTGTAGGGGCTGCGCGTCACCGTGTCGAAATGCTCGCCGGTTTCGTCCACGTCTTCGAGCGCGCGGAACATGACTACCGCCCACGCCTCGTATTCACCGTCCCCATCACTGTCACTGTTGTCTCCCGGCACATCGTGGTCGGCCTCCCACTCGTAACCATAGGTAGGTAGTCCGAGGATGATCTTGTCGGCAGGGGTGTCGTGATACAGGTAGTCCTCAACCGACCAGGACAGCGAGTACTCGCTCCAGGGTGAACCGCCATAAAGCGGATCGACCGGGCCGGGGCTGCCACCGCCCCAATGGTAACCATAGCCCATGATGAACAGACCGGTCGATTGGGCCGCGAGACGGTCGTAGTCAAACGCACCGCTCCAATCCACGGCAGGAGTGGCGATCACCACGTCTTCGACGGCCGCGTTGAGCTCGGTGATGAAGCTCACGAACTCGTCTCGGAGGTCGGAGTCCAGGCCTTCAACATCGACGTTGACCCCGTCGGCACCGTAGTCGTCTACGAGGGCGGCCAGCTCGGAGACGAGCAGTGACGTTCGGCTCGACGAGCTGAAAACCGATTGATGGACTGCCGAGTCAAAGGCGATCAGGCACACGTGCACCCGGACTCCCGCGGCGTGGGCCAGCGCGACCGCCTCGGGCGCGGTGCTGGTCCAGCGCGAGGTGTCGCTGAGCGAGCCGTCACTCTCCAGGGTGACCCCGAAGATCGCGAGGTGGGTGAGCCGGTCATAGTCGAGAGTGCTGACCTCGGGGCCCCAGTAGGGATGGTAGCCGTACACCGTCACGGCCGGGCCGTCCGAGGGCGGCACCACCGGGCCGCTCGGCGCCTTCGCCATCCGGGCCCTTCTCGGCGGCGGGTGGCGCGCGGCCTCCGCGTGAACCAGCGGCCAGCCAGGCGGGGCGGCACGATCGTGCGGGAGATCGGCGAGCGCCCCCGAGACGCAGAGGAGTGGAAGTACCAGCATCAGCGGTACTTAACCTCATGCGACGGGGGAGGGGCGGTCCGGGCCCGGCGAAGTGTCACTTTTCGGGCCAGCCGGGACGAAGCTCGAGGTCTGGTGACCGATCGCTGGCGCCGCGCGCGTCGCCCACGTACGATGATCCCTATCGGGCCCGGCTACCTGGTCCCTCGCCCTCACGCTACCGCCCGAGGCCCTTTGAATGCTCTCTTTCGTCGCGCTGACCCTGGCCGCCCCCGAGTTCAGCGTGCCTCGCGGGCTGCTCGACGCGCCGGTGGACGTCGCGCTGAGCCCATCCGAGCCGGGCTCCCGCGTATTGTGGTCGATGGGCACGGCCGAGCCGACCACCGAATACACCGCGCCGATCAGTGTCATGTGGAACACCACGATCCGCGCTCGTGAGGTCTACGCCGACGGGCATAGCGAAGACAGCTTTTCAAGCTATTTTTTTGTGGACCAGGTGCTCAACGCCCCGGTCATGGACCCGAACTACGCCGCCGATCCCGTGAGAGCCGCGGAGATGGCCGCGTCGCTGCGGAGCCTGCCGATCGTGTCGCTAGTGGTCCCGGACGGCCTGGACCTGGAGGAGCGCGCGGCGTCGCTGGAGTGGATCGATCCCGAGGGGTCGTCCACTCAGGTCGGTTGCGGCGCCCGGATCGTCGGCGGCACCAGTCACGTCTACGAAAAAAACAGTGTACGGTTGTCTTTTCGCAGCACCTACGGCCCCGGGCGCCTGGAGCTCTCGCTGTTCGACGATCAGGAGCCCGGCTTCGCGCCGGCCGATCACCACGACATGCTGACCCTTCGGAGCGGCAACCACGACACGATCTCCTACCTCGGCGCGCGCGGGCAACACCTACGTAACTACTGGATGGACGAGACCCAGCTCGAGATGGGCCATCTGGCGCCTCACGGCCGCTTCGTACACGTCTTCCGGGACACCGAATACTGGGGCGTCTACCACCTGCGCGAACGCTTCAATGCTGCCTTCTTCGCCGAATACCTTGGTGGCAAGGAGGAAGACTACGAGGCGATCAACGGCGGGACGGCCTTCGACGGGGATGGCTCGGCCTGGGCGGGCCTCCTGGGCAGCCTCGATGACTACGCCGAGGTCGGTCGTCGGCTCGACCGCGCCAACTTCCTCGACTACATGGTCCTCAACTTTTACGCTGCCAACGCCTGGGATTGGCTCTACTACCATAACTGGATCGCCGCCGGACCGCGCCTCCCGGACCGCGGCGGTTTCCGTTTTCACTCGTCTGACTCGGATATCTGCCTCTACTACGATGCGTCGACCAACATACTGTCCAACACAGGACCGTCCAACCTGTTCGGCGATCTCTGGGCGCGGCAGGACCCCGCTTTCCTCGTGGACCTCACCGACGCGATCTATCGCAACCTTAGAGACGGTGGCCCGCTCGATCCCGGGGTAGCGGCGGCACGGTACGAGAAGCTGTCGTTTGAACTCGAGCAAGCGCTGGTGATCGAGTCCGCGCGCTGGGGTCAGGGCTGGTGGGATCGCGACGAGGAGTGGGCGACCGAGCGCGATTGGTTGTTGGGCACCTGGTTTCCCGCGAGGCGTGACGTGCTCTGGGCACAGATGCGAGAGGCAGGCTGGTATCCGGTCGACGCGCCGCGCCTGTCACACGAGCCGGGCGTCGTCGACGCAGGAACGGAGGTCGGGATCACGGCGCCCGCGGACACCGAGCTGTGGGTCACCACCGGGGGAGGTGACCCCCGGGACAGCAGCGGAGAACCGGCAGATTTTGCCCAAGGCCCCGAAGCGAGCCAGACCCGCCGGATCGACGAGGGCACGTGGATCAAAGCCCGAACCCGGCGAGGCGAGCTCTGGGGCCCGCTGGCGGAGGCGGTGTACGAGGTGGACAAGACGCCGCCGCTCCTGCTCAACGAGTGGAACGCGGTGGCCGCCGACCAGAAGCTCGACCGCGACGGCGACGGCCGGGCCGGGGAGGACGCAGCCTGGGGCCGGGTGCCCGGTAACGGAGGGGCGTGGATCGAGCTCCTGGTCCTGGACGAAGATCTGGATGTCCGAGGGTGGACCCTGTCGATGCGCGACCGAAGCGGCGAGGCAGGCCAGGTCGTGCTCGGCGATGTTGCGCCGCTGGGTGCGCTGTCGGCAGGCACGATCTTCACGGTCTCCACCACGCTGCCCGAAGACACAGCGTACAATCCCGCGGCAGGTGACTGGCGTTTTCACCTCCGCGCCACCGAGGAGCCAGGGGGGGCAGCCCGGGCGGCCGCGCCGTTTCGTGTCACGGCGCACGATTGGCAGCTGACGATCCAGGACCGGGAAGGCAGGATTCGTTTCGGGCCGGCGGGCGAAGGTGTGGCGCCCCAGCAAGGACTCTCGGATGAAGAAGTTGGGATCTACGCTGATGATCCCGGACCGGATACGCGGCGGGAGGACAACGCCTATCGGGACTCGGTGTGGTCCACATACGGAGCGCCCAACCGATGGGAGGATGGAGAGCAGGATCTACGTCCACTTCGTGAGGGAGCAACGACTCAGGACCTCGTCGAAGACGCGCCGTCGCCGCCGGAGATGGCCGTGGAGGCAGGGGGGTGTAGCTGTGCATCGGCGCCTAGCAGGGCTCACGTTGCGTTCGCCGGCCTGGGCGCCGCTCTCGCCGTGCTCCGGCGTCGGCGGAGGAGGGAATGAGTCCGACGAGGCCCAAAAGGGCGTGGTGGATCGTGCTCCTCTCGGCACCCGCCTGCCCGACCACGGAGCCCAAGCGCGAGAGCACGACAACCTGCCTCGTTGACCTTGACCAGGATGGCTTTTACGCGAGCGGCTGCGCGGACGTCGCCGAGGAGGAGGTGGACTGCGACGACACGGAGCCGGGGGTTCATCCCGGTGCAAACGAGAGCTGTGACGACCGCGACCAGGACTGTGACGGCGTCGACGACCAACAGGACAGCGTCGTCGATGGCTTGCCCTACTTCGTAGACGCCGACGGGGACGGGTACGGCGACGACGGGAGCGTGACCACGGCGTGTAGCCGTCGGGAGGGGCTGACCATCTCCGGGGGCGACTGTGATGACCGCGACCCGACAATCTCGCCAGGCGCCACCGAGCAGTGTGACTCGATCGACCAGGATTGTGACGGCACAGCGGGCGACGCCGCGGGCGGGAGCGCGGAGTGTGCGATCACGACCTGCCTCGAAGCGAAGGAGGCGGGCGCGACCGAGGACGGCGTGAGGTGGTTGAGCCTGCCTTCGGGCACCGTCGCCCCGGTCTGGTGCGACATGAACACCGACGGAGGCGGCTGGACCCTCGCATTCTTGAGGAACACCGTTGGGACCGGCAGTCACGGCGACTTCGGCGCCGAGGACCTGCCTACGGGCCTCGATGTCGCCCCCGACGAGGCCAGCGCATCGGCGATCGCCTATCAAGGTTGGTTGGACCTCAATCAGCTCAGCTACACGACGCTACGACTCTCCGCCCACCGAAACGGCCAACGCACCTGGCTCTCCCACGATATCGGCAGGGAGGAGCTACGGATCGCCTTCGGGGATGACGGCTACTTCCTGTATGGCGGCGCCAGCGGCTACTACTGGTGCGGCGGCGACGCCACGTACACCGACGGCGGCATCGGCGGGGTCGCCAACCCGAGCGGCGCAACATCGGACTGCAAGGGCCACGGCTCCCTCGGATCAGGCTGGGATTTTTCCGAGGCCGATGTCGCGAATAGCGGCCTGACCTTGTGCGGCGGGGACGCGTCTGCTTTCCTCAGCGCGAGCTGGGCGGGGGACTGGATCTCTTACGGGAACGCCGGTGGAGCCCAGGCGATCTGGGTGCGCTGACCCGCCGGAAGACCTGCTGGATCAGGCAGCGCCGGACCGGGGGGCACCGACCGGTTAGAGGCCCACCGGGAGGTTGAATGCGGATCGTGGTCGTATCGGCAGAGGTGTCACCCTGGGCCAAGACCGGCGGCCTCGGCGATGTTTGTGGGGCTTTGCCCAAGGCCCTCGCCGGGCGAGGTCATCTCGTGACCACCGTGTCGCCGCGGTACAAAAACTATCCCGATGCGTGGGATACCGGCGTTCGTGCTCGTTTTCATCTGTTCGGGATGGACCACGAGGTCGGATTCCATCACTGTCAGGACGAGGCGGGCGCGCATCACATCTTCGTCGATCACCCAAGCTACCAGCGGCCAGGCATCTACGGCGATTCGAGCGGAGCCTACGGCGACAATCTATTCCGTTTCGCCCTCCTCTCTCGCGCGGCGATCGAAGCCGCGGCCCGCGTACCGCTGAACGGGGAGTGTGTTGGCGAGGACGTGGTCTTCCACATCAACGACTGGCACACCGCGCTCCTGCCGCTGTACCTCAAGGCGATCTACCAGCCCGCTGGCCGCTTTCTGCGCGCGGCGACCGTGCTCGGCCTTCACAACCTGGGCCACCACGGTACGTCGGCGGCCCACACCTTCGCCGGGCTTGATGTCTCGGCGCGCTGGTGGCCCGCGCTCGACTTCGGGGGCAACCTCAACGTGCTGAAGACCGGTCTCACGCTCGCCGACAAGCTCGTGGCCGTATCACCGACCTACGCCAGAGAGATCACCGACAACCTCGGCTTTGGCCTGGAGGGCATGCTGGCCGCGCGGCGCGGCGACCTCGTCGGCATCCTCAACGGCATCGACGCCACCTGGGACCCCGCGACGGATCCGCACATCGCCGCGAACTACACGCCAGAGGATCTCTCCGGCAAGCTGCTCTGTAAAACTGCCCTCCAACGCCGTATGGGCCTCGCGGTGCGCCCGGATACTCCGCTGTTCGGGGTGGTGGCTCGACTCGACCACCAGAAGGGCATCGACCTCATCAGTGAGCTCACGCCCTGGCTGGTACGGCAGGAGGTGCAGCTTGTGGTGCTCGGCTCAGGAAGCCGTGAGCTAAGCGAGTTTTTCCGCGGCCTATCGGCCAACGTGCCTCGGCAGGTAGGGGCACACATCGGCTTCGACGAGGCGCTGGCCCACCAGATCGAAGCCGGCGCCGACGCCTTCCTCATGCCGTCACGATTCGAACCTTGCGGCTTGAACCAGCTCTATTCGATGCGGTACGGCACGCCGCCCATCGTACACGCCACCGGCGGGCTGGCGGATACCGTCGAGACATGGTCACCGGCGACGGGGCGTGGCACGGGTTGGGCCTTCCGCCCGCTCAGCGTCGAGGCGCTGCGCGAGGCTATCGGCTGGGCGTTGTACACCTATCGAAAGCACCCGGACGCCTGGCAGGCGATCCAGCTCAACGGCATGCGACGCGACAGCTCCTGGAACCAGTCGGCGCTCCGGTACGAGGCCGTCTATCGGGCAGCGCTGGGCGAGTGAGGCGACTTCCAGTGGTTGCAGCCGCTGCAACCGGGCAGGCGTGCTACCCGCTTTGAGTCCAGGGATTTCCTGGGTCAGCGCACCATGGTGTTGCGATACAGCTCGACGCCGTCTTCATCATAGAACACGCCCGTCATCAGGTCGCCGTCGATCTCGACCCAGAGGAACCCGAGCGACGACTCCGCGAAATACGCCGGATTGGTGCCCGGAAGGGAGTAGGTGCTCCGTCCGCCGCCCGACACGATGAAGCTCGTCCCGCACTCATCCTCCATCCACTGGAGGTTGTGGTCGTGGCCCGAGAAGTAGATGTCAAACTGGCCGCAAAGGTACGAGTCCATGAAGGTCTCGAGGTTCCCCGTGGCGTCGCCGTGCGGTCCGTTGGATCGGTAGGGGTGATGCCCGAAGGCGATGTTCCAAGCTGTGGTAGAGCCAGCGCGTTCGGCGGGGAGCCAGAGCTCCTGGGCGGCGCCCGCTCCAAGGTCGATGATGTGGGTGTCGATGCCGAAAAAGGTGATGTTCTCTTCGACGAAGGTGTAGTAGTCGGCGGGCATGTACCACTTCGGGGACACGAGCGTATAGTTGACCTGGGCGTCGAGGCGGGCAGGATCGAGCCCGGCATCCCAGTCGTGGTTCCCCATCACCGCTCGAAACTGGAGGTCCAGGTTGGCATAAGGGAGCTCGAAGTTGGTCTCCCACAGCGGATCGTAGATGTCCTCGACACCGCCTGAATAGATGTTGTCGCCCACCTGGAGCGCAAAATCACAGCCTGAAACGCTGCAGACCCACTCGATGCCGTCAGCCACCGCGTACTGGTTCGTGCTGCCATCCCCCGTGTCACCGATGACGATGAACCGGACCGCCGTGCTCGAAGCCGCGACAGCGCCGGTATCGTCCGCCGCCGCCGAGTCACCCGCCGCGCTGTGCCCACGGTCGCTGTCGCGGGCGCCCGTGGCGGGTGAGTCACTGTCGGACGCGACGTCATCGTCCGTGTCGCCTGCGGTCGTCTCCGACGGCCCCGCCGGATTGCAGGTGGATGACCCAGGATATACGAGTGGATCTCCGTCGTCACAGTCGCCCGACACGCCGACGTAGCCGAGCGGCATCGTACAGGCAAGCGCCCAGATCATCTCGTTCCCCCAACTGTCAAGATCATCGTCCAGATACCAGGTGCCGAGGAGGCCCTCGTCGACGGCGCCGTCGCAGTCCTCATCACGACCATCACAGCTCTCGGTGGCGTCCGGGAAGACCGTTGGATCAGTGTCGTCACAGTCGTCATTCCGGGCGCTGGTCCCAGGGCCAGCCTCACAGACGACAACCGCAACGACACCGCCGTAGCCGTCGAGATCGGCGTCCTGCCATAAGCTGCTCCGGCCCGAAGGCGCGCTGTCCGCGTCGTCTGCGGCCCCATCACAGTCCTCGTCCACGTCCTCGTCGTCACACACCTCGATCTGGCCGATGTTGCGCCTCGAATCGGTGTCATCGCAGTCCCCCGGGTCCGACACGCTGCCCGCATCCGGCGTACATGCCAGGTAGACCGTGAAGGGATCGCCAAAGCCATCTCCATCGGAATCGTCGTAGAAAGCCGCGAGGCCCACCATGTCGGGGTCCACCTCGTCATAGAGGCCATCACAGTCTTCGTCTCCCCCACCACAGCGCTCCGGCGCGCCGGGAAAAACGTCTGCCGCGCTATCCGAACAGTCGTCGGAAGAGGAGACGTAGCCGGAAGGTGCGGCACATGCATAGGTCCACCGGGTGGGATCGCCGTGACCGTCCCCATCCGCGTCGAGAAAATACACCTCGGCGTCCAATGCAAACTCATCGATCCCGGAGTCGCAGTCGTCATCCCTGCCGTTACAGGACTCCGCCGCGTCTGGGTGGACCGCTGCGTCCGTGTCGTCGCAGTCGTCCCCCTCAACGAAAGAACCATCGGGCAAGCTACACGTGAGACCGACGGGCTCGACTCCCGCGGATCCATCTCCGTCCGCGTCTGAGTGATAGGCCCAACCATCTACGGCGCCGACGTCTGACGCCCCATCACAGTCGTTGTCCAAGCCGTCACAGACCTCTTCGGCGCCGGGGTACACCGCGTCCCGGGTGTCATCGCAGTCCTGGTCAATGCCAAAGCCGTCGCCGTCCCTATCGGGCAGGAGCGCCGGCTTCTCCGCGTACGGATCACAGCCAGACAACCACAGCCACAGGGCAAACCGCATCCCTGGAGCGTACCCGAACGCGCGCGCGACCGATAGGGGGCCAAGGGGCCGCCGTACGCTGGCCTCAGCCTGCTACGGTCCAGAGCAGCCACGGCGTAGCGAGCTCGTCCAGGTGAATCTCCATCCAACCATTCTTTTTGCGTGGCCGCACCCGCTCCAACCGAGACCCGTCCGGCCCAAGCGCCCACACTGCGCCGCCCCGTCCCCGCCGCACACGTACGGTGCCGCGCAGCGTTTCGAGGCGCGCCGGCCCCGTGCCCAACGCGATCAGGCCCGGACTTCCCGTGCTCCAAAGCGTGCCCTGCCGCTCGCAGCGACCGACCACGGTGAGCAACGACTCCCCATCCGTCACCGGCTCCGCCCCCAACGACACCCACGAAGCAGCGACGAACTGTCCCGCGTACACTCGCAGATCCGTAGGCTGGGCCCCCGGGCTCCGGGGTGGGCCGATCCACGCTTGGAAGGCCGGGAGGTCGATCACGAAGCTCCCGTCCATCGGGCTCCAACCCAAGGGGGCCGGGCCTCCCGGTGCCATCGAGACGCGGTCTCCGTCGTCCCCCCTGGGGTCAGGCGGCTCATCCGCGTACGAGCTGCGAATTCGATAGTCCAACGCCGACTGCCATCCGACAAGCGGCTCGTGCCAGAGGCCAGGCGCCTCCGCCAGATCACGTTGCGCTCCCGCTTCGCTCCACCAGCGTACATAGGTCGCGGGAGCCGCGGCGACCAGGCCTTCACGGAACAGTTTGGACGCCACGCCGCTCTGCACGCGGTGGTTGAAGCGGGCTTCCAGGTCCAGAGCACCATCTGGCCCGTCGGGCGCGGATCGCCACGCGGCGTGCCGCCAGCCGAACCACACCACCGCGTCGAAGTCCTGGCGCGCCGTCATGGCCGCCCAGAACAGCGGAGCCTCCACGCCGAAGCGGTTAGGCCAACTGTGGTTAAGCTCGGTCATGACGCATGGTTTCCCCAGTTGGCAGGCTGAGAAGCGCTCCAGGCTCCTCCGGGGATCCGCGATGACCGATGTATTGGAAAAGACATGGGTCTCCGCGATGGGATCCCAATAGTGGTGGGTGTCAATCACATCGCACCGACCGAGGAGTCGGTCGGCAGCGGGCACCAGGAAGGAGGTGTTGCACACCAGCGGCGCCTCCATTCCGAGCGTAGTTCGTACAAAAGTGATGAGCGCGTCGATGCGCTCCGCCTCCAGGCTCTGATAGAAGGCCACCAGATCGGCCCCGCGCCGCGTCGGGTAGAGGTCCGTGCGCTGCCGACTGGACGGCTCCCGCGAGACGGAGCCGACCCGTAGCGACTCGCCGGCTTGGAGCCCTCCGCGCGGCGTACCGACCCAGCGCTCCTCCAGCGCCCGATCCTCCTGTACCAACGTGCTCAAGTAGCCATTCCAGAGCAGATCCAGCCGCGTACGGTGCCCGCCCGGCAGACGCTCCAGGGCGCCCATGGACCAGCCGGTCACGAGGCTGTTCTCGTTGGAGAGCTCGAAGAAGGCGACCGTAGGGTCCTGGCCGTAGGTCAGCCCGGTGTGGGGGTTCACGCGCCCGTAAACCGTCTTGAGCCAGTCCTGCTCCGCGGCGAGCCACTCCGGCCAGAACGCACTTACATACTTATTTCCGGCTGGCACGCCGTCTGGGAAGGGTACCCCCTCGCCGGCGAGGAACTCCCGACGGGTGAGCCCCTCGAGCGTCACATAGACCCCGGCTTCGCCCAGGGCCGCTACGAACCGGTCGAGGCGGTCCAAGCCATCCGCCAGCGTCGGGCTCACTCCGGGCTTGCCGCGGTCCGGGTTGACAAGGCCAGCGCCAGGGTGATCGATGTGATGGAGACGAACCAGGTTATACCCGTCATTTCGGAGGCCCACCGCGATCGTCTCGGCCAGCTCCGGCGAGGGGAGGGCGCCTTCCCCGATGAGATTGACCCCCCAGAGCCGCGCACGCCGCCCAGCGGCATCTACCAGATGTTCGCCTTCTACCCTGATTCGGGGCAGTCGGCCGGTGACGGGGTCCCGGGGGGACACGGCTGGAGCGCCCGGCATCGGCTGTGGCAACGCGGCGGCCAGACTGAAGGCGTAGCCTTCGGCGGGGGTCCGGTCCGGGCGGGCCTGGACGGTAGGCGGCGCCGCGTCGAGCGAGACCGCGATGACGCCAAACGCGAGGGCAGAGGCGCGGGAGCGGAGCTCGATGTGCGAGACTGGATCCTCCGGCCACGCCAGATCGACGGTGAGCCAGGACGCCGTGAGCCACTGATCGTGCACATTCTTCCCGATCTTGAGCGCGCTTGCCCCTCGACCCGTCGCCCCAGCCCACGCGGGCCACGCGTGTTCCCCCGCGAGCCACTTGAGGGCCTGGGTACGACCCGAGGTGTAGACAACGGTGCCGTCCGCCACCACATCCCGTAGCTCCAAACCACCTTGTCCGGCGGTCACCACCGACAGCACCGCGCCCGCCTGACCCACGGGGATGCTCACCGACCTCGGCGCGTCCCGGGCCTCGCGCCCGGCGAGGAGCACGATATCCGGCGAGCGGGCCGCGCTCCAACCCCACAGCTCCGGGGTGGCCTCACCCGACTTCAAGAGGAAGTAGGGCGTCTTCCCACGTTCCGTCACGAACAGGTCGTGGTTGTAGAGGCCGGAGAGGTCGACCGGCGCCGCCAACGCCGAGAGGATGAAGATCATCAGAGAGGACTATCGATGGCCGGCCGGAAGTGCAGGGATCCAGCCCTGTGCGACGACGCGCCCGCCAATGCCAACATCCCACGCCGTCGCCTCTTTACGTGCTTCAAGCTCCAACACGGCGAGCCCTTCCACCACCCGATCGACACGGTGGACCAGGTGATCCATCCCCGGATCGCCGGACGCCCGGGCCCGCACCGGCGTCGGTCCCACCGCGCGCACGAGGATCCGCACCCGTTGATCCGACCGCTCTACCCACACCACCTGCAGCGGCGCGGGAGCCCCGACCGTGATCGAGAGCTGGGTCACCGCAAACGGCGCCCTCCCCGAGTAATCCGACACAGAGTCGTCGCGGACGCCCGCGAGCACCTCGAAGCTGCCGCCCTCGGTGGGCACTCCGCTGATCAGCCCTGAGCTCGACATGGAGACCCCCAGCGGAAAGCGCCCATCCTCTACCGACCACCGGTAGGGCTCGACTCCAAAACGGGCCTCCATCTGTACATAAACCGGGCCCCCAACCTCCCAGAGCTGCGAGGGCACCGGGTCAGCGTCCACACCCGCGAAGCCCAGGATCGTCTCGCGAAACGACGAGAGATCCACCTCCGTTGGCGCTTCGAGGTACACGTTCTCCAGCTCATAGGGGTCGTCCGCGAGGTTGTACAGCTCGTGCCCACCGTCGGCCCACCACACATACTTCCAGTCCCCGTCGATCACGCCCGCCCAGGCCGGAGGCGACCAGTTCTGCATCGGCAGCCGGCGCCCCGCGAGGGGGGGAGCGCCCGGGAGGTCCGGGAGGGGCCGGCCGTCCGTCGGGATGGGCACCTGCGCGAGCCAGCCGATCGTCGCTGCAACATCGAGGTTGGTCGCGACGAGCTCTTGCGAGGTCCCCGGAGCGAGGCCGGGCGCCCGGATGACGAGCGGCACGCGGACCGACTCTTCATATGCGTAGGACTTTTCAGTCAGGCGGTGCTCGCCCCAGAGGTAACCGTTGTCGGACGTGTACACGATGACGGTGTTATCGGAGAGATTCAGTTCTTCCAACCTTGCGAAGAGCGGGATCAGCGCGCGGTCGAAGCTCACGAGGGACTCCAACTGTCGCTGCGCCAGGGTGTCGATGTCCGCCAGCTCAATGACGTTGAGCGGGTCGATCAGCTGCATCCGAGCGGGTTTGTCGCTCATGTCCTCTTCGTTCCAGGACGGACTCCTCGGGAGAAACCACGAGAGTGTCCCTTCATCTTCGGGTTTCGGGCTGGCGGGCAGATGCGGAGTGGTGACCGCAAGCTGGATGAAGAAGCGCTCACTGCCGTACTGATCGAGGAAGCTCATGGTGTCAGCGACCAGCTCGTCTGCCTCGTAGCCCGTCCGACTCTCGAGCGTACCCGTGGTGGCCTCGGCCTCACTCGAGCCGACCGCCAGCTCAAAGTCGTCGATCGCGCTCGCGCTGGCCACGGCGGCAAAGTGCGTCCACCCGGGTGGCACGTAGGGCGCCATCAGCTCGTAGTCGAACAGGTACTTCCCAAAATGTCCAGTTCGGTAGCCTGCTTCCTGGAGGAGCCGCGGCATGCTGCGGCGATCCTCGAAGGCGCTCGCTCCGCCCGCGGGGGCCTCATTCCGCACCACGCCCGCCCGCCACGGATAGAGCCCACCCGCCATGAAGCTCGCGCGCTCCGGACAACACAAAGGCACGGTGGTGCGCGCGCGCTCATAGTGCACACCCTTGGCGACCAGCTCCTGTTGGAGCACCGGCATCACCCACAAAGTGTCGGCGCGTTGGTCATCCGTCTTGATGATGATGAAGTTCGGGGCTTCCCCTGGTGGCGGGTAGCTGTGCACTGGGCTGTCCGCGGGCGACTCCGCGCCCGGACTGTCCGGCACGGGTACTACGCCCTTATCGGGAGGCTGCGCCGTGCAGGCCAACAACACCAGCTCCCAGACGTACACGGACCCTCCCCCACGACTATCTTAACGTCGTTCGCGCCTCATCGCCGAGCGCTCAGAGGTTCCCAGTGGCATCCAGACTCTCCCCGGTGCTGAATCGGTTGTTGCGCGCCGAGTTGGTGTTATCCCAATGCAATCTCAAGTTGACATTGCTATATATCTGGAGCGGCTCGGCGTAATCGAGGCGGGTCACCGTGGAGTAATCGCCCAGATCGACGCTCGCGGGGCCCGGAATCGCCTGCCGAGTCACGCCTAACGACAGGTTGAGGTCCACGTGGTCACCCAGCTTGAGGTCCGTCCACGTGTCGGCGGAGAGGGTGTAGCGCCGGAGCGGGTGGAGGAGCTCGGCTTTGGCGGCGAGATCGACGCCAAGCTCCACCGTGTCAACCCGGATCTGGCCGCCGGCCAGCAGCATGTGGGTCGGGAAGATCGCCTCTCGCTGGCCCAGACTGTTGACCTGATTGTACCAGTCAGCCTGCCCGCCAATCAACCAGGCCGCAGCAAGCCGATTGCCTCGGGGATCATTCGAAGGAAACCAGTTTCGCTCGATACCCACGTGGGTCCGCGCCGTGCCCGCGTACTGGCCGTCGGGATCGTCCATGCCCCCCCGGGCCACCAGCCCTATCGTCCAGGCCTGCGCGTCGCCACGGTGTTTATCCAGGTTGTAGGACCATGTACCCATGCCATAGACCGAGTACTCGTCCTCGCTGATCGGCACACTCTGCCCGTCGATCTGCAGCGCGGGTTGACGTTGGATATCTCGGTCAGTGCCGCCCCAAAAGCCGAAAGCGTTGTCATTGGTGATACGGTAGACCGAGGCGCCGCCCCAGAGGTTCAGACTTTGATACTGCTCGGACCATGAGCCCCAACCCCCGGTCCAGGTGTTGAATCCCCAAGGGGTGGTCCGGCCGACCTCGCGGCTGCTCTCCGGCGCGGCATAGCTGACGGTTAGCGCCTCGGGGACGACGATCGCGACAAATGGAGATAGACCCCTCCATAGCCCCGGCGCGAGCGCCTCGGCCTGCTCCTCGACCGGCAGGCGACTGTCCACCCCGATCTGCTGCTCGTAGCTTGGTGGCGCCCCTTCTACGCTCCCGACAAATCGAAGCAGAACCAGGTCACGGTTCGCTTCGGTGGTGACGGCGATGTGAATGTTGACCATGGACGTGGCCCGCGGCCCAACCGCGAACACCGACTGATGGTCGAGCAGGCCGCGCACGTGGGTACACGCGTCGATTCGGCCACCGCTCTCGCATTCAACGGCGACCCGCAGCGGCGTCCACGCGGGCTCCGCCCACGCAAAAGAGGCAACCATCGTGAACAGCATTCGGCATGGTAATCCGAACCGCGCCCGGCGGCCTGCGAGACGGCGACGCCGGCGGCAACATTGACTTATCGGGCATTTCGTGACAGTGTCGCGACATGTTGCTGCTGTTTTGGCTCGCCTGCGTGCCCAAGCTCGATCTCCCCGATCCGCCCGGTCTATCCGTGCTCGAGCCCTCAGCCGGGCCGAGCCTCCTGCTCGACGCGCAGGGCCGCCCGACAGCGGGCGCGGGGGCCGCCCCGCGCGACGTAGACACCGTTGAGGTCCCGGGCGCGGTCGCGCTCAGCCGTATCGGCCCTTCGCTCGGCGGGCTCGTGTCCGGCGGGCGGCGACGGATCACGGTCCGCTCGGGGGCTCAAGGAGCCAGCTTCGAGCTGGTGGTCGGCGAGGGCGAGGGCTCACCCGTACCCGCGATGGAGCTGGCGATCTGGCCGGACCGGCTGGGCTGGCAGCGGGGCCCCGGCCCCTGGGCAGAGCTCCCGGATCTCGAGGGAAAGGCCGATCTTCGTGGTCTCCTGACCTCGCTGAGGGACGACCGGGAGCGCGTTCCTGCGGGCGAGTCCGTCGGGATCGCCACGGCCGAGGCCGTGAGTTGGAGCCGGGCCCAGGAGGTGCTCGCGGTGGTCGAGCTCGCCGGCTACCCCATCCGTGTGCTCAGGGCGGACCCGCCCGGTGAGACCGCGCCGGCTGGGCTGCCGACCCACCAGCCGGGTTGGTCTTGGGAGCTCCTCCCGTGGTGGACTGTCGAGCTTCCCGGATTTGTCAGCGCCGTTCCGTTTGCTGGGACGGGCCTCACCCTCGGCGGGGACGGACGGGCTTGGGTCGGCCGGCGGGAAGTGCCGGGGTGGGCGGCGATCGGTGAGGGCCCTGGCCCGTTGACCGCGGCGCTTCGGGTGGGAGAGCCCATCACGGAGGTCAGGATCTTCGCAGACGACAGCGTGCGGGTGGGCCAGCTCCGGGGTGTGATGGGCCAGGTCCGCGACGCCGGCGCGACTCGGGTCGGACTCGCCTCACCTCTGGCCACCGACCGGGGCTTTCCCCTGGAGCTACGTGGATCGGTGTGGCCCGCGGGGTCGGCCCAACGCGGCCGGGAGCCTCTGAGCGTAGAGCTCAGCAGCGACGCACTCTACGTCGGCCGCGGAGCGCCGCTGCTGAAGCTGCCCCACGTCGGTGGGGGCGCAGATCTCACCGGATTGACCAAGCTTCTGCGTGACGAAGGTGAACGCGGCCCCACGCTGCGGCTCTACGTCGACGACGAGCGCAGCCTGCCAGAGCTCACCGCATTGCTGGAGACCTTGAGCCAAGCGGGCTTCTCCGATCCCCTTCTGACCGGCGGCGTCGCTACGCCGCGGCCCGAGGCGCCCCCGGTCGCGCAGGCGGGGCAGCCGAATGTGCCCAAGTCAGTGCTCATCGGCGAGGATGGAACCTTCGATATCGATGGTGTTCAGGTCAAAGTGGCCGACGTGGCGGGGTTCCGCGAACGTTGTGGCGCCAAAGCGTGCGAGCTGGTCCTGGTTCGGCTGGACGGGCAGGCCTGGTACCTGGGGAGCTTCGCCGCGCCCGTGGGTGGTTCTTCCTTTATCTTTCAGCGTCGGGTCGAGACCTGGAACGGCGCAACGCCCCGAAAACCGCCACGAAGCTCCGGTACGCTCCGCACCCTCGTGGGAACCCCTCAGGCGAGCCCGATGACCACCACCGGCACGACCCTCACCCAGACCCCGAGCGCGTCCCTGCCACCCACAACACCCACAGGTTCCAGCTCGTCCAGCACGGCGGGCGCCCCCCAAAACGCCGGGCCAACGCCCTCCGGCTCCGGGACCGGCACCCGCCAGACGGTGGACAGCCGGGGCGGCAGCGGCGACCCGCTCACCGATGCGGTGGTCGCATGTTACTCCGCCGCGCTCTCCCGAAACCCTTCCTCCAAAGGGAAGATCGTGGTGACCGCCACCGTGGCGTCAGACGGCAAGCTCCTCGGTACCGTGCTCAGCAGCTCGACCTTGGGTGACAGCACGGCCGACCAGTGTATTGTCCGCGCAGTGGGGGAGCTGGCCGAAATGCCGACCAACCGAAGCGCTGGGATCACCACCGTCCAGTTCCCGTTCACCCTGGCGCCCGGTTGACCGGCGTGAGCACCGGGGGGCGGAGCCAGATTGCAGTGAGCGCTCCGGCCAGACTCACCAGTGCCGAGAAGCAGAAGAACGGCACATAACCGAGCGGCTCGGCGACAAAGCCGCTCACGAGCCCCCCGGCCGCCGTCGCGATCACCACGGCGCTCGCCTGGATCGTGTAGTCGGTGCCCGCGTGCTCACGCCGTGCCGCATCCATCATCGTGGCGAAGAGCGTCACGGTCGCAACGCCGCTCCCCAGGTGCTCCAGAGCCGAAACCACGCCGATCCAACCGTCCGGGAGACCCGCGGCGACTGCAGCCCAGCCGGCGAGGGTCAGCGACTGCGCCACGCCCGCCGAGACCAACGCCGACCGACGGCTCAACCTGGAGAAGAGCGCCCCGCCCAGGAGCGCGCCGAGGAGGCCGAAGGTGCTGCCAATCGTGCCCAGGAGCCAGCCGACCTCGCCGAGTCCAAGACCTCGATCCACCAGAAGCGGCCGGATCATCGCCGAGCCGACCGCGTCCCCGAGCTTGTAGACCACCAGCAAGAGGAGCCACCGCCAGGCGCCCGGCACGCTGAACCAACTGAACTGCAGGGTCTGCGGCGCCGGACCCGCCGGCTCCACCCCCCGGAAGCGCAGGATCGGCAACGACGCCAGCGCCACCAGCCCCGCCATGACCGTGAAGGTGCCCGGCTGCCCGAGATCGGCGATGACCATCAAGAGCGCGCCGCCACCGACGATCATCCCGATCCGGTAGGCGCCCACCTGAACCGCGCTGCCAGCACCCCGTTCGGTCGCGGTCAGGAGCTTGACGGCGAGCCCGTCCGTCGCAACATCCTGCGTTGCAGCCAGGAGATTGATCAGCAGCACCGCGGCGAGGAGCGCGGGGATCTGCGTGCTGGGCAAGAACGCCAACGCCACGAGCAGGAGCGCGGTCGCCGCCTGTAGTGGAAGGATGAATCGGCGTCTTCCTCCGGTGGCACCCGCCACGCGCCGGTCGACCCAGGGCGCCCACAAGAACTTCAGCGCCCAGGGCAGCGCCAGGAGGTTGGCCAGCCCGATGTCGGGCAACGAGGCGCCCTGCTGTCTGAGCAACACCGGCAAGGCCTGGGTGAAGAAACCGAAGGGGAGTCCTTGGGAAAAGTACAGCGAAGCGAGCAGTCCGATTCGGGTGGTCAACGAGCCGCCGCTCCCCGGGGGGCTGGCGCTCACGTCGGCGTCGGAGGCGCGTCGGGATCCCAGTTGATCGGCGCTTCACCACGCTCGGTGAGCCAACGGTTGATCGTCGAGAAGGGGCGCCGCCCAAAAAACCCTTTGTTCGCCGAGAGCGGGGAGGGATGCGGCGCGGTGAGCACGAGGTGACGCGACGCATCGATCATGCTGGCCTTCCGCCCCGCGGCCGCACCCCAGAGCACGAAGACCAGGCCGGAACGTCGGCGCTCGAGCTCGAAGATCACCCGGTCCGTGAATCGCTCCCAGCCGCGCTCCCGATGGGAATTCGCGACGTGCGCCCGAACCGTCAGCGTCGTGTTGAGTAGGAGCACTCCCTGTCGCGCCCAGGCGCCGAGCGCGCCGTGCGCCCGCGGCGGTATTCCGAGGTCGGACTGGAGCTCCTTGTAGATGTTCCGCAACGAAGGCGGGATCTCGACACCGCGCCGGACGCTGAAGCAGAGGCCGTGAGCTTGACCGGGCCCGTGGTAGGGATCCTGCCCCAACAACACCACCCGGACGGCCTCGAATCCTACGGGCGCGAACGCCGCAAAGATGTCGGGCCCAGGCGGAAAGACCACGTGCTCGCGCTTCTCTTCGGCCAGAAAAGCACGCAGCTCTTTCATATACGGCTCGTCGAACTCCGGACCCAAGACCTGCAGCCACGACTCAGGGAGCTGGGGCCGCCGGGCCTCCGCCACGCTTCAGCGCCGCCGACCTGGACCGGGTCCACCCCGTGGCGCCGGCCCCCGGGGCGGCGCTCCGCGAGGCGGGCCGGGAGGGCCCCCAGGGCCGGGAGGCCCATGATGATGGTGCGGTCCACCGTGCGGGCCCGGAGGGCCGTGAGGCCGGCGGCGGCGCATGTACACCACGCCCCCCCCGAGGGCCCCGAGCACGAGCACTCCAAAGAAGACCACCGCGACCAGCGCAACGATGCCCATACCCATGTGCAGCTCCCTTCAACGCCGTCCGCTAACCGGTGGTCACGCGATGCGGAAGCTCGTCACGCAGCGGCGCGGTGGCCACCCCGGCATGCTCCCGCACCAGGCGCTCAGCCCGGGCAACGCTCGGAGAAGTATCCGGGGTCGTGACCACCCCGCTCGCAGCCCACGAAGGCACCGGAGGTGTCGCTGACCATGAACAACCAGCTGGTCGTGCGGATCTCGTCGGGGCTGTCGAACAGGGTCGTGCTCCCGTTGACCTGGTCGGACGGCGAGGAGACGGCGTCGAGCACCAGCTCCTTCCTCACGCAGTCGGCCCCGGCGCCTTCGCACGGTGCCGGGCGGAACCCGGTGTGCTCCTCCATCCACACGCCACAGACCACTTCTTTGTCCGGGCCGCATGAGAAGCCAGGATCACCCGTCTGGATCAGCTCGAGCGTGACGTTGCCGAACTCGCCGGACGCCTCGACCGCCCACTCGCAGGTGGCCTCCGTGCACGAGCCGCCGGCCATCGTGATCGTGATGGACGCGCCCGTATCCGTGTCAGTGTCCGAATCGCCACTCGATTCCTCGTCTTCGTCTTCTTCGTCGTCCTCGTCGTCATCGTCTTTGTCGAACAGACCGCAGCCCAGGGTGAGGAAGAGAAATAGCATAGGCGAGGCATACCACAACCGACGCGAGCCCGCATCCGCTCCCAACAGGATCGTTCACACTCACCGCGGATGCCCCGCCTCCCCCGACCCGCTAACTTGAGCGCCTTCAGCCCCGTCGCCACACCTCCTCGCCAGAGTTCCACCATGTACCCCGATCATCAGAAGCCGGTCCAGCTCGTGAACGTCCCGTTGCCGCCCGAGGCCGAGCGCGCCACTCGCGGCGCCGCCCTGCCAGTGCCGGGTGAGAAAAAAACGCGGTATCACCTGCCTGAACGCCTCGAGTCGCCGAGCCCGGTGGGCTACCGCACCCGGCTGCCGCTGTCGCACGAAGAGGCGGGCGCCGCCGCGGCGCTCCTGAGCCTCCGCCGCCCCCGGGGCTTCGTGGAGGGCCCCGGTTTGACCGAGGGCGAGCTGTTCGAGGAGTGTAGTCTGGGGGTGCTCTCCGCCCGTCAGTCAACCAACTACCGCGGTTATCGGCAGGTGAGCCTGGGACCGGAGGCCAGCCGCGAGCTCGTGCCCTTGCTCGCCCGGCTCCAGCACCGGGAGGCCGATCCGCTCGCCCAACCCGCCTACACCCACATCGTCCTCGATCGTCCCTACCGAACCCCTTTCACCTTCCTCCTGACCTTTGTCGGACACAAACCACTGACCTCGTTGTGGACGGTCGCTCGCCGCGCCTGGCGCAAACGGTATGCGCACGAGGACGATCTCCCGACCATCGGCTTCCTTCCTCACCTTCACGTGGGAATCCTCGCCGACGCGATGGAGCGGGCGGCGGTGCTGGCTTCGGGGGGCCGACGGGCAGCGCTGGTGATGTCCGCGCCTTTCGCAGGAGCGGCCCGGCAGGCCGAAAACCAGGCCGTCCTCCGTGAGATTGAGGCCCTCGTCGGCCTGAGCGCTGCTGAGCGGGCCCAGGGCTGGCGTGTCGCGCTGGTGAGCCAGGTCGGGTACCTCGCCGAGCCGCTGCCGCTCCCCCCAACCCTGTGTCGTAAACTTGGGGCCAACCTGCTAGGCTTCCGAAGTGAACGTATCCAACCCGGGGTAAACCAGGAGGAGGGCGCGCCAGCGCCTTACGGCCGGCGGCAGACGATGGACGTCCCGGATGAGCTGGTGGAAAACGCCGGCAGAGCCGCCTACAACGCATTCTCTCACTGGACCGGCCTCGACCGGGAGCGCGCGAAGTTGCTGCTCCTGATGACCCGGATCGACGTGCTCTCACCCCACGGAAAGGACCGGTTGAGGGCGGTTCGTCGTGAGCTGGAGGACATCACCGACCGCGTGGTCGCCGACCTGCCGCTGTGGGCCGACCTCCCCACCGGAAAGGCCCTGTCGCGGAACGCAGCGCGGGGGCGTAAAGCATTCGCGCTCGCGGGTCAGCGCGTCTATGTGGGCGGCCTCTCGCGAACTGAGGTGGCACAGGCGGGCATAGGGTGGGAGCAGGCCCTACGCGCGCTCGGCGCCGCCGCCTCCCGGAGCGCACTGGTAGCCGAGCTCTCGGGCACCATTGAGCTCCCCGCTGACCTCGATCTGCTCGCGGGCACCTGCCTGATGGCCGGCCCGGTCAACCAGAATGACATCGGCAAACAGTTCTACGGCATCCCTGACCTGCTCGCCGCGGACTTTGCCGGTCGCGATCCCACCTCGCTGCTCGTCTGGACGCTGAAGGCCAAGACCGTGGCCGATCCTATCGGCAACGAGGAGCAGCTGCTCGACGCCCGCCGCAAGGGCGCGCTGGTCGACCTGCGCCCGGGCCCGCACGAGGTGGTCTCGGTCCCGCACAAGGGCGCGCTCCGCCCGATGCGGCAGGACGGCGCAGTGGTCAACGCGGAACGTGCTTTTGCGGACGCCGGGAACTTCGTGGTCGCGGCTGACGGCAGGGAGATCGAGGGCAACCGCGGCGCACCGTGGCCGGGACGTGATAAACCGGCTTTTGAGGGCTGATCAGGCCGTCGCCGAGGGACTCGTACGCTTGTTCGCCTCCCGCCACACCGCGGGCGCTCAAACCCGTTAGACGCCGGCGCGTCAGCGGGGGTCGAAGTGCGCGGAGTGCTGCTCTTGGAAGATGGTCGGTTTTTCGAGGGAACCGCCTTCGGCGCCACGGCGACGCAGGTGGGCGAGGTGGTGTTCAACACCGCGCTCTCCGGCTACCAGGAAGTGCTCACCGACCCCTCCTACTGCGAACAGATCGTGGTGATGACCGCGGCGCACGTAGGCAACTACGGCACCAACGACGAGGACGCCGAGTCCGATCGGGTACATGTCGCCGGCTTCATCGCGCGCAGCTTCTCGCCGATGCACTCCAACCACCGCGCGACCCGCAGCTTACAGACGGAGCTGGAGCGTGCGGGCGTGCCGGGCCTCCAGGGCATCGACACGCGCGCCCTGGTGCGTCACATCCGGAGCCGCGGCGCGATGCGCGCGGTGATCTCGACCGAAAACCTCGATCGTGACGCCCTGCTCGGAAGGCTCGAGTCCTGGCCGGGAATGGCCGGGCGGGCGCTCGCCGCCGAAGTGAGCTGCCGGGAGCCGTACATCTTCGCGGCCCCCGCGGCTCCCGTGGCCCGGATCAACGTGTTGGACGGTGGTGTGAAGCGCAACATCTTGCGACTCGTCGCGTCCATGGGCTGCGAGGTTCGGGTCTTCCCTGCAAGAAGCTCCGCCTCAGAGCTGCAAGACGGGGCCGACGCGGTGCTCCTCACGAACGGACCGGGTGACCCCGCGGCGCACCCGGAGATCATCGCGGAGGTCCGGAAGCTGCTCGGAAAGGTGCCGCTCCTCGGGGTCTGTCTTGGCCAGCAACTGTTGGGGCTCGCGCTGGGCGCCGATACCTTCAAGCTCCGCTTCGGCCACCGAGGCGGCAACCACCCAGTGCGGGACCTCGAGACGGGACGCGTCGAAATCACCAGCCAGAACCATGGCTTCTGCGTCAACCCAGAGGGCCTGGCGCGCGCCGGCGCCCGGCTGACCCACATCAACCTCAATGACGGCACCCTCGAAGGTTTTCGCCATGACGACCTCCGGGTGATGTGTGTCCAGTTCCACCCCGAGGCCAGCCCCGGGCCGCATGATTCGGCCCACCTGCTGGTAGACCGTTACCTCCGTTTTGCCGGTATTCTTCCGGTTCGAGGCGCTGATGCCGCGTCGTGAGGATCTCCGCTCCATCCTGATCATCGGCTCAGGGCCGATCGTCATCGGCCAGGCCTGCGAGTTTGACTACTCGGGTACGCAGGCGTGCAAGGCGCTGCGCGCTCTGGGGTATCGGGTCATCCTGATCAACTCCAATCCGGCGACGATCATGACCGACCCGGAGGTCGCGGACGCCACCTATATCGAGCCGCTGACGCTGGCATTTGCCGAAGCGGTCATCGCCCGCGAGCGGCCAGACGCCATCCTGCCGACCGTCGGCGGGCAGACCGGGCTGAACCTGGCGATGGAGCTCCACCAAAAGGGGGTTCTCCAACGGTTCGGCGTCGAGCTCATCGGCGCGCGCCCCGAGGCGATCGCGCTGGCCGAAGATCGTGAGCTGTTCAAGCGCGCGATGGAGGAGATCGGCGCGGACGTGCCACGAGCTGGTGTCGCACACACGGTCAGCGAGGCCGAGGCTATCGTCGCAGATGTGGGTCTCCCGGCCGTGATCCGACCCAGCTTCACCCTCGGAGGTTCAGGAGGCGGCATCGCCTACAACCTGGAGGAGCTGCGAGACATCGTGTCGCAGGGCCTGGACCTGTCGCCGACCGGCCAGGTTCTGGTCGAAGAGAGCGTCATCGGTTGGAAAGAGTTTGAGTTGGAGGTGATGCGCGATCTCGCGGACAACGTCATCATCATCTGCTCCATCGAGAACATCGACCCGATGGGCGTACACACCGGTGACAGCATCACCGTCGCGCCGGCGATGACCCTGTCCGACCGCGAATACCAGGCGCTGCGTGATCTCTCGCTCCGGATCATCCGGAAGATCGGCGTGGAGACCGGCGGCTCCAACATCCAGTTCGCGATCCACCCAGGCACCGGCGCCGTCCGAGTCATTGAGATGAACCCCCGGGTGTCACGGTCCTCGGCGCTCGCGTCAAAGGCGACGGGTTTTCCGATCGCCAAGATCGCCGCCCAGCTCGCCGTCGGCCTCACCCTCGACGAGATCCAGAACGACATCACCCGGGTCACCCCCGCGTGTTTCGAGCCGTCGATCGACTACGTCATCGTCAAGATCCCACGATGGAACTTTGAGAAGTTCCCCGGGACCCGGATCGGACTCGGCACGCAGATGAAGAGCGTGGGCGAGGTGATGGGCATCGGCCGTAGCTTCGCCGAGGCGCTGGCCAAGGCGATCGCGTCGCTCGAAGGCGGTTTCCCGAACCTGCACACGCTCAGCACCGACGCGCTCATCGAACAGATCGCCACCCCACGACCCGACCGGCTGTCCGCGCTGCTGGAGGCGCTGAGGCGAGGCATCGAGCCCTCGGAGCTCGGGGCGCTGACCTACATCGACCCCTGGTTTCTCGACCAACTACAGCGGTTTGTACAGGTAGAGCAACGGTTTGTCGGTCGCAGCTTGGCGTCGCTGGGCGCCGGGGAGCTCCGAGAGGCCTGGCGTGAGGGGCTCGACGACCTGCGCCTTGGTCGCGTGCTCGGCGTGCCGCCGCTCTCCGTGACCCGCCGCCGGGAGGCCCTCGGGCTCAGGCCTGTCTACAAACGGGTGGACACGTGCGCGGCCGAGTTTGAGAGCTTCACCCCGTATCTCTACTCGAGCTACGAAGACGAGGACGAGGCGGGTGACGACCCGCGGGAGCGCGTGGTGATCCTGGGCAACGGACCCAATCGTATCGGCCAGGGCTTGGAGTTTGACTACTGTTGTTGTCAGGCCGCCTTCGCGGTACGGGAGCTCGGCCTCTGCGCGGTGATGGTCAACTGTAACCCCGAGACCGTCTCAACCGACTACGACACGGCAGACAAGCTCTACTTTGAGCCGGTCAGCGTCGAGCACGTCAGGGCGGTCGTCGACCGCGAGCGGCCGCGCGGCGCAGTGCTGCAGTTTGGCGGACAGACCCCACTCAAGCTCTCGTCGCTGGTAGGTTCCGTTCTCGGCACCCAACCCGAAGGGATCGATCTTTGTGAAGACCGACGCCGATTCAATCGACTGCTCCGCGAGCTTGACATCCGGCAACCCGAAGGCCTCATGGTCAACAACCGGGAACAGGCCTACACCGCCGCATCCCAGCTTGGCTTTCCTCTGTTGGTCCGGCCTTCTTACGTGCTCGGCGGCCGGGCCATGGCCATCTGCCACGACGACTTCGATTTCCAACGCGCCGTAGACGACGCCATTCGCGTCAGCGAAGATCATCCCCTGTTGATCGACCGTTTCCTTGAGGGCGCGACCGAGTACGATGTCGACGCGCTGTGTGACGGGACCGACGTATGGGTCGCCGGCATCATGGAGCACATCGAAGAGGCGGGTGTACACTCGGGAGACTCCACCACGGTGTTCCCCGCCACGCAGCTGAGCCAGGAACATCGCGCGGAGATCGAGACGATCGTACGCCGGATCGCGCTCGCGGTGGGCGTGATCGGCCTGGTCAACGTCCAGCTCGCGGTACAGCGCGGCCGGGGAGGCGCTCCGGGGCGGGTGTACGTGATCGAGGTGAATCCTCGAGCTTCCCGCACCGTCCCGTATCTCTCCAAGGCGATCGGCGTCTCGCTCGCCCGGGTGGCCACCCGCATCCTGCTTGGGCAGACTCTGGCCCAGCTTGGCCTGAAACGACGGGCGGAGCAGGGACGTTCCTTCGTCAAAGCCCCCGTATTTCCGTGGCGGCGCTTTGCGGGCTCCGACATGCTGCTCGGCCCGGAGATGCGCTCCACCGGCGAGGTCATGGGCATCGGGGACAGCTTCGGGGAAGCCTACGCCAAGGCCCTGCTCGCCGCAGGGATGATGCTCCCTACCTCCGGCGGCGTGTTCCTGTCGCTACGCGCCGACGACAAACACCAGGCGGCCAACATCGCCCGTCCGCTCGCGGAGATGGGCTTCCGCCTCTTCGCCACGCGAGGCACCGCCGCGACGCTCGCCGCTGCCGGCCTCACCTGCGAGAGGGTGTGGAAGGTGAGGGAAGGGCGGCCGGATGTAGTGGACCGGATCAAGAACGGCGATATCCAACTTATCGTCAACACCCCGGTCGGCAAACGGGCGCAGTACGACGAAGCGGCGATGCGTCACGCGGGCCTGCGCCAGGGCGTTCCATGTGTCACGAATCTCCAGGCTGCCCTCGTGCTGCCTCAGGCGATTCGCGCGCTGCACGATGGAAAACTCTCGGTCGTATGCCTCCAAGACCTTGATAAGGCGGAGCCCTAGCCGGGCCAGAGCGTCTCGAACAAGGCAGCAAGCTCCTCGGCATCCTCCCGAATCGCCTGTTGGCGTCGGTGGGTGCTCGCAAGGACGTCGGCGCGGAGCAGCGCGGTCTCGGCAGGGCTCAAAAATACCCGATCACATCGGGGATTCCCGTCACCCAGGTACGCCCCGAAGGCGCAGGTCTCCACCCGCCGGCTGTCCAACGCCGCCACCGCCGCAGCGCCGAGGCCAGCGAGTCGCGCCTCAGCCCAGGCGCTCAAAAAAGCGGCGCGATCCAGGTCTCTGAGCGGAGCGAGCTCCGAGCTCTCGGTAGGGGGCAGGCGGATCTCGGACTGAGCCAGCGTCATGGCCATCTCGGGCCCAAGCTCGAAGCGGTCGGTCACCCCGGCGTGCGACATCCGGAAGAGCAGAAGGGTGAACCCACCCTCGCCTGCTGCACCGAAGTTGACCTTGAGCCGCGCCCCCCACCCTGTGGCACCAACCGCGGGAAACTCCGCGGCATCCCATGATAACTGAGCGACCTCGCCCCCACCTGGCGGCTGATCGAGCGACAGCACCCGCCACCCCCGTCCGGCGCCTTCATGACGACCGAGGCATCCGGCCGGCCCGTCCAGGCCCCGACATGCGCTCAGCTCGGCCCCCAGACCGCCAAAACCGAGGGGCTCGAACGCCCAACCCGCCGCGGC
>CANKTH010000026.1 GCA_947486185.1 Deltaproteobacteria bacterium
CAACGAGTTCCTGCTCAAGGCACCGTGGTTCACCGAGCAGGTCCGCCGCTACCTTGTTGAAAAATATGGCTTTGATCGAGTCTACAACGAAGGGCTGGTGGTCCACGCGACGTGCGACCTGGCGCTGCAGCGCGAAGCCCAACGGGTCGTGTCGGAGCAGGTCACGGCGGTGGACGAAAAGCGCGGTTGGCGTGGCGTGGACGAGCACCTCGACGAGTCGGGTATCGTCGCGCGCATCGAGGAGCTACGGGCCAAGGGTGAGGCTCGGGCCGAAGGCGAACGCTACGCGGGCGTGGTCCTCGAGGCGGCCAAGAAACACGCGATCGTCGACCTTGGGGGGGCCCAGGCGATCCTGCCGCTCGCGTGGCACGAGTGGGCCTACAAGCCGGACGCGGCGCGGAACGCCAAGTATCGGAAGCAGGACGACCTGACCCGGGCCTTGAGCCGGGGCGATGTCGTTACGGTCGAGGTGGTCAATCGCGACTTCCGGGACGCTGCGCCTTTTGCCAGCACCGACCTGATCGGCCCCTACGCCGCGGGCACGCTCTATCAGGCCCCCGAGCTTCAAGGCGCGCTTTATTCCTACAACCTCGAAGATGGCGCCGTGCTCGCGATGGTGGGCGGCGTCGACTTCAAGGCGACCGAGTTCAACCGCGCCGTTCAGGCTTATCGCCAGGTCGGGAGCACCTTCAAACCCATCGTCTACGCTGCGGCGATCGAGTCCAAGAGGTTCACCGCGGGGACGATCCTTCAGGACGCTCCGCTCATCTACAACACCACGGGTGCGAAGCTCTATAAACCCGAGAACTACGGAGAAGATTACCTGGGTGACATTACGCTTCGGCGCGCGTTGGCGCTCTCGCGCAACGTGGTCACCATTCGGGTGCTCGACCAGCTCGGGCTCGACCCCGTCGAACAGATGGCCCGCCGCCTCGGGATCACCTCGAAGTTCGACGTTGACCTCGCGATGGGCCTGGGTTCAGCCTCCTTGACCATCCCCGAGATCACCCGAGCCTACTCGGCCTTTGCGACGGGAGGCGCGCTGATAGAGCCCCACCTGATCGACAAGGTCGTCGACCGCGACGCCAAAGTGCTCGAGTCCTTCCGGAAGCCAGCTACCTGGGAACAACCGATCTCGGCCGAGGTCGCGGGGGTCATGAACTACCTGCTGCAGGAGGTCGCCAGCGCTGGAACGGCCGCTGCGGCGCAGAAGCTTGGGGTTCGCGTCGCCGGGAAGACAGGTACCACCGATGAGTTCCGTGACGCCTGGTTCGTGGGCTACACACCGGGCGTCATCGCGTCGGTGTGGGTCGGCTACGACAACCCTCGCTCCATCGGCGCCTCCTCGACCGGTGGCAGCATCGCGCTCCCGATCTGGATGGACTACATGGAAGATGCCTTCCCCAAATCCCAGGATCGACCCTTTCCTGCCAAGGGGAACCTCTCCTGGGTCGGCGTCGATGAGAGCACGGGGCGGCCACTCGAAGGTGGGCGGTCCATGCCCTTTCTCCCCGGCACTGCCCCCAAGGGCGTCGCCACTGAGGCGGGCCAGAAGACCGCTGAAGAACTGCTCACCTCCGAGTTTTGATGACTCCTCCTTCCCGCCCTCACTTGGCTCTGGTGTTTGTCCTTGGCGCCGGCTGCGACGACGGCACCGTCGCGGCTTATCCCCCGTGCGTGATTGATTCGCCCGTGGTAACGCCCGCTTCTGCTGCCCCGGGAGATCCGGTGAGTCTCACGTTGACCCCCGTGAGCACGTCGTGGGACACGCTGGTCCTGTTCGGCGATCAGCGCGCGTCGGTGAAGGACGTGACCCGGACGGACTGCGACTCCTGCGACTCCTGCCGGGAGAACCAGGGGTGCTCGGTGTGCGACTCTTGCCCCGACTGCGAGGCGAGCTGCGAGAGCTGTGTCGGCGCGGTCGAGGTGGTCGTGCCCAACGTCGATGCAGGCTCGGTGCCGGTCATCGTCATGAGCTACTACGGGAGCAGCGCGCCGGCGGAGTTTCTGGTGGTGGGCGGTGGAGATTCCGGGGATACGGGACCCTGAACCCGGCCACTGCCGGCGCCAAAAGTGGCCGTCGTCCCAACGTACGGGCGGCGGCCGGGCCAGACTCCATGGGCGCCTCTCGACGGATGGAGGCGGCCCGGAAGCGCCTCGGGCTCAGCTCGCGGCGTTGACGAGCTCGCGGAGCGTCTTGCCGGTCTTGAACGTGACGTAGGACCGTGCAGGCACCGTAATCCGCGCGCCGCTGCCCGGCTGGATCGCCGCGCGCGCGTCGCGGTTGCGCCGTGCGAAGGTGCCGAAGCCAGGAATCGTGACCTTCTGGCCGGCGTTGATGGCGCCGACGATGAGGCCGGTGCCGTTGTCCGCTTCGAAGAGCGCGTTGACGCACTCTGCGGCCTTGGCCTGTGAAATGCCCACCCTTTTGGCGAGCGCAGCGACGAGTTCTTTCTTGTTCATGATCCCTCCTGAAGAGTTGGGCCGGTGTCAGGCATCGGCTCCTGGTCCTATATCAGAAAATCGTTCTCGTGGGATCGTACGCCTGCGCGTAAAGCTGCTTCCGAGGTGAGAGGTCGATTGGACGGTATCAAGTTGGCTTAACGGTTTATAGAATACCGATTGATTTCAATGACTTGACGACAGCCGCGGGAAGACGCCGATGGTAGCGCGGTCTTCGCCGCTTTGAGGTCGGAGGGTCTTGCAGGAGGCGGACAGTCGCGGGGGCTGTGGCGCGCGCGGGAGCGCGGATCGGCGGGCGTGTGTGGCGCGCGGGTGAGGCGAGGGGCCGGCGCGCGTCGGCGTGGACGACTTGAGGGTCCAGGCTTGCATTCTGGCCTCGGTTTGGTGTATCAGTCTGCGTCTTAGAGGAATGGGCGATGATCCTCCCGCTGGTAACGACCCTCATTTTGGCTTCCGGGCAGGCATATGCAGGCGGTATCGGCCTGATTGGCGCTGGCGGCCTCCATCAGGATCGTGTGTATTCCTACCAGATGGACGCGGAATCGGGCGACATCAGCCAGGCCCCGGTGGACGTGCAGTACAACCCCTCCTTTGGCGGTGGCATCGAGCTCATGCTCGGGGATCGCGACAACAAGGTCCTGGGCGTGGTGCGCGGCTACTACTACGGGGACGCTCCCCAGTCCGTGCCTGCCGGGGACACCGGGGTCGGTAACTCCGCACGTCAGAGCTTGCGCCACGTGGCGATGGTCACCGGCGGTATGCAGTACACCCTGGTGGGGGATCCTCAGGCCTTCCAGCTTGTGCTGATCGGGTCGCTCGGCACGTCATTCCTCGAGCTGGATCCGTCCGAGGAAGTCGACCTCCGGCCGTACGCGGTCGCCGAAGCGGGGCCGGGTATCACCCTCTTTCTCACCGACTCCATCCAGCTCGCGGCCTCGACAGGGTTTGGGGTGCGCTACAGCAAACGCCCCTATTTCACGGGTACGGGCTACGTCGGGCTACGGTACCTCTTCGACTAGACGATGCGCTGGCTCTGCCCGCTCTTTGTCGCCGGGTGTACGGTTGCGCCCCCTACGGCGCCGTGGTGGGAGCAGCTTCAAGCGTCCGGGCCCTGCTACGAAGCCAACTTGCTGGACGGTCTGGACACCGAGTCCACAGCCGAGCTCCACGCGGTTTTCGACTGCCTGAACAGCGAGCGGGCCCTGGTGTCCCTGGCGCCGCTTGACGACGCCCTGGACGGCAGCTCGCGGGACGGGGTGATCGGCCTCGTGATCGCGGATTGGATCGGGGACCAGCCTTCCTTTTTACCGCAGCTCGCCGGTCTTGGCGGCACCGTCAAGGAGCTCCTCGCCGAGCCTGAGGCCTGGCTTCCGTGGCTGCACATGGGCCTTGAGCTGGTGTACGGGGCGCCCTGGCCGTGGCTCGGCGCGTCAGTAGATCTGGCATCGCCGGAGAGGCTCGAAGAGGGCCTGATAAGCCCGATTTTGTCCGTTGGGGGCGGCGTGGCCACGGTGCTGCTCGACGACGGCCTGGGGCCGCTCGCGCCGCTTCGGGAGGCGCTCGAGGGGCAGGCGACCGAGCGCCTCCTCTGGACCCTCGCCAGCGTAGGTGACGGGACGGATCCCAGCCTGACGGAGCTGCGGGAGCGGTGGGCTCCCGACCTGGCGGATCTGCTCGTGCGCAGCCGCGATTCGAGTAACGATCGGCATTCGAGCGCTCACGGCGACTCGGTCCGTGAGCTCGTGGAGCGCCTGCTGTTGGACACGGGGTGGGACGGTCGTCCGGTGCTGGAGCACCTCGGCGACCCCCTGCTGCCGGTGTTGGCCGACAGCGGGGCGCAGGCGCAGATCGAGGCGTGGCTCCGAGAGGAGTACGCCGCAGGCCGAGTCCAGCAGCTCCCGGCCTGGCTCTTGTACCTCGCATCCGTGGACACCGACGGCGGCGGCCTCTCCACCGGCGAAGACAGCGCGTTGGTGGCACTGATTCGGCTGCTCCACGACGCCGACGCGCCGGTCGACTGCTCGATCGATCTGGTGTTCACCAGCCTCGACTTCTCGTTCGGCAACCTGTCGGTCTCGCTGCTCGAGACCCTCGCGGGCATGGATCCCGCGACCGTGGACGGAGGGGTGGACTTGCTGGGCACGCTCCTGGGTTTCGGGCTGACGGACAGCATCCTGGAGACGGTGGCAGATTCCGGCGTCTGTCCGGTGATCGACGAAGGGCTGATCGCCGACATCCACGCCCTCGACCGCTTCAACGACGACGGCATGTCCGGCGCCCTGCTCGACCTCATCGGGCTCCTCCGGGCGCTCGACGGCCACATCCCCGAGGTCGTGGAGCTCATCGCGGGGGCCCACAGCTTTGATCTCGTCGAGCCGCTCGAAGAGCTGCTCCGGGACACGGCGGACGCTGCCCTGGTCAATGACGTTCTCGGCTGGCTGCCCGTCTTGCTCGACCCCGAAGATTACCACGATCTCCGTGACTTCCCGGACGATGTGGCCCCCATTGACTTCGATGCGGTGTGGCACATCGCCGACGCGGTGCTCCGCCCTGGTGAGGATGGCCAGACGCCGCTCACGGTGATGGCGCCGGTGCTCCACGCGCTCACCGGCCCCAGCCAGACCTGGGAGGCGATCGGCAATCTGGGCCGACTTCTCGGTGAGCCTGAGGCAGAGCTCCCCGCGGTGGTCGGGCGCTTGCGTGGGCTCCTGGAGCGCGATCCCGATCTCGCGTGGCGGAGCGATGCCGCGGCGCTCCTCGACGACCCCGCCGCGCTGCGCCTGCCGCTCGTCCTGCTCGAAGCCGATGATCTGCGGGACGCCCTCCTTGAGACCGAGCTTGCTGCGCCCGGTCCGATCCCGTTTTTTGCCAACCTGGTTGTGGGTGGCACCCTGGACACGCTACTCGGCGTGGCTGACGTGTTCTTAGCTTTGCTCCCGGAGGACTCATGAACAACCCCGCGATCCCGAGGCCGGCCTCCGCGACCGCCCACGCGTTCGGACCCAATCTCACCCTCCACGGATGGCCCTATCCGTTGTCGCTGCTGGCGCGGCTCGGGCACCCCCAAACCCGTCAGCCTGAAATCGGCATCCTGTGCCGCCGGCTCTTCGAGTACCTGTTCGATCAGGTGGCCAGCGCCGAGCTGGACGCCGAGGTCGCCGAAGCCGATACCCGGATGACCGCGCTTCATCCTGGGCAGCGTTATCACGGCCCGCTGTTGCGCCGCCGGCAGAAGGTCGTCGTTGTAGACGTTGCACGCGCGGGCATCGTGCCTGCGCAGATCTTCTACGAACGGTTCAACGAGGTTCTGGAGCCTGAGCTGGTACGTCAGGATCACCTGTTCGTGAGCCGCACGGTGGGCCTCACCGGCGAGGTCACCGGCGCGGCGGTCGCGGCGTCCAAGATCGGCGGCCCGCTCACCGACGCGCTCCTCGTGGTGCCCGATCCGATGGGTGCAACGGGCGGATCGCTCAAAGAGGCGATGACGCACTATGCCAAGGCTGCGGTGGGTGAACCCCGCCGGGTGGTCTGTGTGCACCTCATCGTCACGCCGGAGTACGTGCGCGCGGTGCACGCGGCCAACCCGGAGGTGCGTATCCATGCGATTCGCCTGGATCGTGGGTTTTCGACAGCCGAGGCGCTCGCCCGGCTCCCGGGAGAGCTCCCGGAGGGCGAGTGTGGCCTGGATGAACATCAGTACATCGTCCCGGGCGCTGGGGGCCTGGGCGAAGTGCTGAACAACGCGTGGGTATGACATGGCCGGAAGCCTTCGTTCGCTCATTTCTGAGGACCAGCTCCAGGCGCGGATTCGTGAGCTTGGTCTTCAAATTCGGGCCGATCACCCGAACGAGACCCTCACGCTCATCGCGGTTCTGAAGGGCTCATTCATGTTCCTCGCCGACCTCGCTCGCGCGATCCCCGGCGACGTCCGTATCGAGTTCCTGGGGGTCGCCAGCTATCACGGTGGCACCCGGAGCTCGGGGGCGGTGCAGATCACCCAGGATCTGCGCGGGAGCATCGAGGGGCACGCATGTGTGGTGGTCGAGGACATCATCGATACCGGACTCACCATGGACTACCTCATGCGGATGTTGGAGGTGCGCGGCCCGCGATCGCTCAAGATCGCCACGCTGCTCGACAAACCTTCGAACCGGGAGATTGAGGTTCGGGTCGACTACGTCGGGTACGCCATCCCGGACGAGTTCGTGGTCGGCTACGGCCTCGATCTGGGCGAGCTCTACCGAAACCTTCCTTACGTCGCGGTGTATTCTCCATGATCCCCGTTACAACGACGGACGCTCCTGCGGCGATCGGGCCGTATCGGCAGGCCGTGATCCACGGCGGCCTGGTCTATTGCTCCGGGCAGATTGGCCTCTCGGTCGATGGCCAGCTGGTGGGCGGCGACGTCGCAAACCAGGCGCGTCAGGTGTTTCGCAACCTCGCGGCGGTGCTCGCAGCCGCAGGTAGCGGCCCAGAGCGGGTGCTGAAGACCACGGTGTTTCTGCGAGACATGGCAGATTTTGCGGCGATGAACGCCGTGTACGCCGACTTCTTCGGAGACGCGAGGCCCGCGCGATCCACGGTTGCCGCGGCCGGGCTCCCGCGGGATGTTCTTGTCGAGATCGACTGTATCGCCGCCCTGCCCGACGCGGGTTGAGGCTCCCGGGGGGCGGCCGCAGCGCGGCCCGCTCGGCCAAATGTGGGATGGACGCTGGCCGCGCTCGTACGGGACGCTATGAGGGCGCCCGATGTTTGGTGATACCCCCCTCGTCCTGGTTGACACCCCCTCCCTCCTCGCTGATGCGGTGGCCCGCCTGCGGCTCGCGCCCGTCATCGGGATCGACACCGAGTCGGACGGTTTTCACCGGTACCGCGAGAAAGTGTGCCTGATCCAGATCTCCGACATGGACCAGGACTACATCTTCGATTGCCTCGCCCTGGACGATTTGAATCCGCTTGGCGCGCTTTTTGGGGACCCGAACCAGATCAAGATCTTCCACGGTGCCGACTACGACGTTGTGAGCATGCGGCGAGATTTCGGCTTCGACTTCGTTAATCTCTTCGATACGATGATCGCAGCCCAGTTCCTGGGCCTCCCGCGTGTGGGCCTCGCCGACCTCATCGATCGCTGGTTCGCGGTGCGGGTGGACAAGACCTTGCAGCGCCACGATTGGTCCGCGCGGCCGTTGTTACCGGCGCACCTCGACTATGCGCGGGGTGACACGCACTGGCTCCTCGCGCTGCGGGAGGTGTTGCTGACGCGGCTCAAGCGTGCAGGTCGGCTCGGGGCGGTCGCGGAGGAGTGTACGTTGGTCGCCCAGCGATCGTGGCAGGGCAGGCAGCGGGACCCAGCGGATTTCTTGAGGCTCAAGGGTTCGCGAGGGCTCGACGACGCGGCCTTGCGGGTTCTGCGCGCGGTGCACGGGTACCGGGACCGAGAAGCCGAGGCGATGGACCGCCCCGCGTTCAAGGTCATCCCCGACCACATGCTGCTGGAGCTCGCCGAGCGTCGCCCGGAGACGCGGGAAGAGACCTTGGGCGTCCTGCGCCGGGGCTCGCCGCTTGCCCGGCGCCACGGGGAGGGTCTGCACGCTGCGGTGGTTGAGGGCGTAGCGGATACCCGGCCGATCCCCGAGCCGAAGGCGGAGGCGCGGGTCCACCTGCCGGTGCGGGTCAGCGGCAGGGTGAGCGATCTGCTGCTCAACGGGCTCAAGGAGTGGCGTTCGGAGAGGATCGAACGGGATCGTGAGCCACCGGTGACGGTCATCAGCAACCACATCATCAAGGCGCTCTCCCGCTTGGCGCCGCGCAGCCTCGAGGAGCTGGCCGCGGTGCCGGACATGCGAAGCTGGCAGGTAGAGCGGCACGGCGTTCAGCTCCTGGCGTTGATCGAGCAGGTGGCTGGTTCCGGCCCGACCGAAGCTTCGACGGGGAAAAAGCGTCGACGTCGTCGGCGCGGTCCGCGCGAGGATGACGTCGGGGGGCCGGTTGAGGGCGAGCCGGGGGCCGGCGAGCCGGAGGAGAGCGAGTCGGGAGGCGACGAGTTGGCCGACAGCGAACTGGCCGACAGTGAGCTGGCTGACAGCGAACTGGCCGACACCGAGATGGACGACGCCTCGCCGGCTGCGAGCGAACCGGCCGGGGACGACACGGGCGCCTGACCGGCGGGGACCTCAAAACCGAGGGCCGGCGGAGGACAGGCGTTCGCCGGAGCGGCGGGTTAGTGCGCGGCGGGCGCGCGGAGGCCTTTTGGATTCGATCACGACGCGGGAGCAGGACTACTCCCAATGGTACCTGGACGTTCTGGCGGCGGCGGGCCTGTGTGACTACTCGCCCGTCAAGGGCTGTATGGTGCTCAAGCCGCACGGCTTCGCGGTGTGGGACCTGATCAGGAACGAGCTGGATCGCCGCTTTCGGGACACCGGGCACGTCAACGCCTACTTCCCGCTCCTCATCCCGGTGTCCTTCTTGTCGAAAGAGGCGGAGCACGTCGAGGGCTTTGCCAAAGAGTGCGCTGTGGTGACGCACCATCGGCTTCGGGCGGCCGAGGGCGGCGGGGTCGAGCCGGATCCCGCGAGCCGACTCGAAGAACCGCTGGTGATCCGGCCTACTTCGGAGACCATCATCTGGCATATGTACGGCCAGTGGATCCAGTCCTGGCGTGACCTGCCGATCCTCATCAACCAGTGGGCGAACGTCGTACGCTGGGAGATGAAGACCCGCCCATTTCTGCGTACGACCGAGTTTTTGTGGCAGGAAGGACACACGGCGCACGCCACGTCCGCGGAGGCGCAGGCCGAGGCGCGCCAGATGCTCGAGGTCTACGCGTCTTTTGCAAGGGATTTCCTGGCGATCCCGGTGACCGAGGGCGTCAAGTCCGCGAGCGAACGTTTCGCCGGAGCGGTGGACACCTACACCATCGAGGCGATGATGCAGAACGGCTGGGCGCTGCAAGCAGGCACCAGCCATTTCCTGGGTCAGAACTTCGCGAAGGCCTTTGACGTCACCTTCCAGTCGGCCACCGGCGAGCGCGAGCACGTCTGGGCCACGTCCTGGGGCGTCTCGACGCGGATGGTCGGGGCGATCATCATGACCCACTCCGATGACACCGGGCTTTTGCTGCCGCCCGCGGTGGCGCCGATCCAGGTGGTGCTCACGCCGATCTGGAAGACGGACGCCGAGAAGGCGACTACCCTCGCCTTTGCGGATGAGGTCAGGGCGGCGCTCGGGGCGCGGTTCCGGGTGAAGCTCGACGACCGGGACCAGCTCAAACCGGGGGCGAAGTACTTCGAATGGGAGCGGAAAGGGGTGCCTTTGCGGCTGGAGATCGGCCCGCGTGACGTCGCCGCTCGTTCGGTGTTCGCGGCGGTACGCACCGGTGGCAAGAAGTACGGGATCCCCTTCGAGGGCGTGGCCGACGCGGTGGCAGCGGCACTTGACGGCGTTCACACGGAGCTTTACCGCCGTGCGGCCGAGCGGCGAGTCCAGCGTACCCTCCGCGTAGAGAGCTATCAGGAGTTCAAGGAGAGGCTGGAGGGGGGCGGGTTTTTCCTCGTGCCCTGGCACGACGATGCCGCCTGGGAGGCTCGGATCAAGGAGGAGACTCGGGCGACCATTCGCTGCTTCCCCCTTGAGGGGCAGGAAGAAGCAGCCGGAAAGGTGTGTTTTGCGTCGGGACGGCCCGCGACCCACATGGCGATCTTCGCGCGGGCTTACTAGATGCGCCCGGCAGGGAGCCTGAGCCGGTCGGGGATAGCCGGTCGGCTGCATCTTCAGCCGCGGGAATGCGACCGCGTCTCCGCCGCGGTCATCCAGCTTTGGTGACGATGGTGTTGGTCGCGGTGCCCCTCGGGTGCGTAGATGACGGAAAGTCAGCCGCCGAATCCGGTCTTGTCTCGGACAGCCGCAGCGGGGACTCGGAGGACTCCGGCCCGACCGGGACGACCCTGCCCCGCGCTCCGTTGCCCGCTTCATGGGCCGAAGCTGACTTTTGGAGTGAACCCGGCCCGCTCGAGCCGTTGCTGGTTCAAGAACGGGACCCCGCCTCGCGCTGGGAGGTCTGGCTCGCCTGGTCCGCCGATGGTGTCACCTGGAGCCCCAGCTCCGCGCCGATCGCTTGGGGTTTTTCAAGCTTACACCTTCTGATCACCGAATCCGGTCTGCTCCTGGCCGGCGTGGTGGAGGAGGCCTTCGCTACGAGCCTCGGCCTCGATCCTACCGGGCTCTACGTGCTCACGAGCGTAGACGGGGAGGCCTGGGGCTCCCAGTTCATCTCGGTGCAACACTCGTTTGCACCTTATCTTTTCGACCCGGCGCTCCACCTCGACGGCCTGGGGCTCGTGCTCCATGCTTACGCCACCGACAGCTACGGCGGCGATCCGGCGGCGATTCCGGGTGAACACCGCGTGCTCCGGGCGCGGTGGACGGAGGACGCGTTCGTGGCGGAGGCCGAGCCGATTTTTTCGAGGGATGACCTTGCGGATCCCGCGCCGTGCCGGCTTGGTGCGGAGCCCCTGCTCTTCTTCACCGACGACACCCGCCGGGTGGCGCTCGCGCGGGGAGAGCCGCCCGTCGAGGATCTCAGCTTTTCTTGGGAACAACTCAGCGTCCCCTGGTGTGATGATTCGCAGACTCCGCCCACCCTGGTCGCCCAGGCGCAGGGTGGGGCTGAGCCGCCGCGGCGCGTCATCCTGGACACCACCGAGGATGTGGCCGAGCCTGTCGCGGTGTACGAAGGCGACCCTTTTGGTCACGGCAACTGCACCTCCCCGGCCCTGGCCGTGGTCGGGGGGCGTCAGCTCCTCGTCTGCGCCGTACACATCGACTGATGGCGCACATCTCCGTCCACGATCTCCCCCGCGCCACCGAGGTGGCCCGGGTGCTCGCCGCCCACGGCTTCGGTGAGTTGGGGCGCTTGCTCGGGCTGGAGACGGCGACGGCCTCGGTGGACAAACCCGTGGCCCGGCGTATCCGGCTCGCGCTGGCGGACCTCGGACCGACGTTCATCAAGCTGGGACAGGTGCTCTCGGTTCGTCCCGACATCCTGCCCGCGGATGTGCTCGAGGAGCTGGCGGAGCTCCAGGACAACGCGCCGACCGTGGCGTGGCCGGCCGTGAAGGAGCTGCTGGAGGAGGAGCTCGGCGCCCCGCTCGAGAGCGTGTTCGCCCAGTTCGAGGAGACTCCGGTAGCCTCGGCGTCGATCGCCCAGGTCCACATCGCCTGGCTTCACGACGGGACCGAGGTCGCGGTGAAGGTTCAGCGGCCCAACGTGGAGAAGACGCTCCGGAGTGACCTCCACATCCTCTATTCCATTGCCCGCATGGTCGAGGGAAACATCTCTTTTCCCGGGCTCTATACGCCGGTCGAGATCATCCAGGAGTTCGAGATCGCCGTGTTCAGCGAGCTCGATTTCTTGCAGGAGGCCGCTGCTGGGGAGCGCTTCCGGCAGCTTCATGGCTCGGTGGAGGGAGTGGTGGCCCCGCGAGTGCTCCGCGGCCACTGCACACGGCGAATGCTGGTGATGGAGCGGATTCGGGGCCGGCGCCTGAACGCCGTCGAGGGGGGGAGCGAAGAGGGTAAGCAGCTCATGCGCCGCCTGATTCAATCGTGGTACCTCCAGCTGTTCGAGCACGGCTTTTTTCATGGGGATCCTCATCCGGGCAACCTGATGGTGCGTGAGGACGGTGCGCTGTGTTTCCTGGACTTTGGCCTGACGGGTCTGCTCACGGCCGAGATGCAGGACGTCATGACCGCCGTCTTCACCGGCCTGGTCTTCCGCGACGCAGAGTCCGTCGCGCTGGCGATCTACCGCGCCGGTGCCACTCACGAACGCGTCGATCTCAAGGCCTTCCGCGGCGAGATTCACAGGTTGATGCGGAAGTATGAGGGGGCCTCCCTCTCTCGCCTGTCCGAGAGCTCCTCGCTGGTGGAGTTCATCGCGGTTGCGGGCCGCTACCGGATCCAGCTTCCCCGCGAGTTTGCGGTGATCGCACGGGCAACCTCGATCGTAGACGGTATCGCGCGTCGGCTGCTCCCAGACGTGGACATCGTGGCCGAGGTGCGCCCGCTTGCGCAGCGCCTGATGGCGACCCGGTTTGGGCCCGAGCGCCTCGGCAGCGACGCCTTCCGCGTATTGCAGCACGCCCAAGCCGCGTTCTCGGACCTGCCGACCCAGGCCAACCAGCTGCTCCTCGACCTCGAACGCGGCAGGATCCTGGTGACCACGCGAGATCCTGAGTCGGAGGAGCTGCGGGTGGAAATCCGGCACGCCGCGATCCGGGTGTCGCTCGCGGTGTGTGCGTTGGCGCTCGCGCTCTCGGGCACCATGCTGATCGCGCCTTGGACGCCCGAGATCATGGCGGTGCCGGTTTTTCCCGTCGTTGGCGGCGGCGTCTGCATGGTGGCGATGGTGATGTTCACCGGGCTCGTGGTGCATTGGCTGTTCGCGACCCGGATCCACCCGCGCGACTGGAGCCGCCGTCTCGGCGCGGTCGCGCGATTCTTTTTGGGGGAACGAGGCGGAGGAACGTAAAGGATCATCCCCAATCGCGTTGAAGGGGAGGTGATCAACATGGTACCTTAGCGGGGACCCAAACGGGAACCCTCAGGAGTTTGCGTGTCGAGCCAGGCCCCCATTTTGCGCCAGGGTGACGTTGTCGCCAAAAAATACGAGATTGAGGCTGCGCTTGGTGGAGGCCCCTCTGGCGAGGCCTACTCCGGTCGAGCGATCAACGGGGGCCGCCGCGTCGCCCTGCGGCTGATTCACGGTCCGGCGGCCGACCCGGCCCTTGTGGCCGATCTGATCGGCCGGCTCAAGCAGGCCGAGTCCGAGGGACTGTCCAAGGTGATTGAGACCGGGGACTACCGGGGCTGGTTGTACATCGTCGAGGACTTCGTCGAGGGGGACTCGCTCCGCCGCTTGATGGACGCCTATGCGGCGCAGAAACGAACCTTTTCCATGCAGGAGGCCGGGCAGATCATCGTCCGGCTCCTCGACGCGGTGGCCAAGGCGCACGACGCGGGTGTGCTTCATCGGCACATCAAGCCGAGCGCGGTGTTGGTCAAGACGCGTCAGGTAGGGCCGGGCCGCGCGGTTCATACGCCGGTTCTTTGTGGCTCGGGCTACTCAGAGCTCGTCCACGTCGGGGTGCTCCAGGAGAACCTCGCGGTCGCGACAAAGGACCATACCCGCTACCTCGCCCCCGAAATGAGCTCGCCTACCGCGGGCGGCTCGCGGCAGGGGGACGTCTACTCCGTCGGGGTGGTGCTCTACGAGCTCCTGGTAGGGCAGACGCCGCTCGGCACCTACATTTCGCCGAGCCAGGTGCGTGACGACCTTCCCCGTCACATCGACGACGTCATCGATCTGGCGCTCGCCCGGAACCCGGAGGACCGGTATCCCAGCGCTCGCGACATGATCAACGACATCCAGCGCTGTTTCACCGACGAGGCGCCCGTGCAGTCGGGCATCGGTCGCCGTACGCTCGGCATGATCGTGGGTGGGGTCGCGCTCCTGTTCGCGATGGTGGTAGGCGGCTTTATGTTCTTCGATCCTGACAAGGTCGCCGCAAACGCGGATAAGGCGTTGCGCGCCCGCCTGATTGAGCAAAACCCGCTGCCCTCGGAGTCCGAAGTTCAGGCGAAGCTCGCGGCGCACCCCGAGATGGTCTGGGTGCCGAAGGGTACCTTCGCGATGGGCAGGATGAACGCCGAGAAGGACGTCGGCTCTACAGGCGAGGCCATCGCGGTGGTGACCGAGGTTGGGGCCTTCTACATCGACCGCTTCGAGTGGCCCAACCAGAAAGCCGGCTACCCGATCGTGCGCGCGACCTACGCGGATGCGGATGCTCAGTGCGCGGCGGCGGGTAAGCGCCTCTGCACTGCAGTCGAGTGGGAGCGGGCGTGTAAAGGCCCGGAGATGCTGCACTACGCCTATGGAAACGAGTTCGCGATTGAGAAGTGCGGCGCGGACGCGGTGGCGGACCTCGACGGCGATGGTCGCGGAGACCTTGCTTCGGGCAAGTTGGAAGGTTGTGTGAGCGGATTTGGCGTGTTCGACATGTCCGGCGGTACCCGTGAGTGGACCTCCACCGAGGGCCCTTCGGACGCGCGGAAGCGCTTCGTCAAAGGTGGAAAACGCGGGAACGCTACGGTAGCGTCACGCTGCGCCTACAGTGACGCGCAGCGGGTGGACTACACCGACGCGACGGTCTCCTTCCGCTGCTGTATCGACGATCCCTGAGAGTCCGGCTGCGTGACGGCAAGCGAGCGCTTCACGGGTCCGCGTTGCGCTCGTGCCAGGCTGCCGCGGCCTCCTGCAGCTCGCTCCGAAGGATCCGATACACACCGGGGTCGTGAGTCAGCCCGGTGTGGCCGATGTCCCGCACGGGGCGGTTGCGGATACCGGCCCCACTCCGCTGAGGTACCAGCGTCGCGGCCCAGTGGGGGCAGACGAGGTCATGCCGGCTGAAGATGCTGACCAGTGGGATGTGTTCGGGCCAGGTCTCCTCCCGCAGGCGCGTCACAAAACGCGAGCGCGGAAGAAGCTCGTAGGGGCTCTGGGACAACAACCCCGCGCCCATCAGCCATAGGCCGATCGCCGCGGTCGGGGTGCCGTGGTGCGGCGTGCCGAGGGTGATCACCGACTTCACCCGGCGCTCCCCGCCGTGAAGCTGGACGTACGCCCTCGCCACCAGCCCGCCCTGTGAATGGCCAACGATGTGCAGTCGCTCCAAGCCCGTCCGATCGCACAGTCGTTCGATTTTTTCGGCGATATACGTTGCGAGTTCGGATGGCCGTCGCGTGTTGTAGCGCCAGAGCAGGCCGCCGAGGTCAAAGGAGAGCACGCCAAAGCCGTCGTACCGAAGGCGCTCCTCCATGACCTCCCAGACGTTTCGGGTCTGGAAGAAGCCGTGGAGCAGGAGCACCGGCTCCGGCGAGAGTGCAAAGTCGTCGCGCCGTTTCACCTGTTTGCCATAGACGTACACCTGGCGAATGCTGCCAAGCTGGTCGCGAAGGGCGTGGTAGAGCCCGCGTGGAGAGTTTGGGCGTTGAGCCACGAACGTCCGATAACCCGCGTATCCCGGCGGCGCTCGCCTCGCGCTCGACGGGCCGCGCGGTGAATCGGTTATGCGGGGCGCGGGAGGCCGGAGGATCATGAAGAACTGGACCTGTGGTGCGTTGATCGGGCCGCTCCTCGCGGTAGCTTGCGCGGAGGAGCCGGTGGAGTCCAAAACGGCTCCGCCCCTTGAGTCGACCCCCCCGGGCACCACCGTGACCTGCGACGGCACGGAGCCAGTGCTCGAGAGCGTCTCCCTCGGAAACGCGGGCATGGTGACGGGGGACGACGGGGACATGCCGGGTTTCGCCATCGGGCTCCACATCACCGACGCGGACGGCGATCTCCACCGGGTCGCGGCTGACATCTGGTTCGACGACGTGCTCGACGGCGCGGTAGACGCGACGGGCGAGCCTCAGCTTTTCGCCGATTATTTCGACACCAATGAGGAGGCATGTACGGTGTTCAACCTTGACTTTTCGCTTGCGGTGGGGGTCAACGGTACGGATCTCGCCTACAACACCGCCTACGAAGTGGTCGCGGTGGTGATCGACGACGCCGGACTTCGCTCCAATTCTGCGCTGGGTATGGGCTATACGCCCAACGAAGACGGCTCGGACGGCGGCTGAACCGATGTCGCGCGCGTACCGGGAGGCCGGTGTCGATATCGACGCCGGGGAAGAGGTGGTGTCCCGGATCACCCGTCATGTACGATCGACCTTCCGACCGGGGGTGATCGGCGATATTGGTGGTTTTGGCGGTATGTTTGCCGTGCCCAATGGCTACTCGGAGCCGGTGCTGGTCAGCGGCACGGACGGCGTAGGTACCAAGCTCCTGCTCGCGCAGGCCCTCGGCCGTCACGACACCATCGGCATCGATCTCGTGGCCATGTGCGTCAACGACGTCGTAGTGTGCGGTGCTGAACCTCTGTTCTTTCTCGACTACTTTGCGACAGGCCGCCTGGAGCCGGCGGTCGCCGAGGCGGTGGTGGCGGGCATCGCCGCGGGGTGCCGCCAGGCCGGATGCGCGTTGATCGGCGGTGAAACGGCGGAGATGCCTGGGATGTATGCTCCGGGCCACTACGACCTCGCAGGCTTCTGCGTAGGCGTCGTTGAGCGCGCGCGGATGGTGGACGGTGCGCGGGTAGAGGCTGGGGACAAGCTCATCGGACTCGCCTCCAGCGGTCCGCACTCCAACGGCTATTCCCTCATCCGGAAGCTGGTGGAGGGTCTCGACCCGGCGCTGGACCCCGGAGGGTTGGGCGCGCCGCTGGGGGACGTGCTGCTGGCGCCTACCCGCATCTACGTTCGTGAGTTGCTCGCGCTGCGTGACCGGGTGGACCTCCGCGGTGCGGTGCACATCACCGGCGGGGGTTTCCTCGACAACATCCCGCGAATGCTGCCCCCCGGGCTGGGCGCGGCGGTTCGCCGTGACAGTTGGCCCGTGCCTCCGATTTTTGAGCTCCTGTGTGAGCGGGGAGGGCTGAGCGAGGAGGACCAGTTCCGCACCTTCAACAACGGCATCGGCATGGTGCTGCTGGTCCCGCCCGGCGACGCGGAGGCGCTGATCGGGCCAGGGGCCTGGTGTATCGGCGAGGTGGTGGCCGACCCCGAAGGGCGAGTGGTGCTGGTTTGATCCGTCGTGCGCCGGTGGCGGTGCTGCTGTCCGGGCGCGGCTCGAACCTGCAGGCGCTGCTCGACGCGACTGGGCAGCCCGAATTTCCCGCAGAGATCGTGCGGGTCATCAGCAACGTGCCGGGCGCCGGCGGCCTCGAGCGCGCCGCAGCGGCCGGGGTGCCCACCATGGTCGTGTCGCACCGGGATCGCAGCCGGGAGGCCTTCGAAACGGCGCTGCTGGACGCGCTCGCAGAGGGGCCCTGGCCGGAGTGGGTGCTGCTCGCGGGCTTCATGCGCGTGCTCGGTGCCACCTTCCTGGCCGCGTTCCCGGGTCGGGTGCTCAACATCCATCCAGCGTTGCTCCCCGCGTTCCCGGGACTCCATGGTCCGGCACAAGCCCTCGCGGCCGGCGTGGTTCAGGCGGGGGCGACGGTGCACGTGGTGGACGCGGGCGTCGACACCGGCCCGATCCTGGCACAAGGCAGCGTGCCAGTGCACGGCGACGACGACGAGGCTCGGTTGGCTGCGCGAATCCTCCAGCTCGAGCATCGGCTTTTCCCGATGGTGCTGCGGCAGGCCGCGGAGGGCCGGATCACGGTTGCGGGCAGGCGGGCGGAGGTGCGGCTGGCCCCGGGCGAGACACGGTGGCTGGTGGCTCCTCCGGACATGCCCTGAAAATGCTGCTTTACTGCTGATGACTGGCGGATTCGGCGCGGGGTCCCTTCCCCGTTGACCCCGCGCCCGCCGCTCCCCTATACTTGGAAGCTAGAAGGAGTCTGTCGTGCCAAAGGTCACTGATCGCCATGGCCGCCCCGTCGCCGGGCAGATGCCCGGCATGGTCGAGGCAATCGTTGTGGACAACGTGGATCCCGAGCAGCTTGGTCGGGTCAAGCTGAAGTTCCCGACCCTGCCCGACATGCCCGAGAGCTTCTGGGCCCGGCTCGCGATGCCTATGGCGGGGCGGGAGCGCGGCTGGATGACCATCCCGGAAATCGAGGACGAGGTGCTCGTGTCGTTTGTCCACGGTGACGTGCACAACGCCATCGTGCTCGGCTCCCTGTACAATGGGGTGGACACGCCGCCCTATGCAAACGAGGACGGGGAGAACAACCTACGTGTTTTCCAGAGTCGTTCTGGTCATCGTGTGACCTTCGATGACACGGCCGGCGCAGAGCGCGTGGAGATGATCCTGCACAACGAAGAGATCCGGCTGATCTGGGACAGCACCGAGAAGGTGATGTCGATCTATTCGGGTAAGGACATCATCGTCGAGGCGGTGGAGACCGTGTCCTTCAAGTGTAAAGATTTCATCCTCGAAGCGAGCAATTCGATATCCATGAAGGCCGGAGCCACCATGGAGGTGAAGACCGGCCAGGGCTGCACAGTGGACGGCGGGGCCATGCTGGTCCTCACCGCCGCGACGACCAACATCAACTGAAGGAGGGCGTTCACCATGATGAACGGTGTGGTCGTCGGGTTGGTGGTCGACAATGTGGATCCTGATTCCAACGGGAAGATCAAGTGCAAGTACCCGACGGACCATGAATCGCCGCCCGAGACGTGGTGGCTGCGCCTCATGAGTCCCATGGCGGGTAAGAAGCGCGGTCTGGTCATGCTCCCCGACGTCGGAACCGAGGTCTTGATTGGCTTCGCCTATCGAACGATGGCGCCCTACATCGTCGGCGCTTTGTACAACGGTGCCGAGGACAAACCCAAGCCCTACGCGAACGAAGACGGAAACGACGATCATCGCCGCTTCTGGTCCCGGAACTCTCAGTGGCTCGACATCGACGACACCCCCGGCGCCGAGCGTATCGAGTTCATCAACACCACCGAGAACGACGCGATCTACACCGAGCTTCACTCGGCCAACAAGGTCGTCACGATGAAGACGAAGAAGGACTTCATCGTCGAGGCGGTGGAGACGGTGTCGTTCAAGTGTAAAGATTTCAAGTTGGAAGCCAGCAACTCGATCGCGATGGAGGCTTGCATGACGGGAGTCTTCACCGCCGGCGCCAGCGCGAAGTGGGAGAGCGGCACCACCCAGCTGTACAAGGCCGGCAAGGTGGACATCAACGGCGGCACTCCGGGGCAGCCCACGCCGCCCAAGGCGCTGCCGCCGCACAAACACCCGCCGACCAAGTAGGCCACGCGCAGGGCTAGCTCTCCCGTAGCGCCGCGCGAACCGCGAGGTCAGTTGTCCTGCGCGCCGTCCACGATCCAGCTGCGGATTCGCTCCAGCTTGGCGGCGTCGAGCGGCTGCCCAGGCGGCATGACCTCCGCGGTGTCGGGGTGCTCAAGACGCTCGACCAGGTATGACCCGTCGGGATCTCCTGGGACGACGCGTATTTTGCCCGCCTCAGACGCGGCGGCGTTCACGAGCTGGGCGTAGCTCAGTTCGGGGTCGAGCTTGAGCAGGCCCGAGTTTCCGCCGTCACCGTGGCACGAGCTGAACGCGCACGATTTGCTGAAGATGTCCGTCTGGATCTCAGTCAGCGTCGCCGGGGTTTCGTCCGGGCTGTTCGAGTCTTTGCCGCCAGAACAGGCGACGAGCCACAAGAGGGGGATCATCATCAGCGCTCCTTGCCGCCAGGATGCTGCGCGGCGGCGCGCCTGTCAACGGACGGGGAGAGGCTCCGGGCCAGCGCGGTGAACGCGGCCTCACCGAGTCCGAGCGCGAGGACCGCATGTACGAGGTCACCGTGTAGCCGGGGCCCCGCGGCGTTCGCGGCGGGGAGCGCGGGCGCTTCCTTCACGCGCAACACCTCCACAAAGGGCCGGATCAGCCCAGCACGTTCGGCGAACCAAGCGCGCGTGCGCGGGTCGTGACCCGCCACAGGGTGGCCGGCGCGGCCCAACGCAACCAGGGCGCCCAGGGCGACCTCGTCCCCTCGGACGAAGCCGCCGTCGCGGGACCGCTCTTGCGGCCTCCCCCGCCCATGCGCGTGGCGGGCGCCCCGACCTGCAGGTGGCGCGGCCGCGTCCCCCCCTTCGCCAGCGGCGTCGAGCGTGACCTGCAGCAGGCTATGGCCGGCCAGCCGCGCGAGGCGTCGGAAACGTGCACCGGGCAGGCGGCCCGAGTCGCCGGTGTCGCCGATCACGAGGGTCAGGAGGGCCCGGGGCGCTCCGGAGGCCCCAGACCAACCGTGGGGGTCGGTCCAGGGGCTGCGGCGCCCAGGGCCGGGGCGGGAGGGCCGCGCGCCGGGCCGGACTCGGACGAGGTGGCCAACCGCCTCGACCTCGGGGGTCTGCGGGAACAGGTCGAGGGCACACAGCTCCGTGAGCTCGAAGCCGTAGGCACCGAGTATGTCGAGGTCGCGCGCGAAGCTCTCAGGGCCGCAGGAGACGTAGATGACCCGGTCGGTCACGCGGCTGAGCTGCGCCAGGGTGCGCGGGTCGCTGCCGCGCCGCGCCGGGTTGAGGATCACCACGTCGAAACATTCGTCCCAGTCCAGCGCCTCCACCGGCGTGTTCTGCACCTCCAGGCCCGGCGGTGCGCCCCACGCGGCGGCGGCGGCGGCCTCAGGCACCTCCTCCACCGCCAGGACCCGACGGCGGCCCGGCGCCAGCAGCCGGGCATAAGCGCCGACCCCCGCGTAGAGGTCGAGCACGGTCTGGGCGGAGCCGACGAGGTGGTGGATCACCGCGTGGAGCTGGGAGGCGTTGCGGGGATCCGCCTGAAAGAAGGCACCCGGGTGGAGCTGGTAGCGGGACTCGCCGATGCCCTCTTCCAACGCTGGCTCTCCCGCAATCACGCGAGGCCGCTGCCCCATCACGCGCCGGCCGTCCGGGGCGCGACGACTCACGGCGACCGATACAAGGCCGGGCACCCGGCGCATCAGGGCCCGAGCGGCGCGCGCCCCTCCCACGAGCTCACCGTCCTCCGTGTTCAGCACAAGCTGAAGGTGACCGTTCAAGGAGGAGATCCGCAGGTCCACCGAGTGCAGGGTGGCGTCTCGGGCGCTGAACCCCGTCAGCAGCTGGGCGAGGGCGGCCCGCAGCCTGGGCTCGAGCACGAGGCAGCCCGGGGTGGCGTGCAGCTCGGAGCTGACTGGATCGTAGAGTCCGGCGACGAACTCGTTCTCTCGACGTTGAACCGGAAGTTTGAGTCGATGCCGATAAGCCTCGGTGTAGAGCGCGGGCAGCACGGTGGGTGCGGTCGGCATACCGGCGTACCGTGAGAGCGCCGCGTTGAGACGATTCTTTTTGTGTTCCAGCTGTTCGTCGTACGGCAGCTCGGCCAGCCCACAGCCTGGACAGGCGGGGCGGTAGGGGCACAACATCAGTTCTTCCGGCGGTTCTGGATGACGAGGTCAGCGACGCCGTCGGCGTCAAGGTCGCTCACCGCGAACCGTGCGCCTGTCTCCTGGAAGGGTTGGTCGCCGGCGATCACCGTGGTCCGCGAAAGCACCTGCCCGCCGAAGAGGCCCACCGAGCTCACGGTCCACACGACGATAGCGCCGGCCTGGGCGTTGGCGCCAGCGTCGATTCCCGGCATACCTACAACGATTTCGTCACTGTCGGCCCCGTTGAGGTCTCCTGCGTCGAGCGCGAAACCCATACGAGCGTCGGCGTCTCGGGTCGCCTCGTCCCGGCTCTGCCATTCCCAGGTCAAGGTCGCGTTCGGCTGGAGGGGGTCGAGAAACTCGGAGATGTCGCTGGTGAGGCGCGCGTTGAGCTGCGAACCCAAGTAAAGGTGGACCGCGCCCGACATTGTCCTGATCGGCTCACCGGCGGAGGCCAGCACCGGGTCCACCCCCGGCGCGCCGACGAACAGATCGGGCCAGTCGTCGGAGTCGACGTTCGCCCAGGTCATCGCGGCGCCCAGGTAGCTCCCGCTCTCGCCCGTCAGGGTGAGCAAGGGCTCCGTGGCGTCAAAGTCCGGCCCAGCGCCGTACACGTACACCGCGCCCGGTGCACGTCCTCCGCCGGAATATGGTGCGCCGACGACCAGGTTCGCGAGGCCGCCATCTTGGAGGCTACGGTCGCACAGCACCGCACGGCCGTAGGCAGCGCCTCGCTCGGGAACCGGCGCGCGGACTTCGATCAGCCCAGTGCTGTTGATCCGCGGGCTCTCTCCAAATGCGGGAGCGCTCCCCACGTAGACGGCGCCCGCGAGCTCGACGCCGCCGGCGGCGCCCGCCGCAGTGAGCGCAAACTCCCGTTTACCGTCGCCATCGATGTCGCCACATCCCGCGACGAGGCTCCCGAGCGCCAGCCCGGCCTCATGTCCGACCACCTCGAACGTGCGGCTGCCCGTGCTCAGTTGGCCCTCAAACCCCCCGCCGAGGGTCTCAAAAAAGTAGGCGGCGCCAGCGAGTACATGGTCCGCGTCGGAGGAGGCCCGGGGCGCCCCGACCATCAGGTAGCTCGCCTGCGCGGTCTCCCAGACGTCCAGCGCGGAGCCGAAGGCGTCACCGGGTTCTTCGCTGACTAAAGTTCCTATGGTAGTACCTGTATTTTCAAGGACGTCCGCGTCCAGCGAACGAAGCTCGCCGAGGTCCGGCATACCCAGCGTGACCCCACCGGCCCATCCGTGCAAAACCCAGTTATAACCAAACTCATCGCCGGCAGCCCAGGTTGTGCTTGCGTTGGCGACCGGGTCGAGCAGCTCGCCGGGCGCCTCCAGGCCCCCGATCCGGTGCAGGTCGGCGGATCCGTAAAGGTCGGCGCACGCGGCCCCGGTACAGTCTCCGTCGCAGCCTGCCGCCGCGAATCCGGTGCAGAGCAGCGCCACGGGTACCCGAGCTGACCTTGCCGGACTACGTTTCACGGAACGGAGGCGTCATGGAGAGGGTGTATACGGTGATCCTGGGCGGCGGGAGGGGGCAGCGCCTCTACCCGCTGACCCGTCATCGGGCCAAACCGGCGGTGCCGCTGGCGGGCAAATACCGGCTCATCGACATTCCATTGTCCAACGCGATCAACTCGGGGTTCCGGCAGATCGCTGTCCTCACCCAGTTCAACTCGGCGTCGTTGAACAACCACATCTTCAACACCTACCGCTTCGATCACTTTGGCGCGAGTCGGGTGGAGGTGCTCGCGGCGCAGCAGACGGAGGAGGGGGAGGAGTGGTACCAGGGCACCGCGGACGCGGTGCGGAAGCAGATCCGGCGGATGCACGCCGCGCAGATCGACCATCTCCTGATCCTCTCGGGCGACCATCTCTACCGGATGGACTACCGCGAGCTGTTGGAGCGTCACATCGACACACGCGCCGATGTCACCGTGTGCGCCTTGCCCTGTCCCGTCTCGGAGGTCCACCAGTTCGGCGTGATGCGGACCGACCACGCCGGGCGGATACTCGCCTTCCGGGAAAAACCCCGAGCTGGCTCGGATCTCACCGACCTCGAGCCTCCCCCGGAGCGGCGCGCCGCGTGGTCGATGAGCCCCGACGAGATGCTCGCGAGCATGGGCGTCTATATTTTCCGGTTCGACGTGCTGCGTGAGCTGCTCTCTCGACCGGAGATGCTCGACTTCGGCAAGGACATCCTCCCGGGCATTTTGGACTCGCACCGGGTTTTCGCCCACTTCTTCCGCGGCTACTGGCGAGACATCGGGACGATCGGCGCCTTTTTCGACGCGAACATCGGTCTGACCGCCCACGAATCTCCTTTCCGTTTCTACGACCCCACCGCGCCGATCTACTCGCGCTCCCGATTCTTGCCGGGAACCAAGTTCCTGGACGCCCGAGTCAGCCGTAGCATCGTCACGGAGGGCTGCCTGATCCACGGCGCCGAGGTCGACCACAGCGTGGTTGGCGTTCGTTCGCGGGTGCAGCAGGGCGCGGTCGTGCGCTCGTCGATCCTGTTGGGCGCGGACTATTACGAAGGGGACGATGTACGCGCCGAAAATACAGCGAGGGGTGTCGATCCCGTCGGCATCGGCCCCGGAACGCTCATCGAGCGGGCGATCATCGACAAGAACGCGCGGATCGGCGCCAACTGCGTGATCCGCGGCGAGATCGGACGCCCCGATCAGGACGGCGACGGCTGGTACGTGCGCGATGGCATCGTCATCGTACCCAAGGACGGCGTGGTCGCTGCAGGCACCGTGATCTGAGGGTGCGGACCCCGGGGGCGGTCACTGCCGCCCGAGCTCACTCCGAACGCGCCTCATCGAGGCGGGCTACTTGACCTCGATCGCGTAGAAGGCGCGATAGCCCGTGTCGACCTGCACGCTCACTCCGTACCAGCCCGGGCTGGTGTCCGACACGCGGAAGGTGGCGTAGGGCCCAACGGTGCCGATGCGGACGCCGTTGATCTCGACCCAACCCCAGGCGGACATCGGGTTGGTGAACGCCAACGCTTTCTCGCCCGCGGCGGCGGCGTTCGGGGTGAGATGGCCCTTGGGCTGGGAGGCGGCCGGCGTCAGCGTGGTGGCCGCCGGGTCGATCACGAGCTTCTCCAGCCCGGCATACCGGCCCTTGGTGTGGGCCGGATCGACGACGAAGGTCTCGACGTGGGTCGCGAGGGCGAAGCTGGCAAGGGTCAGGAGCATTTCAGGACCTGCGGGCGAGGGGCCAGGGTCAGAGTGCTAGTTGGGCGTCAGGCCCGAGTACGAAGTGAGCTCTCGTACGAGCGCAGTGACGCCGTCGTCCTGAACGTTAACTTCTTTGACGAGGCCGAGGCCCTCGACGTACCACAGGTCGAGCGTACCGGAGTTGCTCCCCGCGCTGCCGCCGTCCACGTAGTAGCGCTGCTCCAAACGGTAGGCCGACACGCTGGTGCCATCCGGCAGGTCGAAGGCCTCAAAGCCGCTATCCGTGTAGTCGCCCGAGATCTGCACCGGCGTGGGACCGGTGCCCATGTCGAGGTAGGTCTCGTAGGAGTAGGTCCAGTTCCCCGCGCTGCCGATGTCGCTGTCGGGGGGCAGATACATACGGGGCTTGCTGAACTCGAGGGCCAGCGCGGTGCCCTGCAGGTAGACGTCCCAGCCGTAAAGCCACATGCCCGGCGCGCTGTTGTACTCGCAACGGACATAGGCGGTACCGGTCCAGGTGTACATCGTGCCGGCCTGAACGTCGTCGGCGACGGTGTACATGTTCATGCCGCCGAAGTTGTCGATGCCGTAGGATTCCATCCGCGCGGTGCCCGAGCCGGCGCCAAAGCCGAGGAGATCGCCGATTTCGACGTTGAAATTCTTCACCCAGCCAACGTCGTCCGCCACGTCCCAGTCCGTCACGCAGAGGCCGGTGTCCGTGTCGGTATCGCCATCGGCGTCGGCGTCGGCGTCGGCGTCGGAATCCGCGTCCGAGTCGGAGTCGGTGTCGGAGTCCGAGTCGGTGTCCGAGTCCGAGTCGTACCAGGTCGTGTCGGTGTAGCCCGAGTCAGCGCCCTTGTCGTCTTTATCGTATTCGTACTTGGCGCAGGCGGTGCCTGCGAGAGCGATCAGAATCCAGGCGCGCATGTACACCCCTCCTTGCTTTACAAGAGCGCAGCATTGGTAGCACATAGGTGAGGAGGTTCGCAAGGATGAACTCTGAGCTCTACGTGCGACACATCGGGGCGCTGTGGGACGGTACGGAGATCCTACACGATGTCGCCGTCCATATTCGTGGTGGGCGTGTCCGGTGGGTGGGGCCGGACGCCGAGCTTCGCGGCGCGCGCGGAGATGGCGGCTCGGGGGTTGAGATCGACGCCACGGGCCTCATCGGGACACCGGGGTTGGTGGACTGCCACACCCACAGCACGTGGGCCGGGTCCCGCCTCGATGACTTCCGGCGACGACTGGCCGGGGAGACCTACACGCAGATCCTTGAGGCGGGAGGCGGCATTCACTCGACGGTGCGCGCTACGGCCGCGGCTTCATTGGAGGAGCTCACGCGGCTGACCCGGGAGCGGCTCGGGCTCCGGCTCCGGCACGGGGTGACCCTGGTGGAGATCAAGAGCGGCTACGGGCTCAATCCGGAGGCCGAGCTCCGGATGTTGAAGGCGGCGCGTGCGGCCGCCGGGCCGGTGGAGGTGACGACGACCTTCCTTGGCGCCCACGCGGTGCCCCCGGGCCGTGACCGGCGCGACTACGTCGATGAGGTGGTGGGAGAGCAGCTCGAACGTTGCCTTCCGTACGCCGACGCCATCGACGTCTACTGCGACGCGGGGGCGTTCACCCTCGCCGAAGCGGAGCGTGTGCTCCTGGCCGGGCGTGCCCGCGGGCTCGGGCTCCACGTACATGCCGAGCAGGTGAGCTGGACGGGCGCGGCGGAGCTCGCGGGCCGCTTGGGGGCGTTGACCGCTGATCATCTCGAGAGGGTGGATGACGTCGGGGCGCGGGCGATGGGCGACGCTGGCGTGATCGCCGTGCTGCTCCCCGCTGCGATGCTGTACCTGAGGGACCGGCCGCCGCCGGTTGGCCTGCTCCGGAGCGCCGGGGTGCGGATGGCCGTAGCCACGGACCACAACCCAGGATCCTCGCCGGCGCATGACCTTATTGCGTCGGCTACCCTGGCCTGTGTGACGATGGGGCTGACGGTGGAGGAGGCGTTGGCGGGCATCACGTCGGTGGCGGCGGACGCCCTCGGCCGACCCGACCACGGCCGGGTGAAGCCGGGGAGCGTCGGAGATCTTGCCCTGTTTTCGCCGCCCGTCGGTGAACGCCCTGACCCCGGGGCGCTCATCCAGCACCTGGGTGGGCCGCCCGCCCGGTGGGTGATCAAGGCGGGCAACGTGGTCTGGGAGGGGCCACCGCCTGCCGCTTGTCGGTGATGGCTGACCGCGGTATGTCCGCATGATCCGGCTCGAACAAGGGCGGGACAGGGGTGGATCCATGGGGATCGGTGGTTGGGAGTGGGCGATCATCCTGGTGATCGTTCTGATCGTTTTCGGCGCGGGCAGACTACCCGACGTGCTCGGGCAGGTGGGGAAGGGGGTCAAGGCGTTCAAGGACGGCACACGCGATGAGCCGAAGGAGGGCGATCCTCCCCGGAAAGAGCGGGCGCAGATCCCGGAGAACGATGAGCTGGATGACGCAGCAACCAAGGACCGAACGGGTGCGTCCGAGCGGCGAGGCTGAGCGGGCGAAGCTCCGATGAGGGCGATCTTTTCGCGCTATGATCGGCGGAGCCTCGTCGCGCTCGCCGTTCTGGGCGGTCTCTACCTCGTGATGGCCCTGCTCTACGGCCACATGATCGACTGGACCCGGGGAATGGACTGGTTGTTAGCTGGGATCTGGTTTTTCATGACGGGGGTGCTCGTCTGGGACATCGACCCTCGGCGGGACCTGCGCCTGGTGGCGGTCGGGCTGGTCGGCGGCCTCGTCATTGAGTGGTGGGGTACAACAACCGGCCTTTGGACCTACTATACGGCGGAGCGGCCGCCACTCTGGATTCTCCCGGCGTGGCCCGTGGCGGCGCTCACGATCGAGCGGCTCGGTCTGATGGTCGACCGGATGCTGCCCGCGGGTCCGCTCCGGGCGCTGTGGTTGGTCTTGCCGATATTTGTAGCGTTCATGATACGGTTTTTGTGGCCACAGGTGGGCGTACTGTCCTCGCAGGTGGTCATCGTGCTGATGCTCGGCGTGCTCGCGACTACGGGAGCCGCCCGACGCGACGTCGTGGTGTTCATCGCCGGCAGCACGCTCGGCGTGTTCCTTGAGTACTGGGGCACGAGTCGATACTGCTGGACCTACTACACGCGCGAGATCCCACCGGTAGAGGCGATTTTTGCCCATGGCTTCGCGTCTGTCGCCTTCCGTCGCGGGCTTGATCTGCTGGAGCGGCTGGCGGGGGCGGTACCGCTACGGCGGCTCGCGGCCTAGATGACCTCGGCCGAAGTCCTGCGGACTTCGGCGGCCGCTTCGCGCCTGCGCCTCTGGCGCCGAGGTCGTTCCTGGAGGACGTCACTCAGGACGTGTTGCGCCGCTGAAGCAGGAGCAGCACGTCGGCGCGGCGTGAGGGGACGATGCCCACGAGGTCGCGGAGATCTTGTTGAAGCAAGGTGGGCAATACCTGGCGCGCCAGGTTGTCGGGCGTCGAAGGATTGAACGCGACCGCCTTCCGGACGCGGTAGCTTCGCCCCCAACGGTAGTGGCTGACCAGCAGCTCCAGGATCGCGGGGCGCGTCGGGTTCATCGCGGCGACCCGGATCGCATCTATCTCGGTGATACGCGGATTATCGAGGAGGACGGCGATCACCCGGGCGTCGCGGTCGTGCATGATGCGGTCGAGCACGAGGCGGTCGCGACTGCGAGCCGCCGCGGTGCGCTCCCCGGCGGAACGTTCAAAGTGGGGGTTCGTACCCTCGGGCCCAAAGGCGCCAGTGCCTCCGAGAAAACGAGCGGCGACGCCGGGTAGGCCGGCGCCGCTCGCGATTTCGTAGACCTCGGCGATCCGAAGGTAGGGCAGCTCCCGGAGCACCGACGGCGTGAGCGCGAGCTCGGTGGCCAACCAGCGGCACGCAGCGTCTCCGTCACGCATGCGGAGATCGAGGCGGTGAAGCAGGGCGACCAGCGAGGCGTCGTCGACCTCGTCCACGAACTCGCGCAGCACGGTGCGCCGGAGCCCTCGGTCCTTGACCGAGGTGAACCGGCGTAAGCACCGCTCAATCAGCTCGTCCGCGACCGACGGCGTCTCGACGAGCTGTCGGGCGGCACCGATGACCGAGGTGAGCGCTGGCACGACGGCACGTAGCCCGTCTGGCCCCGCCGGGCTGCCTTGTCCCCAACCGGGCATCGACGATGGGTTTGCATGAGGTTCGCCGCGGGGGCCCCGGTCGTGGTAGATCATGGCCATGTCGCGCCTGATTGCCCTGATCGTTCTGTCCGTCGCCTGTGCACCCGCGGAGCCGAAGTCGGCCGCCGACTGTGACGGAGTGATGGGAGAGTCTGCCAAGAACGAGTGTTATGCCAAGGTTGCGCCTGCGGAATTCAAGGCTGACCCGGCGGCGGGCGTGGCGATGGTGGAAGAGAAGATCACCGATCAGGCGGTACGTGACTTCGTCTACCTGCAGGTGACCCGCGAGGTCGATCTGAGCACGCTGAAGTATTGTGAACGAATCAAGGATGAAGTCCTTGAAGATCGCTGCAGGGTGCTGGTCAGTCGGCCCCACTTGCAGCGCCCGGGCACCCCGGGTCAGGGGCTGGGGCCGGCAGGCGGCTCGGCGCCGAGCGGCACAACGGTCCCGGGAAGCGGTCCCGGCGGTGTGGTCCCGCCTCCGCCAACCGGGAGCCCCTGACTCAGGCCAGCTCAAGCACGGAGGCCAGCTCACCCGCGCGGCTATCGCTGCTCTGCGCCGGCGGATGCGGACGGATCAACGCCAAAAATAGAAAGGCCTCCCCCGCCATGCCCCACCGCAAGAGATGGAGGAGACGCTTGACGTTGCCGAGTAAGGCGAGCCGGGGGAGGCTGAGGTCAAACTGACTTACCAGTAGAATCTATGCTGGGATCGGCTTCGGGCAACGGGGCTTTCGTCAAGCTCCTGTCAAGTGGTGAGCAAGAGCTTCCCAAGCTCCTCCGATAGGGTGCGTAAAGAAAAGGGCTTTCGGAGTAGCGCTCCGACGACTGTACCGACGTAGGCGTCGCTCACGACATCGGACCCGTGGCCGGTCGTGACCAACAGCGCGCAGCCCGGTTGGTGGTGCCGGAGCTGGTTGAGCACTTCCCGACCGGTGATGTCGGGGAGAGACCAATCTACGATCGCGACGTCAAACCGGGTGGCACGGGCGGCCTCGATCGCCTCACGGCCGTTCGCCGCGAGCACGACGCGCCAACCCTGGGCGGTCAGGAATTCCTGCAGCAGTCCGCCAATGTCAGGGTCGTCGTCGACCACGAGTACGCGCTTCATCCGGGCGAGTGTAGGCCAGGTCGCCCGTGTGAACAAGGGCGCGGCGTCTCGTAGTCGTTCAAGCTTCGTCGGATAAAAATCCCGGGGGAGCCGGCGCGGTGGCCTCGACCGGTTGGCTCAGTGCCGTCGCCGGGAGCCGGACCCGGAAGGCGTGGAGCATGAGTCGGGGAGCGGCTGGTCCGCCGTAGGTCGGATCTCCCTCAATCGATAGGTTTGCGGCGCATAAGTGCGCTCGGATCTGGTGCGTCCGTCCGGTGAGGGGGCGGATCTCCAGTCCCGCTCGGGCCCCCTGAATCCAGAGCGGCTTCCAGCGGGTGTGTGCCGCGCGGCCTGTCCCGATCTGCACCCGTCCGCGTCGCCAGTCGCCCAGCGGCACCCGGCTCTCGCCCTGGTGTAGCGCCGCCTCGTCTCGCACCTGCACCACCGCGAGGTAGGTCTTCTCCACCCGCCCTTCGGCGAACGCCGCGCTCAAGGCGCGGTGGGCGGCCGCCGTTTCGGCGAGCACCAGGCAGCCCGAGGTCTCGACGTCCAGGCGGTGGCAGGGCAGGAGGCCGGTGAGGCTCTGGACAGAGCGCTCGCTGTCCCGCGTAGCTTCGACCGCGATCCCCGTGGTTTTGTCCACCACGACCACTCCGGCACCCCGGTGCAGCACCGGGAAAAGCAGGGTGCCGGCGGATAACGGGCCTGTCGTATTCACTCGCACGCGACCGCGAGCACGTAGCGGACGTGGACCTCAGCGCCGAGCGCGGGCCGGGTCTCATGGTCGAACACCACTGCGTTGTCCTCGGCGCGGAAGGTCCAGGCGCTCCAAGTGGTCCCTTCGACGAGCACCTCGACGGTCTCGGGTAGCGGGGACCCGCCGAGGGTGAGCGCCACGGGCTCCGTACCGCTGGGCAGGGCGGCCAGCAGGCTGAAACCGGCGCGCCAGTCGCTGGCGCAGAAGTCGGTGGCCGTACCTTCGGTGTCGAGGATCGCGCCCGCGTAAGGCTCGACCGCCGCCCCACACTCGCTGGAGAGTGGGATCAACCCGGAGATCCGGAGACTGCGGGGCGGCGAGACTGCGGCCTCGAGTCGAGCGAGCGGCGGGCCAGCCGATCCCGTAGCGGGGCCATCGCCCAGCAGAACCACGTAAAGATCACCCTCTTCCCTACGAAATCCTTCGAGGCATCCGCCAGGGGCGCTGGACTCTACCGCCGAAGCCGCGAGCTCGAGCAGGGCCTCGTCCCACTCGGAGTCATCGTCTACAAGCTCGCGTTCAACCAGGGCTTCAGTGGCCAGCGCGGTGTCACCGCGCTCTGCCCAGGCCGGAGCGGTGTCCGGGCAGGGGGAACCAGCGACCGCCGCGAGGTGGTAGTCGATGTTCGAGCTTCGAAGATGCTCGACAAAGGTGCTCACGCCCGCAGGGAGCTTGTCGAAGGCGGCACGGGTATCGGCCCCGCCGTCGGCGACGAGCAGGATGTCGGTGGGGTTGGCGGGAGTATAGTAAAAACGTTCTTCGACCCTCTCTCCTTCGTACGCGCTCGCGCTGAGCAGCAGCCCCGCGGCGGGTGCCTGAGGATCGTTGGTCGTGACGCTGAGCAGGGCACCGCGCTCGCCGGCGGCGGACGGTCGGAAGCCCAGCTCGATCGTCCCGCGCTCACCCGGCCCCAGCTCGGCGGGAGCGGCCACCACGAAGAACTCCGGATTGTCCAAGGTGAGGCTCTCAACCCGCAGCATCTCGCTGCCGGCATTGTCGAGCGAGAGCGCTCCACGGCCCTCGCAGCCCAGCACCACCGGGTCAACCTGCGGTGCCGACCACTCGGCGACGGGCGCGAGCCCGGAGCCCAGGAGCGAGAGCAGCTCCTCCCCCGGACGGACGCGGAGCTGTCCGCTCCAGCTCCCCTCGGTGTATGCCGTGAACGTGACCGAGATGCTGCGTGAATCACCTGGGTCTAGGCTGATTATCGGCTCTGCGTCAACCGTGAAGGCGCCCGCGTCGTCGCCACGCACCTCATCGTGCCCGGTCACGCTCACCGCCTCATCGCCCAGGTTGTAGATCGAGAAGCTCGAGCTCCGGCTTCGCTCCTGATTCGCGGACACGGTACCGAAGTCGAGTCGGCCCGGGCTCACCACAACGCGTGCACCTTCGGGCTCTGTGGGCTCGACTTCGGACCACGGGCCCAGCGGGGCGCAAGCGACCAACCACCACATTTCGGGACTATAGCCGGCCGGACACGCCGCTGTCAGTCAAGTCGGGCAAAACCCAGCCTCAACCCAAAGGACCACGCAGACCGCCGCTCCTCGCTATAGGATAGGCCCATCCATGAGACATCGGCGCGAAGGTCGAGCAAGAGCGTCGCTCCGGTGTGGGTGACGCCCGCTGCTACGCCCGCTACCGGCGCGAACCCAGCCTGAGAGGGGCTGTCGCTGCGGGCGCGGAAGGGCACGCTGACACCGGCTGTTGGTCCGAAATATCCGCTTCCCAGGGCGGTTGCCAGCGTGAGCCCCGCCGTGGCGGCTCCCGTCGTGACGGGGATGGTGCTGTCCGTGACCGCTCCGTGGCCCAGGTCGAGGTACACGTGTGCGTCCGGTCGGAGCCAGCTCGGACCGGGGGTGGGCCGCACCCACCACAGGGCCGCCGAGCCATGGATGGGGTTGAAGCTGCCGTCTCCCAGCGTGTAGCCGGCGCCGGTGCCCACTTCCCAGAACGACCCGCGCTCGGCGACCAACGCCTCTACCGCCAGGCGCTCGCCGCCTTCGAGGTGCACCCGCCGCCGCGCGAGCACGCGCCCGTCGGGCGCCTGCACCTCGATGAGGCTCCGGCCGGGCTCTACCGCGTAGACCCCGGGGAGCTCACCGCGCGGCGTGCCATTGATCAGAATCAGAGCACGGTTCAGCAGATCATCGTAGGCAGAGATCAGCGCCCGCTCGGCGCTGTCGCGGGTGCTCGGGTTGCCTGCGAGGTAGATCTCCTCGCGGCCGACGATGCGATATTCTGCGCGGGGAATCTGGAGTCCCCCGGTGTAGCTGATGGTGTGGTCACGCGCGAACTCGTGAGCCTCCGTGACGTCCACCAAGCTGTCGCCGTCGAGGTCGGCGCTGCCACGGCCCGAGGTCAAGGCGCCGATGAGATAGTGCGTGTAGACGCCGTTTTGGAGGGCCGGGTCCTCCATCGCCGGCTGGTGGTACTGTGCCGCGTACAGCCGCGCCTCGGACTCGGCGACATCTCGGCTTGACCTTGGCGCAGGCAGCTCGCCGCGGAAGCCTGAGAGGAGCTGCGCGGTCGGGGTGTTCACCGAGGACTTTGAGCCCGACCGCCCGTTGTGGCACGTGTCGAGCACGAGCACCCGCCGGCGGGGCGCGAGGCCACCCAGGAAGTCCTCGAGGTCGGCAACGGCGAGCCCCTGCCGCTCCGGCTGATCGAGGCGTGCGTCGGAGGGCAACAGCCAGAGGCGGCTGCCCGAGGCGTCGAGGGTGAGTGTGCCGTGTCCCGAAAAATATAGGAAGAACGTGTCGTCGCGTTGGAGGTCGGCGCTGACCAAACCCAGGGTGCGCGTGAGCGCCTCTTTGGTGGTAGCCTCCCGACCGGACACCACAAACACGCGGTCAAACCCGCCGATCCCAGGGGCGCCCAGACTGCGACCGAGGTCGGCAGCGTCCTTTTCGGGGAACCGTAGCCCCTGGAGCGCGGGATCGTCGTAGTCCTGTACGCCGATCAGGAGCGCGATTCGGCGCGGGGCCAGAGCGTCGTCCACGTCGGAGGATGGGGTGACCGCGACCGGCGCGGCGTCGGCTTCGGCAGAGAGCAACGAGGCGAGGAGGGCGAGCGTGATCATTCGCCGGTCTCCGGCGTGAAAGCCGGGCCCACGAGCAGCCGCAAGGTCTGGTCGTCCGCGCGAAAGAGTAGTTCAGAGGCGGTGTCTCCAGTCTCCACCACCCAGCCGGCTTCGAGATCGTGGCTCCCAGCTGCCAGGGCCCGCTCGAAAAAGACCGCGCCGCCGTGCTCGATCTGCAGCACGGCCGGCGAAGAGAGGGTGACACGGAAGGAGAGCACCGCGCCCGGTGCTAATGGCGTCCCGGCGGGATAACGGCGTACCTCCTGCCCTTCACGGACCACTACCCGAAGGTCGAGGGCGAGGTGGGTGTCGCTCACCCCCCGCGCGACGAGCGTCGGGGCGGGCGGCGGAGTCGGGGAGATGGTCAGGAGGAGCGTCGCGGCCAGCGCCAGCGGTGGGAGGGCCCAGAGGAGGCGACGATTCCGGAGCTCGACCCGCCGGTGATCTTCCCATGAGCGCAGCGTAGCCGCGACCAGCGCGGGCGGCGGTTCAACCCCTCGGAGAACGGCAAAACGCTGATCCAGCTCGACGTCGGTCACGCGCCCTCCAGGAGCTCGCGCAGCCGACTGCGGGCCCGCGTCATCCTCGCGCGGGCGTTGTCCGGGCTGATTTGCAGCGCGGCGGCGACCTCCTGATGGTCCAGGCCCTCCACCACGCCGAGCAGGAAGGCGTCGCGCAGGTTGGCGGGTAGCGCGCCGATGGCCTGCTCAAGGTCAAGGCGCTCCGCGGTCTGATCGTGATGTCGCTCCGGCGGGGCCTCGGTGGCCAGCTCGGGGCGCCGGCGTTGGTAACGTGCGCGGTCGTGGGAGGTGTTTGTGGCGATACGGTAGAGCCAGGCTCGAAAACTGCCCTGCGCGGCCGACCACGCGGCCCGGCGGCGATAGACCTTCAGAAAGGTGTCCTGGAACACGTCGTCCGCGAGCTCGGCCTTCTGCGTGAGCCGCAGGAGGTAGCCGTACACGGGCGCCCGATACCGGGCGAAGAGCTCGTGGTAGGCGTTGGGGTCTCCGGACTGCACGGCAAGCATGAGGACCTCATCGGATCGGGTGTCCCGCATCCGTGTCTCCATCCTCCACTACGTCGGTGCGGGCGGATCTGTGACGGGCGGCGCAGGATTCGCCGCCAGCGCGCGCCTGCTCCGAAACACGGCGGCGAGGCTGATCAGCGCGCACACCCAGGGAAAAGCCCGGCCCCATGTACGATAGGGCGTGTTGTAGGTGGCCACGCGGAGCTCCACCACCTTGGCGACATCGGTGTAGGGCTGGGTCTCCTCTCGGATCACGCCGTGGGGCTCCACCACCATCGAGATGCCCGTGTAGCCGATCCGCAGCATCGGACGGCCGAGCTCCACGGCGTAGGCGGCCGATAACATCGCGTGCTGATGCGGGGCGTCTGTGTCGCCGAACCAGCCGTCGTTGGTGATGTTCACGAATACATCGCCGTCGCTGAGCCGGCGCATCTGGTCTTCGAGGATCGCCTCGTAGCAGATCGGCACGGTGAAGCTGAACCGGTCCGTCTGGAAGACGTACGGCGTGTTGCCCGCCCGGAAATTGCCGGGCCCCTCGATGTAGTTGCGTAGGAAACCAAGCGGCCAAGGGAGGTACTCCCCGAACGGGAGCGGCACCATCTTGTCATAACGACCGGACACCTTGCCGCTTCGGTCGAACAGATAGGTGGAGTTCCAGTGCAGGCGGCGCTTGGGCTCGTCGGGCGACGGTTCACTCGTGCCGCCGCCCACCAGGAAATTGAAGTTGCCCGCCGTGGCGATCTTGCCCATCACCTCGGCGGCTTTGCCCTGGTGGGGGTTGAAGGGCACCGCGCCTTCTGGCCACACCACCAGATCGAGCTCTTGTCCCTTCAGCTGCTCGGTAAGCTTGACCCACGAGTTGAAGGCGGTCTTTCCATGATCGCGCCGGAGGTCCTCCAAACGTTCGACCATCGTGATGCCTTGCTGCAGGATGCTCACCCGCGCCACGGGCGCGGCACTGAGCTCAGCCTCGACCGCGTTGAATCGCCACCAGCCAAAACCTAGGTTTATAAACCATAAAGCACCTACCGCCAGCGGTATGGCCGGGCGGCGCGGCTCCTGCAGCAAGGCCACGAAAGCGCAGTTGACCGCGAGGATGAGCCACGTGAGCCCGTAGGCGCCAAAGACGCTCGCGAGCTGCCAGATGTACGGCGTACGATACTGGCCGACCCCCTGGTAGTAGGGGAAAAGCGAGGGCCAAAGGAGCTCGATGCCGACCCAGCAGCTGGGGAAGAGCAGGATCCATGCACGCGGAAAGTGGAGGCGGATCGGGCCGATGAAGGTGGCGAGCACGCCGTAGGGCAGCCCCCAGACGAGCGCAAACAGCACGACCACCAGCGACGACAGCCAGAGCGGGATGTTCGAGAAGATGTCGATGGTGCGCGCGAGCCAGAAGAACAGGAAGAAGACGGCGGTGAACCCGCTCAGGTATCCCAGCCGGAAATTGAGCTTCCGGTCCTTTGGGTCGAGGGCCCAGAGCAGGGGAATGAAGGCGAACCAGTGGAGATAGTGAAGGTTCGATGGAGGAGATACCCAAGACAGCGTGTAGCCGGAGGCCACCGCGGCGAGCGCGCGCGCCGACGTAGTGGGGCTCATCGTCCGCTCCACCGCGGTGGGCGTTTCTGGTTGAAGGCCTCGATGCCTTCGACCGCCTCACCGCTGATCAAGGCCAGCACGCCCGCGCGCGTCTCCAGGGACAAAGCTTCTTCAAGGCCGAGATCGGGCGCCAGGCGTGCCACGTTGAGCGCCAATCTGCTCGCCGTAGGAGCGCTCTTGAGGGCGAGCTTCGCGAGCTCCTGAGCGCGGGCCAGCGCGCCGCCCGGCGGTGTCAGGTGCTGGACAAGGCCCATACGTTGGGCTTCTTCAGCGGGCACCTGTCGGCCGGTGCAGATGAGGTCCGCCGCGAATGCGGGACCGACCAGTCGCGTGAGGCGGGCGGTACCGCCTACGTCGGGGATCATGCCGAGGCGTGCTTCGGGGAGGGACAGGTGGGCGTCAGCCGCCGCGACGCGCAGGTCACACGCCAACGCGATCTCCAGCCCTCCGCCGGCACACGCGCCTTCGATCGCTGCGATGGTCAGCACGGGCAGGTCGGCGATGGCCTGGACACAGTCCTTCAACCACAGGAGCAGCTCGTGGAGCGGCCGCTCATCCTGCCGCAGCACCGAGGGGAGCAGCTTCTGCAGGAGTGGGTTTTGCGGCGAGAGGTCCATTCCCGCGCAGAAATGACCCGCGCTCCCGGTGACGATCACCGCGCGCGCAGTCTCCAGCGACCTGGCGTGATCCCGAAGCTCCGCCCAATGGGGCTCATCGAGGGCATTACGCCGCTGGGGACGGTCTATTGTGAGGGTGGCGAGGCCTTCCGCCGTGGTCGCGAGCAGCACTGGCATGGAGCGCCGTTATCACGAAACCGCGCGCTGGCGTGGCCGCCCCGGGGGGCGAGCCCCTCACCGGAGGGTGAGGGGCTCCGAAAACCGGACTTAGAAGTCCATATCTCCGCCCATGCCGCCCATGCCGCCCATGCCGCCCATGCCACCCATTCCGCCGCCACCGCCGCCGCCGCCGCCGGCCTTCTTCTTCTCCGGCTTCTGCGAGATGACCGCTTCGGTGGTGAGCAACATGCCGGCCACCGAGGCCGCGTTCTGGAGTGCGAAGCGGGCGACCTTGGTGGGGTCGATGATGCCGGCTTCGATCATGTCGCAGTAGGTCTCGGTCTGGGCGTCGAAGCCGAAGGCTCCGGTGCCCGCCGCGACCTTGTAGGCCACGATCTCACCGTCCACGCCGGCGTTCGCCGCGATCGCGCGGAGAGGCTCGGCGATCGCCAACCGGACGATGTCGACACCGAGGCGCTCGTCGCCCGAGAGCTTGAGCGACTCGAGCGACGAGATGCACCGCACCAGGGCGACACCGCCGCCAGGGATGATGCCTTCTTCGATCGCGGCGCGGGTGGCGTTCAACGCGTCCTCAACCCGGGCCTTCTTCTCCTTCATCTCCACCTCGGTGGCCGCGCCGACGTAGATGACCGCCACTCCGCCGACCAGCTTGGCAAGGCGCTCCTGGAGCTTCTCCTTGTCGTAGGAGGAGGTGGTCTCGTCGATCTGCGCGCGGAGCTGGCGCACGCGGCCGCGCACGGCCTCACCGCTCCCGCCACCCTCGATGATGGTCGTGAAGTCCTTGGTGATCTCGATACGGTTGGCGCGGCCCAGATCGGTGAGGCCCACGGTGTCGAGCTTGATCCCGAGGTCTTCCATCAGCGCTTTGCCGCCGGTGAGGATCGCGATGTCTTCGAGCATCGCCTTCCGCCGGTCCCCGAAGCCGGGGGCCTTGACCGCGCAGATGTTCATGTTGCCGCGGAGCTTGTTGACCACGAGGGTGGCCAGCGCCTCGCCGTCGATGTCTTCGGCGATGATGAGGAGGGGCTTGCCGGCCTCATGGACGAGCTCGAGCACGGGGAGCAGGTCCTTGGCGCTCGAGATCTTCTTCTCGTGGATGAGGATGTACGCGTCTTCGAAGACCGCTTCCATCCGGTCGGGGTTGGTCACGAAGTAGGCCGACAGGTAGCCGCGGTCGAACTGCATGCCCTTGACGATGTCGAGATCGGTCTTGTGGCCCTTGGCCTCTTCGACCGTGATGACGCCGTCTTTGCCGATCTTGTCCATCGCGCGGGCCAGGATGGCGCCGACCTCTTCGTCGCCGTTCGCGGAGATCGTGGCGACCTTGGCGATCTCGGAGTTGTCCTTGATCGGGCGGGAGAGCTCCTTCAAGGAGGTCACGACGACGCCCACGGCGGCGTCGATGCCGCGCTTGAGGTCCATCGGGTTGGCGCCCGCCGCGACCAGCTTGGAGCCGGCCCGGTAGATCGCCTGGGCGAGCACGGTGGCGGTGGTGGTGCCGTCGCCTGCCACGTCGTTGGTCTTGGAGGCGACCTCCTTGACCATCTGGGCGCCCATGTTCTGGAGCTTGTTGGGGAGCTCAATCTCCTTGGCGACGGTGACGCCGTCCTTGGTGACGACGGGAGCACCAAAGCTCTTCTCGATCACGACGTTGCGGCCCTTCGGGCCGAGGGTGACCTTGACGGTGTTGGCGAGGGTGTCGACCCCGCGCAGGATCTCGGCGCGGGCGCTTTCGCGGAACTGAATGTCCTTGGCGGCCATGATGTGTTCCTTTCTAGTTTGCAGTTGGCGGGGACCGGGTGCGCCGGAGCGCCCCGCCGGTGGTTGAGTAGAGGGGTTGGGTGCTTAGCGAGAGATGATCGCGAGGATGTCCTCTTCGCGGAGGATGAGGTGCTCCTCGCCGTCGAGCTTGACCTCGTCTCCGGTGTACTTGCCGAAGAGCACGCGGTCACCCGCGGCGACCGTCACGGCGCGGATCTCGCCATTGGGGAGCACACGGCCGCCGCCGGTGGCGACCACCTCGGCTTCCTGCGGCTTCTCCTTGGCAGAGTCGGGAATGATGAGGCCGCCGGCACTGCGGGATTCGGCGGTGACGCGCTTGACGAGGATGCGATCGTACAGAGGACGAAATTTCATGGTAGCTCCTTAATATTTCTGGTTCGGATGGGGTGTGCAGAGCACTTCCGGGAGCGCGAGACGGGCGGGCGCCACCGTGGGCTCGACGCCAAGAAGGAGGCCTCCTCGGGGTCGCGCACCGTCGCCGGAGCGCCCTGGCCGCCGGTCAACTCCCGGCGCGCGCAAGGGCTACGCACGGGCCCGCGGAGCGTCAACTGCAACGGCCGATGAAGCACAACGGGGTGGGGCGCTCTCACGCGCCCTTCGCCTTCCAAAGGAGGGGACGGGGACACGCACCACGCGTGCCCCCGTTTGTCGCGGTGCCGGGTCGGGTCGTCTGGGTGGCACTGCAGACGAAGGAGCAGAGAGCACGGCGCGTGCCACACGGTGCAACCTTCGTTTATCGGGTCAGCCGGGCTGGAGTCGGGCACGGGTGTCGTGGTCTGGCTGAGCCGGCGTGTGGTGGGCTCTACCGCCGGGCGCGGCGACGGGGAACCCGAACGGCACCCGCGGCGTCCGAGAAACTGCATCGAGGGGCTTGCCATGGTGGCGGTCAGGATCCAAATCGGGAGCAGGAGACCGCGGACGCAACAAGCTCCGGCGGAATCGGCGGATCGTGTCGCGCCGCGCCCGCTTGACGGGCCCAAGGTGGCGATTAGCATTCCGGCCGAGTTCGACGGGCCTCGGGGCCTACACGGTAAGTTCAAGGTTGAAGCAACATAAACGTGCATCTTAAGCTACAAGCGGGCGCGATGCGCCGCAGCTCGGGGAGCTTAGGGGCCGCTACGCGCACGGCATCGCCCGTGTCGGAGGATTGAATGGAAAAGGTCATTGGTATCGATCTGGGCACCACCAACTCGGTCGTGGCGATCATGGAAGGCGACGCTCCCACCGTGATCATCAATGAGGAAGGCGGGCGGACTACGCCTTCGGTCGTGGGCTTCAGCAAGGACGATGAGCGGCTCGTGGGTGTGACCGCACGCCGTCAGGCCATCACCAACCCGACCCGCACGGTCTACTCGATCAAGCGCTTCATGGGCCAACGGTGGGATGAAGCTGCGAAAGAGGCCACGCGGGTGCCCTACACCATCAGCCGCTCTCCCGAAGGGCAGCCCAAGGTCGACATCGACGGCAAACTGTTCTCGGCCCCTGAAGTGTCTGCGATGATCCTTCAGAAGCTCAAGCGCGAAGCGGAGCGGTACCTCGGCCAGCCGGTCACCGCCGCGGTGATCACGGTGCCCGCATACTTCAACGACGCTCAGCGCCAGGCCACCAAAGATGCGGGCAAGATCGCCGGGCTCGACGTCAAGCGCATCATCAACGAGCCGACGGCCGCGGCGCTGGCTTACGGCTTCGGGAAGAAGAAGAAGGATCAGACCATCGCGGTCTATGACTTCGGCGGCGGTACCTTCGACATCTCCATCCTCGACGTCGGCGACAACGTGGTCGAGGTCCGCTCCACCAACGGTGACACCCACCTCGGCGGTGACGACATCGACAACCTCCTGATCGACTGGATGGTGAAGGAATTCAAGACCGAGACGGGCATCGACGTCGGCAAGGACAAGATCGCGATCCAGCGACTCAAAGAGGCCGCGGAGAAGGCGAAGATCGAGCTCTCGTCCAGCCAGTCGGCCACCATCTCGCTGCCCTTCTTGTCGATGGACGCGAGCGGCCCCAAGCACCTCGAACGAACCCTCGCCCGCGCCCGATTCGAGCAGATGATCGAGCCGACCGTGGATCGTACCCTCGAGCCCTGCCGTCTTGCGCTCAAGGACGCCAAGATCAAGGCCTCGGAGGTGCATGAGGTGTTGCTGGTGGGCGGGTCGACCCGCATCCCGCTCGTGCAGAAGAAGGTGAAGGAGCTCTTCGGTCGCGAGCCCAACCGTTCGGTGAACCCTGACGAGGTGGTCGCGGTCGGCGCTGCGGTGCAGGGCGGCGTGCTCTCGGGCGACGTCACCGACATGCTCCTCCTCGACGTGACGCCGCTGTCTCTGGGCATCGAGACCCTCGGCGGCGTGATGACCACGCTGATCACCCGTAACACCACGATCCCCGCCAGTAAGTCCGAGGTGTTCTCCACCGCGGCCGACGGCCAGACCGCGGTCGATGTCAACGTGTACCAGGGTGAGCGTCCGCTCGCGAAGGACAACCGCCTCCTCGGTACCTTCCGCCTCGACGGTATCCCGGCGGCGCCCCGGGGCATGCCCCAGGTCGAGGTCTCGTTCGACATCGATGCCAACGGCATCCTCAACGTCCGCGCCAAGGACAAGGCAACCGCCCGGGAGCAGCACATCACCATCACGTCGTCCTCGGGCATCTCGAAGGAGGAGATCGATCGGCTCGTGCGTGAGGCCGCTGCAAATGAAGGCGACGACAAACAGCGCCGCGCGATCATCGAGGAGCGGAACAAGTTGGACAACCTGGTCTACCAGGCGAGCAAGACGCTCACCGACAACCGGGACAAGCTGTCGCCCGACCAGGCATCGAACCTGGAGGCGGCGCTCAACAACGCACGTTCCGCGCTCGACTCCGACGACGAGGCTCGTCTGAAGGCCGCGTTCGACACCTTGATGCAGGCGAGCATGAAGGCGGGCGAGGCGATCAACGCGGGCGCGGGCGCGGCGGGTGCCGGTCCGGGGCCGGGGCCGCAGAGCTCGGCGGGTGGCAAGAAAGACGACGTCATCGACGCGGACTTTGAAGAGGCGTAGGGGGCGGCGCGCTGTCCGGCGCGCAGCGGCAGGCTGAGCCACGTACCGGGTCGCGGGTCTCCTCGCGGCCCGGCGTTTTTGGGTGACCGGTGCCAGGCGCGGACAGGTCGGTGTGTGCGATTCGGGAGGATAGATGGCGGCCAAACGTGATTTTTATGAAGTACTGAGTGTGGGGCGCGAGGCGTCGGCCGCTGACGTGAAGAAGTCCTTTCGCTCCCTCGCGATGAAGTACCACCCAGACAAGAACCCGGGAGACGCCGAGGCTGAGGCGAAGTTCAAGGAGGTCGCGGAGGCGTACGAGGTCCTCTCCGATGACCAGAAGCGGCAGATGTATGACCGTTATGGCCACGATGGCCTGCGCGGGGCAGGCATGAACTCGGGCTTCCAGTCCACGGACGACGTGTTTGTCCACTTCTCCGACCTCTTTGGCGATCTTTTCGGCATGGGTGGACGGGGCGGACGGCGGGGCGCGCGCCGTGGCGCGGACCTCGAATACCCATTGACCATCGAGTTCCTCGACGCGGCCAAGGGGTGCGAGAAGGAGATCCAGGTCCCCAAACACGCGCGTTGTGACGTTTGTAGCGGCTCGGGCGCGGCCGCAGGCAGCTCTCCAGTGAGCTGCACCACGTGTCGCGGCGCGGGCGAGGTCATCCAGGCGCAGATGTTCTTGCGCATCCGTACCACATGTCCGAGCTGCGGTGGTCGGGGAAAAGTGGTGCGAGACCCCTGTAATTCCTGCGAGGGTTCTGGGCGGGCGCGTATCTCCGAGACGCTGAAGGTGACGATCCCGGCGGGGGTTGACACCGGGATGCAGCTCCGACTCCACGGCAAAGGCGACGCGGGCGATGCCGGCGCGCCTCCGGGCGACCTCTACATCACGCTCCAGGTAGCGGAGCACGCCCAGTTCCGGCGCGATGGCCCCAACGTCATGAGCACCTTCGCTATGGGCTACGCCCAGGCTTGTCTCGGCGCGGAGGTGATGGTGCCCACCGTGGACGGTGAGGAAAAGATCGTCATTGAACGCGGAACACCATCGGGCAAGGTGGCGACGCTTCGCGGCCGCGGTCTCCCCGTGCTCAACGGGCGCGGACGCGGAGATCACTACGTTCAACTTGTCGTTGCGGTGCCGACAACGCTGGCACCCAAGGAGGAAGAGCTGGTTCGCCAGCTCGCCGGACTCCAGGACAGCAAGGTCAAGGAGCGCGGCATCCTCGATGAGATCTGGGAGAAGATCAAACCTTCGGCACCGTGAGGGCCGATCGGGAGCTGGAGATGAGTACCGAGTATCGGGCCCCGAGCGTTGAGGAGCTCGCCTCCGCGTCGGCTACGCTCAAGAGAGTGCGGGAGCAGGTCGGCCGGGTGATCGTCGGCCAGAAGCACATGGTGGATCGTCTGCTGATCGGCCTCTTGGCTGACGGGCACCTGTTACTCGAGGGTTATCCCGGACTCGCGAAGACCACCGCGGTGAAAGCCCTGGCGAACGCCCTCTCGGCGCGGTTCTCCCGGATTCAGTTCACGCCGGACCTGCTGCCGGCCGACGTCCTCGGCACTCAGATCTACAACCCCCGCGAGGGCGGATTTTCGACCCGGCAAGGCCCGATCTTCGCGAACATCGTTCTCGCGGACGAGATCAACCGGGCCCCAGCAAAGGTGCAGTCGGCCCTGCTCGAAGCGATGCAGGAGCGGCAGGTCACCATCGCCGACCAGACCTTCACGCTGCCTCGGCCCTTCCTCGTGCTGGCCACGCAGAACCCGATCGAGCAGGAAGGCACCTATTCCCTGCCTGAAGCGCAGGTCGACCGGTTCATCATGAAGATCGTGGTCGGCTATCCGACGGCGGCCGAGGAGCGGGAGATCATGGAGCGGGCCGCCCGCCCGGCCGAGACGCCGGGGGCGGTGCTGACACCCGAGACAATCCTGGCGATGCAGCAGCTCACCCGCCGCGTCTTGATTCGGCCCGCGCTCGCCGACTACATCGTGGCGCTGGTGCAGTCCACCCGTGGCGCGGGCGCCGGTTCGTCGCGTGTGGCGCGGTACATCCAGGTGGGAGCTTCTCCTCGGGCAACCCTCGCGCTCGCGGCGGCGGCCCGTGGTGTGGCGCTCCTGGACGGCCGGGAGTACGCCGTACCCGACGACATCAAGGACATCGCGCTCGACGTCCTTCGGCATCGCATCCTGCTCAACTACGAGGCCGAAGCCGAATCGATCACCGCGGATCACGTGGTGCAGGAGATCCTGGCCACGGTGAAGACGCCCTGAAACCGGTGTTCATGACGGAGGTGGTGTAGGGCGATGCTGACCGTCGAGGAGATCCGACAGATCCGACGTCTGCACGTGCAGGCGGGTCGGCGGGTCGACAGCCTGCTGGGGGGGGAGTACCGCTCGGCCTTCAAGGGCTCCGGGATGGAGTTCGAAGAGGTCCGTCAGTACGTGCCGGGCGACGATGTTCGGCGTATCGACTGGAACGTCACGGCGCGATCGGAGGAGCCATGGATCAAGCTCTTCCGTGAGGAGCGAGAGCTCACCTTGCTGCTGGTGCTGGATGTGAGCGGATCCATGCGCTTCGGCTCCGGTGGCCGGGACGGGCGCACTGACAAGCGGCTCCAGCTGTCACGGCTGGCCGGCGGCTTGGCTTACGCGGCGCTCCGGTCCCACGATCGGGTTGGGCTCGTGAGCTTCTCGGACCGCGTGGAGCGCGTTGTGCCCCCCCGGAAGAGCCGCGGTCATGGCTGGGCGGTGATCCGGGCCACCTTCGAGACCGCATCCGAGGGTCATCGTACCGATCTCGCGCAGGCGCTGGGTCTGGCCAACCGCCTCCTCAAGCGGCGGGCCGTGGTGGTCATCCTCTCGGATTTTATCAATCCTACGCCGTTTTCCCGGCCACTCGCTGCGCTGGTGCGGCGGCACCGGGTCCACGCACTCTTGGTCCATGATCCCCGTGAGGCGGCGATGCCCGATCTCGGGCTCCTGTCGGTGGAGGACGCGGAGACCGGCGCGACGCTCACGGTGGATACCGGGAAGCTCTCCAGCTCCATGCCCGTGTCCGCACGGGTGGAGGAGCTGCGGCGGGTAGGGGTCCGCACGACATCCGTCTCCACGGACGAGGACGCTTTTCTTCGGCTCCACCTCCATTTTCGGGGCGGGAGGTGAACGTGCACACCCGGCTCGCGCTCGTGGTGTTGCTCGCCGGTTGTGAGCCCGAGCTGCCGCCTGCACCTGCGGCTGCTTCGGTGTGGGTTGAGGAGGCGGCGGTCGCGAGCGGCGCCGGTGTTCGGGTCCACACCCCCGCCGGAGCGGAGGCCCCCGTCGCCGAGGGGCTCAGTTTCGAGCAGGTGGCGACCGATGAGCTGGGCGCGCCGACCTGGCTTGGAACAGGTGAAGATGGATCCTACATCATCGCGGCGGGAGGCACGACGCTCTACGTCGATATCGGGGTGAAGGGGCCGGGCGGCAAGATGGCGGATCTTCAGGCCCCGCCGCCAGCGCCGGAGCCCTGGTGGCCCATTCTGCTCGCGGGTGCGGTCGGGGGTGCGGTGATCGCCGCGCTGACGTTGGCCGCCTGGCGGCGATATCGGCCGGTCCCACCGTCCGCTCCGACGGAGCCGTCCGACCGCGTCGCGCGCCGCGAGTGGGCAGCGGTTCGGGCCCGCGCTGAATTGAGCCCCGAAGAGATGGCCGTCGCGCTGTCCACGGTCTACCGGCGTTACCTGGACGCGACGCACTCCTGGCAGGCGACGTCGCGTACCACGAGGGAGATCCTCGATAACCTGGCTGATGAGCTCCTGGCCGCGGATCTCGAGCGGGCCGCCCGCCTCCTCCGCGCGATGGATCTCATCAAGTTCGCCGGACGCGAGGCCCACGCCGAGCTGTTCATAACCTTCGATCAGGATTTTGACGCGCTTGTGCGCCCGCGGGTGCTCGGTGCTTGAGTGGGCCGCCCCGGGATGGTTTTTCCTTGCCCCGTTGGCGCTCCTGCCGTGGGCAGCGTGGTGGCGTCCCCACTCGCTGCGGTTCTCCGCTTTGGCCGTAGTCAAAGTGGGCTGGTCGTGGCGCCGGGTGGCCGCGGTATTGGTGCCGGTGATCGAGAGTCTGGTCCTGATCCTCCTCGTGGTGGCGATGGCGCGGCCGCAGCAGGTGTTGCGCGAGACCCAGCGTGAGAGCGAGGGGATCGACATCATGCTCGCGCTCGACACCAGCGGTTCGATGAAGGCCGAAGACATGGGGAGCATGGGCGCGAACCTGTCGAGGTTGGACGCTGCAAAGGCGGTGGTCACCAACTTCGTCGCCGGCCGGCCGGACGATCGCCTGGGGCTGGTCGTGTTCGGTGAGGAGGCCTTCGTGCAGGTGCCGCTCACCCTGGATCATCAAGGTATGCGTAGCTTGATCCAGGGTGTGTTCTCGGGAATGGCGGGTGAGAACCGGACCGCGGTAGGAACTGCGATCGCGATCGCCACCAAGCGGCTCAAGGACCTGAACGCCCCGTCCAAGGTGGTGATCCTGGTGACCGACGGCCGCTCCAACGCGGGCGTGGTCGATCCACTCCAGGCTGCCGAAGCGGCAGCCGCGCTCGGCGTGCGGGTATACACCGTGGGGGTGGGCGGAGGCCGGTCGGGGGTCTTGGGGCTCTTCGGCGGCGGCGCAGACGTGGACGAAAAAACGCTCACCGCGGTCGCCAACCTGACGGGAGGCCGGTACTTCCGCGCCGCCGACGCCGGTACGCTCGCGAAGGTGTACGGCGAGATTGATCAACTCGAGAAGAGCACCGCGCGGGTCAAGGAGTTTGTACACCGGGACGAGCTCTATGATCGCGCGCTCATTCCGGCGATATTCCTGGCCTTTGCCCAGGTGGCCCTGGGCTGGGTCCTGCTCCGGAGGCTGCCTTGACCTGGGCCTGGCCTGAGCGCCTGCTGTGGCTGGTGGCGCTCCTCCCGCTGACTGGACTCCTCGTCTGGGCGCTGCGGCGGCGTGCGCGTGATCTCCACCGGCTCGTAGCCGCCGGGGTCTTCGCGTCGCTCGTGTCTCCGGGGGTGGGGACGATTCGTGTGGTTCAAGCCGCGTGTATCACGCTTGGGGTCGCGCTTTCGCTGCTCGCGGTCGCGGGGCCACGTCTGGGCTTCGATTGGCAACAACGGAAGTCGCAGGGGGTGTCCATCGTGGCCGTGCTGGACGTGTCACGCAGCATGGACGCGGCTGACGAGTCGCCGAGCCGGCTCGACCGGGCTCGGCGGGAGCTGGAGGATCTTGCAGGGCTTCTCCGCGGGGACGCCATCGGGCTGGTGATCTTTGCTGCGGGCGCCTACGCGCGTATACCGCTCACCGTGGATCTCGACACTTTTGTGTGGGCGGTTCGAGACAGCAGCGCCGAGACCATCACGGCCCAGGGCACCTCGCTCGCGAGCGCGATCCAACTCGGCACCGGGATGCTCTCCGCAGCGGAGGGCACGGGCAAGGCGATGATCATCGTCTCCGACGGCGAAGGACATGACAAAGACCCCGTCTTGGATGAAGCGGTTCAGGCCGCGGTTGCCGCGGGGGTGCGGATCTACACGCTCGGCATCGGCACGCCGGACGGCGCGCCGATCCCGCTCGGTAGTGGCGGCGGATTCAAGAAGGACAACCAGGGTAACGTAGTTGTCACCCGGCTCAATGAGTCCGCGCTCTCCGACCTCGCCGCGGCGACGGGCGGGGCGTACGTACGCGCGGTGCCGTCGCTCGATGACGTTCGCGCGCTCTACGAGGGAGAGATACGTACGAAGCTCGAGGCGTCCGAACGAGGAATGTTGCGCGACAAGGTGTGGCGGGAGTACTACCAGATTCCCCTCGGCCTCGCGCTGCTCCTGTTTTGTTTCCAGTCGGCGCTGGGCGTCCGGTGGCGGCGCGTCGGTACGGGCGCGGCGCTCCTGCTGGCGGTGGGTCTGCTCACCCCGGGGCTCGCCTGGGCGGGCGCGCGCGAAGACGGGCTTGGCGCCTACCGTAACCAGAAGTGGCAAGAAGCGATCGCGCCGCTGGCGCAAGCCGCGTTGGAGCGGCCGGCGGACATGGAGGTGGCGCGCGCGCTGGCCGAGGCGCTGTACCGTGAGGGCCATTTTCGTGAAGCTGAACAGGCCTTCGGGCGGCTCGCCGCGTCGGCCCAGGACCAGGGTGCACAGGCGATCGACACCTTCAACGCAGGGAACGCGGCCTATCGAGCGGGCCGGCTGGACGACGCGCTGCTCCGGTACCAGGAGGCACTGAAGCAGAACCCCGAACTCGAGCCGGCGCGCAAGAATGCTGAGGCCGTGGCGAAGGAGATCGAGCTCCGGAAGAATCCACCTCCGCCCGAGGAGGGG
>CANKTH010000027.1 GCA_947486185.1 Deltaproteobacteria bacterium
GAGCCCCGCGGAGGCGGGGCCCCGGCCGCCAGGGCACCGACACACCCACCGCCACCGCCGCGACGCCACACAAGATCGGCCCGGGGGCCGCCCCGAACCACGCCACCGTACGGTTCATCGTGCCGGCGAGCACCGCGCCCACGCCGAGACCCGCGAGCACGACGGAGAACCATCGCAGCCGCGCCGCCGCACCTCCCGAGACCTCGGTCACCCACCCTCCTGACCCGGAGAACGTAGCTCGCCCGCGGCCGGCTGTCGCAAAGGTTGACGCGCGGAATGCCTCGGTGCAAAGCACTGCTTCAACTCACCATACGGGCGGTGCTATTGACCGCGACAGGCTATTTGGGCTACAAGGAAAGGGGTTCAGAGGGATTCGCTTGGCGCTCATCGCACGGAGCCGCAACGTCGTGGCGGTCGACATCGGCTCCAGCCATCTCAAAGTGCTGGAGCTGGAGCTGGACCGGAACGGCCGGCAACGGATGAAACACTTCGGCTCGGCGGCGCTGCCCCCCGAAGCTATCGTCGATGGCGCATTTATGAACACGAGCGCCATCGTCGCCACGCTGCGTGAGCTCATCAGCAAACAGCGGATCAAGACGCGTGACGCGGCGGTGGCAATCTCCGGTAACTCGGTGATCATCAAGCGGATTTCCCTTCCGCTGATGACCCAGGAGGAGCTGGAGGAGTCGTTGCCCTGGGAGGCTGAGCAGTACATCCCCTTCGATGTGAACGACGTCAACCTCGACGCGCATATCCTCTCGGGGAACGCCGATGAAGCCGGACAGATGGACGTGCTGCTCGTCGCCGCCCGGAAAGAGGTGGTCAACGAGTACTCCTCGGTCTTGTTGGAAGCTGGGCTCAAACCGGCGATAGTCGATGTGGCCGCGTTCGCGGTGTACAACGCGTTTTCGCACAACTATGACGTTCCAAACGATCTTATCGCGCTGATCAACGTGGGCGCCGCCAGCGCCAACATCAACGTCTTGCGGAACGGGGTGAGCACCTTCACGCGTGACATCTCGACGGGCGGCAGGGTCTATACCGAAGAGATCCAGCGTGCGCTCAATGTTTCTCACGAGGAGGCCGAAGCGTTCAAGGTCGGCGGCGGCGATGGCGATCGCGCCGCCGTGGTGCCCGAGGAGGTCGAGAGGGTCCTGACGTCGGTGTCGGGCAACATCGCGGCGGAGATTCATCGCTCGCTCGATTTCTACCTCTCCACCGCCGGCGGAGCGAGCGTGTCCAGCGTCTACCTCTCTGGGGGCGCCGCGCCGACGCCGGGTCTCCGTGGCGCCCTCGAGCAGGTTTGTAACTGCCCGGTCGCGCTGATCGATCCCTTCAAAAGGATCGACGTCGATGAACGTGCCTTCAATCCCCGCTTCCTGGCGGACGTGGCCACTCAGGCCACGGTCGCGGTCGGGCTGGCGTTGCGCAGGGTGGACGACAAATGATCAGGATCAACCTCCTCCCGGTCCGCCAGGCCCGGAAGGTCGAGGCAGCGCGCAGGGACATCCTGCTCGGCGCGATCGGCGGCGCGATCGTGCTGGTCCTGTGTATGGTCGCTTGGGGCGCCGCTCAGGCTCATCAGGCCTCCGTGCTCGCCGACGTACGAAAGGTCGAGGCCGAAATCGCTGCGGCGAAGGCGGACAAAGACGCGGTGGACGAGATGGAGAAGAAGATGGGCGAGCTCGACAAGAAGCTCGCGGTCATCGAAGAGCTTCGCACCCGCAAGATCGGTCCGGTGCACATGCTGGACGAGCTGGCGATGGCCACACCCGAGCGAGTCACCGTAACCACGCTCACCGAAAAAGGTGGTCTGATCGAGCTGGTGGGCGTGTCGGTGAGTAATGAGGTGATCAGCCAGTTCCTACGCGCCCTGGACGCATCGCCCTATTTCGAGCAGGTGTTCCTCAAAGACATCGAGGCCTCTAAAGAGGTGAAAGACCGGGCCAGCCGCTCTCAGATCCCGCTGAAGAAGTTCAAGCTCTCCGCGCGCTTCGTCAACCCATACCTCGCTAAAGAAACCGACAAGAAAGCCGCCGGTGACAAAGCCGTCGGTGACAAAGCCGCCGGTGACAAAGCCGCCGGTGACAAAGCCGCCGGTGACAAAGCCCCCGCGCCGGCCGCTCCCGCGGCTGGAGGTCACGGATGAATCAGTTCATGGATCGGTTCATCAAGCTGCCCCGTTCGCAACGCGCGGCCGCATTCGTGGGCATCTACATCCTGCTGGTAATCCTCGCGTGGTTCGGCCTCATCTCAGGCACCATCGACGAGACCACCAACCTCGAAAACAAGCTTACTACCTTGCGTAACGAGAGCGGCCAGGTCAAGGAGCGCGCGGCCAACCGGAAGGCGTTCGAAGAGCGGCTCGCTCGGCTGGAGGGGCAGCTCAAGCGGGCGATGACCCAGCTCCCAGACGAGAGCGAAATCCCGGCGCTGTTGAGCGACATCGACGCCAGCGCGCGCAAATCCGGCCTCGAAGTGCGGAAGTTTCAGCCGCTCGGCGAGGTGAAGCAGGAGTACTACGCCGAGGTGCCGGTGCAGATCGCGATGGAAGGCTCCTTCCATGAGGTTGGAGTGTTTTTTGACCGTGTGGCCAAGATGAACCGAATTGTCTCCGCCAAGGACATCGTTCTCGGCGACGTCCGGGAAGAGAGCAACGAAGCGTCGTTGCAGGTTTCTGGCAAGGTCGTGACCTTCCGGTACCTCACCGACGCCGAGATGCTCCAGGAAAAGGAAGACAAGAAGAAGAAGAAGGGGGGCAAATGAGGCTCGTGCTCCTCCTGCTGCTGGTCGGCTGCGGCGAACCCGTCGATCTGAACGACGAAGCGTCCAAGGCCGCACCTCGGGCCAAGCCGACGGCCGAAGAAGCGCTCGAGCAGCCCACAGATCCTGAAGCCAGCTATTCCTACAACCCCGCCGGTAAACGTGACCCCTTTCGGAGTTTCCTTGCGGAGGACGGGGGCGGCGCCTCGGTAGGCGACAACGCCCCGCCTCTCCAGAGGTGGGACGCCGAGAAGTTCATCCTGCGCGGCGTCATCTGGAACGCCGACAATCCACGGGCGCTGGTCATCGACCCCGAAGGCACCGGGCACGTTGTCCGGCTCGGCACCTACATCGGTCGAAGCTGGGGCAAAGTTACCTCGATCACCCAGTCCGGCGTGGTCGTGACGGAAGAGTACACCACGCCCGAGATGGAGGTTGTCATCAACCCGATCACCCTCGCTCTCGGCGGGACGAGCAGACCATGACGCCCGCAAGCTCTCGAATGTTGTCCTCCCCCTACGCGGACGCGGCGCTGAAGAACTCGAAGCCAGGTGAAGAAATGCTCTCGACTGCACCTCCTCACCGTTGGGGGCTTCGTTCCCTCGGTGGCACTGTCGTCGGCCTGCTTTTGCGGGCGGCGGTGCCCGGGGTCGGCTGCGCCCTCCTGGCCCCCGTCGCGGCCCACGCCGAAGATCTCACCCTGGTCAACGGCGTGCGTGCCGAGGTGAAGGCGACCGGCACCGAGGTTCGCATCGAACTGAGTCAGGAAGGAAGCTCGCAATACAGCATCGTCAAGGCCTCCAACCCTGACCGCCTGATGATCGACCTCTCTGGCGCGCGCCTGGGCAGCGCCGCGGCGACGTCCGGCGGCTTCGTGAGCCGCGCCGAAGTGTCCAGCTTCAACGACGGCACGGAGAGCGTACGTGTGACCCTGTGGCTCTCCGAGAAGGTCAAACACGAGGTGCGCAACGAGGGCAAGGACGTCGTCATCGCCCTCTCCTCCGCCAGCACGGACTCGGAGCCGGGGATCAAACTCTCGGGTCCCCAGAGCGCCGACAGCCTCCCCGCGCTCGCCTCCCTCGACTTCCAGCAGCGCAGCGCGTCCAGTCGCGTGATCCTTGGGCTTCGCGGCGTCGAGCCTACCGTTCAGGCGGTCGGTACCCGAACCGTCACCGTTGATCTCCCGGGCGCCCGTATGTCTGAGAGCCTCAATCGGGACCTCGACACCACCTACTTCGCCTCAGCGATCGACCGCGTCCGCGCGGTGAGCACCAAGACCGGCGTACGGGTCACCGTGACCCTCCGGGCCGACGTGGCCTACGAAGTGGTGCGCGACGGCGGCCTCTACATCCTCGAGTTCCCCACACCGGCCAACATCCTCGCCGAGCGTGAACGTGCGCTCCAGCGCGCCGCCACCGCAGCGCCCAGCACTCCGACGACGAGCGGCGAATACTCTGCGGACAACGGGAACAAAGAGGAGACGATCATCACTGCCGCCGGCTCGAGCAGCGCCAACGCCGCGCTCGGGGGCAGCGGCCGCAACAAGGGCACCTTCTCCTTCGTGGACACCGGCCCGATCACCGGCCAGCGCACCTACACGGGCGAGCGGATCAACATCGAGTTCCAAGAAGCGGACATCCACACGGTATTTCGCTTCATCGCGGACTTTGCCCAGATCAACATCATCACCTCCGACGATGTGGCGGGCAAGGTGACCGTTCGGCTCGCTGGGGTGCCTTGGGATGAGGCGCTCGCCGCCGTACTCCAGTCGAAAGGGCTCGGCGCCCAGCAGATCGGCAACATCGTACGCGTCGCGCCGATCGAGAAGATCCGCTCGGAGCAGCAGACACAGCTCGACGTGCAGAAGTTCGAGGACCAGCTGGAGGAGCTTCCGGTGCTCGTGGCGCCGCTCTCCTACGCGACCGCCGCCGATGTGGCCGAGCAGATCAAGGGGTTGCTGTCGGAGCGCGGCTCGGTCCAGGTAGACGAGCGGGGCAATCAGCTCATCATCACCGACAAAGAGAAGAACCTGGTCAAGATCCGCGAGCTCCTCAAGAGCCTTGACCTGCCTAACCGCGAAGTGATGATTGAAGCCCGCTTTGTCGAAGCGGCGACCAACTACGAGCGGCAGCTTGGTATCGATTGGGGTGGGGACCTCAACTTGTCGGCGGCCACCGGCTACCCCACTGGCCTGTTCTTCCCCAACAGCATCGGCGTAGGCGGCGGCATCTCGTCGTCGGGTAATGGCGCCGGCGCCTTCTATAGCCCGGGCTCCGACAACCTCCTCGTCGACCTCGGTCAAAGCTCGGCGGGCTCCCTTGCCTTTTCGCTGGGCAGCATCCCGGGCGTGGTCAACATCGACGCGCGGCTCACGGCGCTCGAACGTGAAGGCTGGAGCAAGACGGTGTCGAGCCCCCGAATCACCGTCATGGACAATGAGACGGCCAAGGTCGAGCAGGGCCGGCGAATCCCCATCGAGACGACCAGCAACGCCGGTACCCAGGTGCAGCTGATCCAGGCCACCCTGGAGCTGAGCGTGACGCCGCACATCACGGCAGATGGCACGATCTTCCTCGATATCACGCTGAAGAACGACCGACCGGACTTTGGTAACGTCGTCCAGGGCCGCCCCACCATCGAGGTGAAGGAGGTCACCACTCAGGTGCTCGTCGCCGACGGCGACACCACCGTGCTCGGCGGCGTCTACCAGACCCAGGAGACCTGGGCTCAGACCCGGGTGCCGTGGCTCTCGAAGATCCCCATCCTGGGCTACTTCTTCAAGAACTCCACCAAGACCAAGAACCAGACGGAGATGTTGGTGTTCATCACGCCCCACATCGTCGACGCCCATCAAGATTAGGCTCCTTTGGGCTACCGATTGGCGCTCGCCGGCCCGATGGCGGTCGGCAAGAGCACGGTAGGCGCGCTCCTGGCGCGATCTGAGGCGCTGGACTTCGTGGATCTGGATCAGGAGATCGGCAACATCCCCAAGATCTTTCAGCAAGAAGGCGAAGCTGGCTTCCGCCTCCGTGAGCGCGAGACACTCTTGCAGGTGCTGGGGCGGGCGAGGGGCGAGCCGCCCCAGCGCGGCTACGTGCTCTCACTCGGCGGTGGCACGCTCGACGCTCCCGAAAACCGGGCCGCGCTCGCCGAGTGGACGGTGGTCGTTCTGATGGCGCGCCCTGACGCTCTGCTGGAGCGGCTGGGTGAAGGGCAGGGCCGGCCGCTCGCCGGCGAGATGGCAGAACGACTCACCCGCCGCCTCCCCATCTGGTCGTCCTACGGGGCTTTTGTATGGACCGACGGGCTCGAACCCGCAGAGGTGGCAGATCAGGTCCGCGCGAGGCTCGCCGGATGACCCCGGTCATCGTCGACGTAGATGTCGCCGGCCATCCCTATCCGGTGGTTCTGGGGCCGGATTATTCCGGTCTGGGGCAGGCGCTCGCGGCGCGATCACGGCCGGGGCGCTGCGTCGTGGTGAGCAACCCGGTCGTCGCGCCTCTCTACCTCACGCCCGTGGTCGCGGAGCTCCGAACGGCGGGGTTTGAGCCGGTGTCCGTCCTGATCCCAGACGGTGAAGGTGCCAAGAACCTGGAGACCTGGGCGAAGCTCGTGGAGGAGCTGCTCGACGCGGGGGTGGATCGGCGGACTCCGGTGCTCGCGCTCGGCGGCGGCGTGACCGGGGATCTTGTCGGTTTCGCCGCGGCGACCACCCTACGAGGCTTGCCGTTTGTGCAACTTCCAACTACGCTTCTTGCGATGGTGGACGCCTCGGTGGGCGGGAAGACCGGGCTCAACACCCGTCAAGGGAAAAACCTGGTTGGCGCCTTCCATCAGCCGATCCTGGTATGGGGCGCGCTACACGCGCTCCAGACCCTGCCCGCCCACGCCTGGCGCTGCGGCCTCGGCGAGATCGTCAAACACGCCCTGATCGCGGGAGAACCGGCGCTCGTCTCGCTCGAGTCCCAGGCGACGACGCTGGCGCGCGGTCCGGGGCCAGAGATCGGCGCACTGATCGCCGAGTCCATCCGCACAAAGGCCACGATCGTCGCGGAAGATCCGCTGGAGCAAGGTCGGCGTGCCATCCTGAACCTGGGTCACACCCTGGCTCACGCGATCGAGCGGGTGGCCGGACCGCCGGAGCGCGGCGGCGTCGCACACGGCGAGGCGGTGGTGCTTGGCCTCGTGGCGGTGACGCGCCTGGCGCGGGAGCGAGGCTGGTTGGAGGCGCCGGAGCTACCGGATCGCCTGGATGTGCTGCTGGAGCGCTTGGGGTTGAGCCGCCGCGCGACCGGAGCGTGGGAAATCGACACGCTCGCTGCGGCGGCGGGATTCGACAAGAAGCGCGAGCGTGGTAAAGTAAAACTGATCATCCCGACTGCACCAGGTCGGGTTGAAATTCACGAGGTGCCTCTCGGGGAGCTTCGGGCGCTGGCCCGGGCACTCCCGGGGGTCCAAACGGAGGCGAGATGAAGCACAGGTTCAACGACGGTGTTCGGTCGGGCGTGGTCGCGAGCGCGGCGCTGTTGTCAGCCTGCGTCGGGCCTTTTCCGCCGCCCCCTGGCGCCTACCTCGCGGTTCCGGATGGTTTCGACGTCTCGTGGGACATCACCCAGGCCTACAACGCGATCGACGACGGCTACGGCTTCCTCATCCTCTTGACCGTTGTCGTGCAGGACGCCGACAATGGAGACCTCCCCGTCAACAACGTGCAGGTCGAGATCCTGAGCGGCTTCGAAGGGGCCTACCTCATTCCCGAAGCGGCGATCCTCGCGGACACCTCGGTGGCAGAGGGCTGCGAGAACGGTCAGTATCCCGAAGACGAGTGTGAGCTCTGGTTCGGCGAAGCCGGCACGGACTTCCGCGAGATCGCCGATGGCTACGTCGATATCGACAACTTCCACCCCACCTACATGACCACCGTCACCGACCGTCGCGGCGCGGCCCACGCCGGCTTGTTCATCGACACCGGGATGGACGATGGCTACGGCTTCAACGTCTACTTCAACATCGGCATCAAGGACGCCGAGATGGAGGTGACCTTCCTCGGGCCCGAGGAGGACACCGAGACGACCGACACCAGCGGCGAGACGGGCGAGACGGGCGAGACGGGCGACACGACGGAGACCACCGAGACCACCCCGATTGAGTGACGGTGCGCGCTCCTGGCCCGCTGCTGGGTAGGGGCGACCCCACCGCTTTTGTCGCGTTGGCGGAGGAACTGCGGATCGCGGGGCAACATGGCGACGCCCTCAAGGTGCTCCGGGAGGGCTTCAAACGCTCCCCTGACCTCCCATCGGGTCGCCGGGTGCTGGCGCAGGTCCACCTTGACCTGGGCGAACCCAAACGCGCGGCCGAGGTACTCATCGAGCTTCTGGAGCTTGAACCTGATGACCTGGCCGCCCTGGTCATGGCGGCGCGGCTCGCTCTGGGGCGTGGCGAGGCCGCCGAAGCGGGCAGGCTCCACGCTCGCGCGCAGGAGGTCGCCCCGGACGATCTCCGGGTGCGTGCGCTCGGCGAGTCAATTCAACCCCGCGCCGCCCCGCTGAGGCTGCCCGAGGACCCGTTCACCTCGAGTTGGCTCGCCGAACGCCTCGCCGCGGCGGGGCGCCCGGCGGCCGCCCAACGCATCTGGCAGGCACTCCGGCACCTCGACCCCGAACGCGTCGATCATGAGCTCGCCGGTCACGCCCACGACCTCGAAGGTCGGGACGCGGCGGCCGCCGCGCAGTTGCCCCCTCATCACGTTCGCCCAGGTGATCCTTGAAGATCCTCGTGCTCCACGGACCCAACCTGAACCTCCTCGGTCAGCGTGAGCCGGACACCTACGGAACCCAGACCCTGGCAGGGATCAACCTCGGGCTGCAGACCGTCGCCGCGGAGCTCGGGGTCGAGCTGGAGTTCCTCCAGTCCAACCACGAAGGCGTGCTGATCGACGCCTTACACGCACGTTTCGCCTCGGTAGCCGGCGTGGTGATCAACCCGGCGGGGCTCACCCACACGTCGGTGGCCCTCCGCGACGCGCTACTGGGCGTCAGTCTGCCGTTCGTGGAGGTCCACCTCTCCAATGTGCACGCCCGGGAGCCCTTCCGCCGCCACTCGCACCTGTCCGACGTCGCCCGCGGCGTTGTCTGCGGCTTCGGACCGATGAGCTACGAGCTGGGTTTACGTGGTTTGGTCGAGGGTTTACGGAGACCCTGATCTGCTGACATCTGGCCGTCCACTTTTTGCCGACGGCCCGGAGGCAGAGCCTTCGGCGCCGGGACTTTTGTGATAAACGCCTGCCCTCCGGAGACCCGATGAACCAGCGTGAGATTGAGGCGCTTGTCCGTGGACTGCGCCGCCAGGGTGTGGAAGAATTCACCTTCAAGTCCGAAGGGATAGAGCTTCAAGTTCGTTTCCCGTCGATTGCCGGCCCTGCCGCTCCGCAGGCCGCAGCAGCAGCCGCGCCGGCCAGCGTCGCCGCTCCGGCCGCCCCGCCGCCCGCGCCGGTGGTGCCGAAAGCCGAGCACCGGGCGATCCGTGCGCCTATCGTGGGCACCTTCTATCGATCCCCAGCTCCCGACGCGCCGCCGTACGTCAAGATCGGTGACCACGTGCGCAAGGGGCAGGTCGTCTGCATCATCGAGGCAATGAAGCTGATGAACCAGATCGAGAGCGACCAGGACGGCGTGGTCGCGGAGGTGCTCGTGGAGAGCGGCAACCCGGTCCAGTTCGGTACCGAGCTGCTCCGCCTCGCCGCGAGCTGAGCGGTGTTCCGCAAGATCCTCATCGCCAACCGGGGCGAAATCGCGATCCGGGTGATCCGCGCCTGTCGGGAGCTGGGCGTACGTACGGTCGCCGTGTACTCCGAGGCGGACCGCCACTCGCTGCACGTTCGTTTTGCCGACGAGAGCGTGTGTATCGGGCCCGCCCAGGCCTCCAAGTCTTACCTCAACCTGCCCGCCGTCATCTCGGCGGCGGACATCACGCGCGCGGACGCCGTCCATCCGGGCTACGGATTCTTGGCCGAAAACGCGATCTTTGCGGAGGCCGTCGCCGCCCACGGCATGACGTTCATCGGCCCCTCCCCTCAGCACCTTCGGCAGTTTGGCGACAAGCTCTCGGCGAAGGCGGCGGCGCGGGCCGCCGGCCTGCCTCTCCTCCCTGGTAGCCACGGCGCCGTAGACTCGGTGGACGAAGCAGCGACCGTGGCCCGCGACACCGGCTATCCGGTCATGCTCAAGGCAGCGGCGGGCGGCGGCGGCAAGGGCATGCGGGTTGTCGAAGATGAAGCCGCACTACACAAGGTGTTCGCGCTCACCTCTGCCGAGGCGCAGGCTGCCTTCGGGTCGGGGGCGATGTTCATCGAGCGCTTCTTGCGCACGCCGAGGCACGTCGAGGTGCAGTTTGCCGGAGATCGGCATGGCACCGCCGTACACATCGGAGAGCGCGACTGCTCCATGCAGCGTCGTCACCAGAAGATCATCGAGGAGGCGCCCGCGCCGAACCTGGCGGAGGCGCTCCGCGACCGGATCCGGAGCGCGGCGGCGCGGCTTGTCGCGTCGACCCAGTATGTCACGGTCGGTACGTGCGAGTTCCTGGTGCAGGACGACGAGTTCTTCTTCCTGGAGGTCAACCCTCGTATCCAGGTCGAGCATCCGGTGACCGAGCTCGTCACCGGCATCGATCTTGTACAATTGCAGATACGCCTCGCGGCGGGAGAGGCGATGCCCTTCGCCCAGAGCGAGGTCCGTCTGCACGGGCACGCGATCGAGCTCCGCGTCAACGCCGAGGACCCGTGGAAGTTCACACCTTCACCGGGCAAGATCCTGGGCTACCACGCACCAGGCGGCCCCGGTGTCCGGGTCGACAGCGCCGTCCACGAAGGCGCCATGGTGCAGCCGTATTACGACTCCCTGGTCGCCAAGCTCATCGTCTACGCGCCAGACCGCGAGGCCGCCGTCCGGAAGATGTTGGGCGCAATGGACGAGTACGTGATCGAAGGTATCCGCACCTCGTTGCCGCTACAGAAGCTGTTGCTCTCAGATCCTGCCTTCCGGGACGTCACTTTTCACACCCGTTATATCGACGACTGGCTTCGCAACCGCTCGGGATGATCCGCCATGAACGAACGTGACCGGCTTGAGCAGGAGGCGCTCGCCGCCCTCAACAACAACAACCCGGAAGCCGCGCTCCGAGCTTGGTTGAACCTGCTGAAACAGGACCCCAAAGATCGTCGCTTGCGCCAGCGCGTGGGCGAGTTGTCTATCAAGGTCGGTCGGATTGCGGACGGGGAGAAGCACCTCAAAGAGGTGGCAGACGCGTATTTAAAGGAAGAGAATCGCCGAGCTGCCGCAGCGGTGCTCAAGCAGCTCGTCACCGTCCGGCCCGACGAGCCCTCCTACCACGTAGCCCTGGCCGAGGCCTACTTCGACTCCAACTACGTCAACGACGCGCGCCAGCACTTCGAGGCGGCCGTCCAGCTCCATGTTCAGGCCCAGAAGCCGCTCCTCGCGGCGGCCCCCCAAGCGCGCCTCGCGGACCTGAGCCCGGGCGAGCCGGTCCTGCGCCTCAAGGTTGCGGAGTTCTACGAAGCCGGCAAGGACACCGATCGCGCCTTCCGGGTGTATGAGGAGGTGATCACCGAGTTTCAACGCCGCGGGCGCCCCGACGAGGTCGGGCGTGTGGCCGAGCTCGCGCTCAAGCTCCGGCCGGACGACATCGGGATGTTGGTCCACGCTGCGAATGCGCGGGTGGACGCAACGGACTGGAAGAAGGCGCTGGTGCACCTCCAGCTCGCCTTCTCGCAGAAACAGACCGACACGCGGGTGCTGGACCTGCTGGCGCGCGCCTTCGAGGGCATCGGCCAGAAAGAGAAGGCCCTCAAGGTGCTGCTCGAGCTCGCGCGGCTTTCGGAACAACGCCAGGAATTCCCCCAGGAGGCGGCCGCCCTCCGGCGCGCCTCTACGCTCAGCCCCAACGACACCGAGCTCAGTGGCCGGCTCCGCGCCGCGGAAGACCGGCTTGAACGGCTTGAACGGCGGATCACGTCGCTGGAGTTTGCCCAGCCGGCCGATGAGGCCGAGCTACGGCCCGTGGTGCGGGCCGAGGTGTTCCTCAAGTACGGCTTTCCCGACAAGGCCGAAGCGGCGGTTCGCGAGAGCGCCGCCGTGGCCGAACGGACCTCGGTGCTCGCCTCCCTGGCCGAGGCGCTGGCGGCCGGCGGAAAGAGGGCCGACGCCATCCGCATCATGGAACGGCTGACACCGCGCGCAGGGGTCGATCTTACTGCACTACGCGAGAGGATCTCGGTCCTGACCAGCCTGCTCGGCGAGACCGCGGAAGACCTGGCCGCCGTGGAGCCGGAGGACGAGCTTGTCGAAGACGAGCTTCCGACCGAAGAGACCCTCGAGCAGCGGGGCGACCGTCTCTACGCCGCGGGGGACCGGGTGGGCGCGATGGCGGCCTGGCGTGAAGCGCTGGAAGAGGACCCGCTCAACGACGCGGTGCTTGAGAAGATCGCCGCCGCCCGGACCGCCGGCCGCGCACCATCAGGCGCCGCTGCCGTAAGCGCACCCACGGCGTCCCCTGCCCCCGTCGCGGTGCCCAAGGCGGCGCCCGCGCCACCACCGATCGACATCGCCGTGGACGACGTTGACGACCTGGTGGATGACGAACTGCCGCTACCGGACGCGGCGCCCCCGCCCACCCCGAGCCCCTCGCCCCCTGCCCCACGCGCCGTACCTGCGCCGGCACCGCCCGCCCCGCCGGCACCGGCGCCTGCCGCCGTCGCCGCCGCCGCCGCCAGCGGCCCTCAAGACGACGAAGACGATGCATTCGCCCGGCTACTCGCGGAAGATGGTGGCTTCGGCAGTCTCGACGCAGAGGACGGCCCGATCGCGCTCGATCCGCACGCCGACGCGAGGCTCCTGGTCGCCGCTGGTCTCTACGCCGACGCCGGAGATCTCCTGGATTCACCCATTGATCTCGAAGGAAACATCCTGGCGGCGCACTGCGCACGCGGCGTCGGCGCTCTCGATCGGGCGATCGATATCCTCCGCCGCGCCACCAACGACGCCGATGAGAACGATCCGATGTGGCCGGTCGCGCTCTTCGACCTCTCCGGTCTCTACGCGGCGACGCGCCAGTACCGGCCCGCGCTGATGCTGATCGAGGAGCTCACCGAGGACCATCCGAACTTTCGCCGGGACGACGTGCTGACTCGGCAGCGTGCGCTAGAACGTTTCATAGGTTGAGCCCGTAGCAGGTTGCCGGGTGCGGCAATCGGTTAGCGGATCTGCGTGCCTGGAGGCTACGTGGTTCTGGCTGCCTTATGGCTCCTCACTTGGGGCGTGACCGACGCGGGCGCGCAAGACGTGCCGAAGACGGCGATCACGACACCACCCGCCGAGGCTGGCGAAGACGACGCGGAAAAACAGCCTGAGAAAGCAGCGGATGAAGAAGCGTCCGCTGAGGAAGGGGCCCCCGTCCGGGAGGGCCCGCTCGAGGTGACGGTCGGCGTCCACGTCAACGACGTACAGGCGATCGACATGAAGACCCACTCCTACGCGCTCGACGCCTACGTATGGCTCCGGTGGACGGGTGAAGACGCTGATCCATCCTCCACTCTCGAGTTCACCAACGCCTCAGAAGCGTGGGGTCACGTGCTCACCCCGCTCTACGAAGAGCCAGAGAGCCTGGAAGACGGCAGTCTCTACCAGGTGCTGCGTATCACCGGACGTTTCTCTCGGAAGATGCCTCTCAACGACTACCCGTTCGACGAGCAGGCCATCGTGTTGGGCTTCGAAGACACCCAACTCAACACGGAAGGGCTACGTTACGTGCTCGGTGATCCACCGGTCACGGTCAACCCCGATCTGAGTCTGCCTGGTTACGAATTCCTGCCCGCGACGCTCACGGTCTCTGAGTTCAAGTACCCCACCACCTTCGGGGATCCCCGGCTCGGCGCGCCCGACACCTACTCTCGTACGCTCATGAGCTTGCCGATCGCCCGGCCGGCTTTCGCCTACTCCATCAAGCTCATCCTGCCGTTTTTCTGTGCGACCGCGTGCGCCGCGTTGATGTTCCTGCTCGCGCCCCGCTACGTGGAGCCGCGGATCAGCATCGGCATCACCGCGCTGCTGACCATCGTCGCGCTGCAGATGACCTTCAACGAGACGCTGCCGGACGTTGGCTACCTCACCCTCATGGACAAGCTCTACGTCTGGGCGTACCTCTACGTCATCGCCGGCCTGGCGGTGGCAGTTCGTACTGCGCAGATGGTGCTGCGCGACGAGGAGGCCGCCGCAACGCGCCTGCACCTCCGGAGCCTGATGGTGCTCACGACCGCCTACGTCGGCGGCATCGCCTGGCATGTGTTGAGCGCGTTGTAGGCGTAGATCAGCGCCGTCTCACCGAACGCCGTACAGACTGTCCAGAATTGCGACGGTGACGTTGGCCCAGGCGTGCAGCATCGCGCCGGCGAGCACGTGCCCGGTGCGCGCCCGAGCCCAGCCAAACAGCAACCCTGGGAAAAAGGTGGCGAAATGCCACCAGCGCACGACCACGAGCGAGTGGCCGAAGGCGAAGAAGAGCGACGCGATGACCAGGCCCGGACCCACCGTGGCGCCAAAGACGCGCCAGCGCGGCGGGAAGACCTCGTCGAGCCGCGTCTGAAAGTATCCTCGATAAAAGAACTCTTCCGGCAAAGCTACGTAGAAGAGATGGTAGGGGATCAGCAGCTCCAGATCTCGCGGTGTCACCATTTCGGCCGAATGTTGGAACAGCACGGTCTGATAGAGGTGGTAGCCCACGAGCCACGGGATCAACACGAGCGTCACCACCCGCAGCGCGAAGCTCTCTGCCTCTCGCCAGGGAGGAAGCTCCAGAAAGGGGGGAACCGCCAGACGATAGGGATCGCTGTCGACGCCCCGCCGCCGACACCACCAGACAGGCATATAAATGAACAAGAACGGAACGGCGGCCAGCACCCAGTCGGGGAGTCCGGCTGCTTGAACAGTCACAACGGCTCGAATGAGCAGTAGACTCACGAGCCAGAGGCCCCCGAGCTCCCAGAGCACCGCGCGCTGGGCCGAAGTCACGGCGTTTCCTTCCGGTCCGCGACCCAAAACCGCGCCCACCGGGTCACCCACGCTCGCCGCGCGGGGCGACGCCGATGAAGCGACAGGCGCCCGTGCATCAAGCGCGGAGCGGACGAGCGGAGGTACTGCCGCTCCGATAACCCAAAAGATCTAGGGTAATCCAACGAATTCCCTCTACTTCGCACGCCATGACGACCGCTTCGCGCACGCCGGGCTCGACGATCCGCCCGAGCTCCGGAAGGTCCAGCTCCACCCGGACCAGCTCCTCGCCGTCCAGCAGATGAAACCGTACCCGAAACTGCCGAAAGCCCAGGGACCGTAGGCGACTCTCGACCCGCCTGACCCGATCCACGCGCTCCAGCGTGACCCGGGTGCCGACCGCGAAACGGCTGCCGAGACAGGCGAAGCTGGGTTTGTCCCAGACCGACAGGCCGAGCTCCTGCGCCATTCCTCGGACATCGCTCTTCCGAAACCCGGCTTCCACCAACGGATGTCGAACTGTATGCTCGGTCGCGGCGACCAACCCGGGGCGGTGAGCCCCCAGGTCATCGAGGATCGTACCGTCCGCTACCCAGAGGAAGCCCTCTCGGGCTGCGACGTCCCGGGCGAGGTCGAAGAGCTCCGTCTTGCAAAAATAGCAACGATTCCCTTCGTTTCGGGCGTAGCCCTCGCGCTCCAGCTCGTGCGCCTCCACGACGAGGTGTCGGACGCCGATGGACGCGGCAAACCTGCGGGCGTCCTCGATCTCTTCGGGTGGCAACGTCGGCGAGGCGGCCGTGAGCGCCACGGCGCCGTCCCCCAGGGTGTCCACCGCGACCTTCAAGAGGAGCGCCGAATCGACCCCGCCGGAGAAGGTCACGAGCACGTTTCCCATACCTTGAAGCACCGTTTGGAGCGCCACGCGCCGCGCGCTCAGCTCCGCCGCCGTCGGCAGCGCGCCGGCTGACCCCTCACTCATCCTGCCTCCAGCGCACCGGTGTACCTCGCTCGAGGCCCAACGCCGCACCCGCGTGACCGTTCCGTACGCTGAGCTCGAGTCGACCCGAGCTCCCGGTCACCGCGACTACCGCACCAACCGGCACGCTACCGTACGCGTGCCGAACGGGAACCTCGCGTCCGCCGACCTCAACCACGCCCGAGTCCCTTCCAACGAGGGAGGTGATCGCGTTGCCATAATGATCCAGGTAGATCACCTCCCCGATCGAGGCCTCGGCGTCTCGAAGCGGCAGGCGCACCGGGTCGGAGCGCCGCGGGCCCAGCGCCTCGAACGGCGCGCCCGCCGCGAGGTCGGCGGCGACCGGGGCAAAAAGGTCCCGCCCGTGAAATGTACGGGACAGCAGCGGGAGATCAGGCCGAACAATCTCGCGGATCTCGGCATCGGGCAGGAGCGAGAACACCCCATTGTCCGGGCCGACGAAGTAGCGTGAGCCGACCCTCACCGCGACCGGGCGCCGCGCAGTGCCGACCCCGGGATCCACCACCACCAAGAACACCGTGGCCTCCGGAAACCACCGCCACGCCGACTCAAGTTGGTAGGCCGCAAAGACGAGGTCCTGCGGTGGGACCTCATGACTGATGTCGACCAGGGTGACCGACGGGCAGCGCCCGAGGATCACACCCTTCATCACCCCGACATAGGCGTCCGACAGGCCAAAATCCGTGAGCAACGCGACGACGGGCACGGCGTCAGCGGAAAAGCGCCCGACACAGGTCGGCGGAGATCGTGCGGGGATCAACCCCCTCTACCACTTGACGGCCCCCTCCGGCGGTGTCCGCGAGGTCCACCACCTTGCCGTTTTCCTGCCCCGAGCGCAGGCGCACCACGGGGCGCGTCGGCTGGGTCGGATCGGTCGGCGGATGGTAGACCAGCGCGAGCTCCCCCGAATCGAGGCGAACGCCCGTGCCTAACGGATACCGACCGAGCACCCGCGCGAGCATCGCGAGCAACTCGCGATCCACCGCGCCGCCCTGCATCGTGCTGTACGCCTCCTCTGGAAGCATCGGAGGAGAGTCCCCGTCGCCACTCGTCATCCGCTCATACTCCCGCGCTACGCCGAGGATCCGCCCGTAGAGATGCGCGCCGCGTCCGACCGCCGGAGCCTGATCGAACAACGCGAGCGCCCTGCGGCTGCTCATGACGTCGGCGCCACGGCCCGCCAGCGAGCGCACCACCGCGGCGACCCGCTCGTCATGGGTGCCTTCGGGACACCACAACGCCGACATCACTCCGACCAGCGCCAGCTCGGTGAGGCGGCCCCGGTCCATCCCCAGGGCGTTCCCGAGCAGGAGCACGATCAGCACGGTGCGTAGGGCGGATCCGGTCGGCGGTCGCATCGGCTCACGAAGCGCGAGCAGACGTTGCACCTGCACCGGATCCTCGCGCACGAGGTCGGCGAGACTGCCGAGCGCGCGCAGCAGCTCAGGAGAACCGACCGTGCCTCCCGCCTCAGCCGCCACCGCGCTGATGGCCAAAGCGGCCGCCGTCCACACCGTCAGGGCCGAAGCGCTCCGCGCACGCTGCGCCGCGGCGATCGCCGCCGAGACCAGTACCTGTCGAGGGGGCAGCAGCTCCAGAACGCGTCCACCGGCCCGATCCAGCCGTTCTTGCCGATCCATGATGCTCCCAGCGTCCGGCTCGTCCGTGAGCAGCCGGAACAGGGCGATGATCGCGCCGCCGTCGACCGCGCCGCGAAGCCGGAAGCCGCCGATCGACTTCCGGCGCAAGCGGCCTTCCAGGTCGGCGAGCGCCAGCCGGGTCTCTGGACCCATACGCGCCGGATAACCGTTGACGTAGCAGAACCCGCGATCCAGCTCGATCCGAGCCTCAGACTGCCGGGCCACGAGCGAGTTGAGCTGCTGGGCGCTCGCCGCGAACACACGACCGTGGCCGCCCGAATCGGCCGCCCCCACCACCCGGGCGAGCGCTGCCCACTGGCGGGCGATGATCGCCGCGAGGGAGTCGAGCTGGGCGACGCTCATGCACCCTCCTTCAGCATCGCGACCGCTTCGTCACGAAGCTTGGGTACTTCCTGCGAAATGCGCACCAGTGAGGCGCGGGCCGAACCCGTCCCCGCCGAGCGCAGGCCGTGCAGGGCGTAGCGGGGCTGGGCCGGGTGTACGGCGGGGCGCTGCCCGAGCGCCCACGCGGTCAGGAGCGTCTCGGACTGGTTCCGACCGATCCGCCCGAACGCGATACACAGGGCGCGAACCTCGGGATCAGACCGACGCGCCAGGGCGGGATCCTGGAGCGAGCGCTCCAGCACCGGCACGATGTCCGCGTCGCGCCACGCCACCGCGTGACGGAGGGCCTCGAGCCTCACCCCTTCGGCCGCATCGGTCAGCGCCTGGTGCACGCGCTCCTTCACCCGGGCGGTCTGGTGTTGACGAAGGGCGTACAACGCCGCCTCTCGCACCGCCGCGTCCACATGGGCCGTGAGCGGCAAGACCAGGTCGATGACCAGGCCGTCGTTCACCCGGGCCACGAGCCCAAGCGCCAGCAAAAGACGGCCTCCGCCAGCCGCTTGTGCCTCGCGCAGGGCCTCCATCGCATCCTGAGGATGCGCGGCGCCTACCCCATCGGCAAAGGCCTGGATCGCCCACGGCGGCAGCCCCTCGACCAGGGGCGCCTGGTCGGCCGGGTGCGGAACGAGGGCGGCAAGCGTGAAGAAGAAACCGTGAAGCCGGCGTTCTCCCCCAGCTACCGCCACGCGACCGATCGCGGCCGTCGCCGCCACCGCGGCGTGTGCAACCGACGTCGCCAGCTCTTCGCGAAAGGGCACCTCACGCGTGGTCTCGGGGTCGAGCACGTCGAGGAGGGCGTGTAGGGGACGTGACGGGCTGGTACGCAGCTCCACCCTACGTAAGGCGTGGTCGAGGAGCGCCGCACCCAGAAGGCGCGAAACCTCGGGGCTGACCGACACGAGCGCCGCCGCGCAGATCGCACCCGGGAGGTCGGCCATCTCGATGTCGGCGCCGGTGGAAAGCGCGCTCAGCTCCTCACGAAGCCCGTCGGACACCGCGATCGCCCGCGAGTCGACCCGGTCGCTCGTCATGAGGAGCTGCGCGAGGGCCTTGCCTGCCTCGAGCTCGGCGGCGGGGATCTCGCGCTCCAGCTCCTCGATCATCTGCCGCACCGCGGACAGCAGACCGTCCGGGCCGGGCGGGAGCAAAGGATCGGCGTGCGCCGGATCACCGAACTCCAGTTGCACCCGTTCAAATTCGTGCGCCCAGATGGAAGGGAGCAGATCCTCCACACGCGTGGCGTCGTGGAAGAGGCGAGCGAGGCGGTCGAGCTCGGAATCCGAGACTGTAGGCTCGACGAACACCACCCGGACCCCGGCCAGGAACAGTCGGTGCGGCACGTCGGTACGAACCTCGCCGCATTCCAGCACCAGCCCTCCCCCAGCGCTCAGGCCGTCAAGCCCGACCTCGATACGCAGCGGACCGGACGCCAGCGACGGCCGTACACCAGAAATCCAGGATGCAGGCGGAACAAATGCCACACCGTGCTCGGCGTGGTTCCGTCGCGACTCACGCGCGAGCGCCTGAAACGCGCCTCGGAGCGCTTCGAGCGGCCGAACAGTGACTCGCGGGGTACCGGGGACAGCCATCCGCCGACCATGTAGCAAACCAAGGCGTCGTGCGCCCGGGTCGCCCCTGCCTTTCACCACTCCCCGACAGGGGGCGCGCCCCGAGCAGGAGTGCTACGCGGCCGGCACCACGATATAGGTAGTCGGGTCGGGGATGTCCGAGGTTTCGTTCGGCGACACCTGCGTCACGCTGGGGCTGCTCAATTCTGTGCAGATCGAGGACCTGCGTCGTGATGTCGGAGACGGTGCGGCTCTCGCCGAGCTCGCCGTGGAGCGCGGCTGGCTGGACGACGACGCGGTGGCCCATGCTTGGGCTCAGCTCTTCCGCCTGAACATGGTGCCGGCCGAGCGGGTCGACCGCCTCTCCGTCGCGCCCATGATCCTCCAGATCCTGCCGGCCGACCTGATCCGTCAGCACCTCCTGGTTCCCACCTTTCTGGACGCCGAGCGGCGTGTGCTCTCCCTGCTCACCGCCGACCCTACGGCGATAGAGGCGTTGAAGGCGGCTCAGACCACGTCTGGGGCCTCCCGGCTCCGCCTCTTCGTCGCCCCTCGGCGTTCGATTCGCAGCCTCCTCGACCGGATCCTGCCGCGCGCCCAGCCCGCGCCCGCTCGGAACGCGATCTCGCACGAACAGCGACCCGTCACCGTCGCCCTGGAGACCTCTCCGGAGTACGCCGCCTTGTTACGGCAGATTGGCTCCTTCGAGTCCTCACAAGTCGAGGTGTGCACCACGCCCGGGCAGGTCTCCGCGCTGCTGCAGGCCGGACGTGCTGGACGGGTGCTGTATCGCGCGGCGATCGCCCGGGAGATCGACGCAGATCTTGCGGTGTGGCGGGAGAGCTGGGCCGACCGGCCGATCGGCGCCGTCGACGGTTGGGGGCCGGCGTCGCGCTATGCGATCTCCTACGACAAAGCCCGCACCTTCCTCTTGGAGCTCCTGGAACTCGTGGTGGTCGGTGAGGCCGAGGCGGGCTCCCCCGGCGACCGGGTGCGGCGCACCAACCGATTGGTCAAGGAGATCGGCGCCGTGCTCGACCTGCCCGCCGAGGTGCGTGACACCCTCCAAATCGCCGCCTTACTGGCTGATGGCGCCGACCTGAGCCGGGCGGCCGGCCGCGAGCCTCAGGGGCCCCTCGCGTCGGCACGGGCCATGATACAGCAGCTTGAATCACCATACCCAGTCACAGAGCTCTTCGACACCCTCGAGCGCCGGCTCAGCGGGCGGGAGAGCCCCGGCCGGCACCTTGGCGCCGAGGTTCTGTATACCGCACGCGCGGCGGTCCAGGTAGGGGTGGCGCCGGGCGAAGATCCCGTGTCGCGGCTGGGTGCGGACGCCGCGCGCCATCACGGCCCCGTCCTCCACGCCTTGACTGAGGTGCTCCGGCGCGACGGTCTTCGCTCGCAGGTGGCGACGGCCGGCGGCTCGTCCGTGGTGCTGGTCGCCGAGCGAGACCCGCGCTTTGTCGAGCAGGCGCGGAGCCGGCTCAGCGTCGCGGGCATGAGCGTGGTCACCTCCGCCGACGCCGCGGACACCCACCGACAGGCGGCGCTCGTGCGGCCGGCCGCCCTTCTCCTCAGCGCCAGCCTCCCCGGTATGTCGAACTTCGACCTACTTGATCGCCTGCGGGACGACACGCGGACCCAAGAGCTCCCGGTCATCGTGATGGGCGAGCACGGCCAGAACCTCGCGACCGCCCTCGAGCGCGGCGCCGAGGACGTGATGGAGCGCCCGGTCAACTGGGAGCTCCTGCTCGCGCGCCTCCGCCGCGCGGTCGGTCGTCGCACAAGCGCCGCCGCCACCACCGCGGCGATCAGCGGGCAGCTCGCGGAGCTCTCACTCGTCGACCTGCTCCAGACCCTGATGCTCTCCGCCCGCACCGCAGTAGTCAGGGTCGCCGCCGGCGCGGAGTCCGGCGAGGTCCACGTACGCGAGGGCCGGCTCGTCGCGGCCGAGATCGGGCCGTGGTTGGGCGAGGAGGCCCTCCACGCCCTGGTGGACCTCCCTGAGGGTCGTTTCGAAGTGAGGTTTCGTGACGGCGGCCTCACCAATCTCAAGGGTTCGAGCGAGTTCCTGCTGTTGGAGGCGATCCGGCGTCGCGATGAGCGGCGCGGGGCCTGAGGCGCAAGCGGTCGCGCGTGATACGCGCACGGCGGAGGTTTGATGTTTGCCCGTATCGTCTCCTTGCTGCGCTGGGAGCCCCTCGAGCCGGGCACGTCGGCCACTCCGCTGTCATTGACGGCCGACGAAGGCACCTGGATCAAACTCCCGGATTTCGTGGGTCACCTGAACGTGGCGCTGGTGTTCTTCCGCGCCGGCGACTGCCCGGACACGCGGAAGAACCTCTCGTCGATCCAGGCGGTGCTGCCGCAGCTCCAGGAGCGAGAGGTCGCGGTGTTCGGGGTGAACACGGCTCGTCCCGAAGCGCTACGCGCGCTGCGCGCCGAGCTCGGGCTGGATTTCTTCCTGCTCTACGATCCCTTCGGAATGGCGGCGCGGGGATTTCATGCGTCCGGCCGGGTCACGCCTCGCTGTCGCAACCAGGTGGTCCTCATCGGGAAGGACGGCAAGGTGGCCCACAGCCGGCCTGGCCGCGTCGACGGGGCGGAGCTGCTCACGCTGGTCGACCAGGTGATCCGCGGCGCACGCTGATCATCGGCGAGCGTCACAGGGCTGGCCCCAGCGCGCGGCTGCGGTTGACATGTCCTTGGCGATTGAAGCCACGAAGCAGGGCGCATCGGCCTTGCCCCGTCGCTGGGACGGGCTACTAGGCAGCCGATGACCGCGCCCGGATCGAAGTCCAAACCCGCCTGCCCCTTCTGCCGGGGCGAGATCGCCGCGGAAATCGCCCTTCACGGTGGTAATTGCCCCCACTGCCTCCTTGAGGTACCCGGCGAAGAAGAGGCGACCGACCCCGGCCTCGCCCTTGCCGCCAAGAAGGACGCCGCCGAGGCGGCCGCCGAACAACGCCGGAAGGTGCGGGCAATTGCGGGCGGATTGGCCGCGGTGATCGTGCTTGGCTTCTTTGCCTTCATCGGCAAGTTCCAGTGGGACGCCTACCAGGAGAGCCTGATCTACGAGCTCCCGTCCTACACGGTGGCGGATCTCCGGAACCTCCCCGAAGCGCCAACGGCGGAGCCCCCGCAGCTAGCGGTGGCCGAAACGCCGCCCGAGGCCGGCAAGATACCGCCCCGTACCCCGAGCACTCCCCGAACGCCCGACATCGAAGGCGGCCTCGCGCGGGTCGGCACCGTCGTAACCGGCACCACCAACGACGCGCCAGTGGGCGTCGCTGGCGGCGGGATCATGGGCAGCAGCGCCGGCGGCGCCAGTGAGGTCGCGCCGCTCTCCGTGGGCACCTCGGGCACCGTCGTCAGCACCGGGACGGGTAGCTCCGGCATCGCGCTCACCGGGCGAAAGGTGCTGTCTGATCCCGACGAGATCAAGGCGATGGTTCGTGAGGTCGTGGACGGCTACGCTCGGGGCCTCGACAACTGTTACACGCAGGCTCTCAAGCTCGACGAAGAGCTCGCCGGCACATGGCAGCTCACCTTCACCGTCGGGCCCGACGGCAAGGTCGCCAACCTGGGTGTCAAGGCGATGGGAGCGCGGAACGCCGACTTTGAAGCGTGCCTGCAGACCCAGGGCGAGAAGTTCAAGTTCAGCAAGATGGTGGACGAGTTCACCTTCAAGAAGAAGTTCGAGTTCGCGCCCAGCTGACGCCAAACCCGGACTCGACCGCTTGAGTCCAAAGCACGACGACGTCGTTCAGATCACAGCCGCAATCGCATCATCAGCGCGTCGCCGCCATCCGCATAGTATCGGGGGCGCCGACGGATCGGGGAGTAGCCGAGCGAGGCGTAGAGGGCGAGCGCCGCCACGTTGTCGGCCCTGACCTCGAGGAACGAGAGTTCGGCCCTGGCTTCCTGCTGGAGGGCCACGAGCAGCCTCCGCCCGAGCCCACCCCTGCGCGCCGTTGGCGACACACCAATCCTGAGCACCTCCAACTCACCCAACACACACCAGCCCAGGGCATACCCCACTGGCACGGACCCCGGCCCGAGGGCGACCAGGAATACGGAGCCGGCGCGCCCGAGCTCCGCGCCCAGGCTCGCCTCACCCCACGGATCTTCGGGGAAACAGGCTCGTTCGACGATCGCCACCTCCGGAACGTCCCCTGGGCCCGCCCTCCGCAACACCACGGTTGCGGCGCTTCCTGCCGAGTCCGCGGTCACGGCGCCACCCGCACCAGCGTGCGGCTACGCTGGTCCCCCATCCAGGCCTGGTACGCGGCGCGGTAGTCTTCGTCGCCCCCGCCGGCGGCGCCCACCGCGAGACCGACGTTTCGATAGACATACTTCTCCACCACCATCCGACTGTACAACATCGCCTGCAGCCGCTCGTCGTCCACCCCCCAGCGGTTCAGAAAGGCGTTGTACTCGTCGAGCCCGGGCCAGGCGTCCCGCACCCGCTCCCAGCGAGCGCGAAGATCGGCCGGTCGCGGCTGGTATACCGCGCTGTCGCCCGCCAGCGCCCGCAGGATCGCCATGTCGACGAGCCGCTGCTCCAGATCGTAGCCGGGGTCGGAGAAGGGCGGCGGCATTCCTGGATCTACCCGTGCGAGCTCCCGCTCGAACTCGCGATCCGAGACGGTCACGAGGCGCTCCCCCACCACGAAGAGGATGCGGTCGGTCACCGTTGCCCAAGCCGGCGTGCACCCCTGGACGAGCGACAGCAACAGTAGGCGCACATAAAACACCCGAACAACTCCGACGAAGTGGCCGAGGAGCTTAGCGTGACAGCCGCCGCCGGGCGAAGGAAAGCACACGCCGTGACATGTCTGGGCGGCGGTTCGGGGTTACGCGCGGCACCCATGATCGAGGTACGTTCACTCACCAAAGCCTATGGCCCGCGTGTCGCTGTCCAGGACGTCAGCTTCACCGTCAACAAGGGCGAAGTCGTCGGCTTCCTCGGCCCCAACGGCGCCGGCAAGACCACCACGATGCGGATCCTCACCGGCTTCATTCCCCCGACTACGGGTGAGGTGAAGGTGGCGGGATTTGACGTGCTCGATGAGCCTACCGAGGTGAAGCGACGGGTCGGCTACCTGCCCGAGTCGCCACCCCTCTACCCCGAGCTGACGATCGGCGACTACCTCGGGTTTGTCGCCGAACTACGCAGCTTTTACGGCCGGAAGCGCGCTGAGAAGGTCGGGAGCGTCATGGAGCGGGTGGGACTCTCTGGCTGGGAGTCGCGCATCCTGAGCTCGCTGTCCAAGGGTTATCGCCAACGAGTCGGGCTGGCCCAGGCGCTGATCCACGATCCCGAGGTGCTGATCCTCGATGAGCCCACGTCGGGGCTGGATCCTGGCCAGGTCATGGGCATCCGCGAGCTGATCCAGAACCTCGGCGCGCACCAGACGGTGATCCTCTCCACCCACGTTCTCAGCGAGGTCGAGGCGATCTGCCCCCGCGCGCTCATCATCGCCCGCGGACGGCTGGTCGCGTCCGGCACCATCAGCGAGCTGCGCGCTCAGGCCCCCGGAGGACTTTGGTACTACGCCGAGCTCTCCGGGGTCACGGCGCCTCGGGTAGGCGGCCTGCCCGGCGTCGCCGAGGTGGAGCCCCTGGGCGAACCGGACGGCCCGTGGCTCAAGCTACGTGTGCGGGCCGCACAGGACCCGCGGCCTCAAATCGCCGCCGCGGTGAGCGCGGCTGGTGGACAGGTACGGGCGTTGGAACAACGGCTTCCCTCATTGGAAGAGGCCTTTGTGTCGATCGTCGGGAGGGAGGCATGAGGCACCTCATCGCGGTGTGGAAGAAGGAGATGCGGATCTACTTCGTAAGCCCGGTCGCCTACGTATTCCTCGCGGTCTACCTGTTTCTTGCTGGGGTGTTCTTCTACCTGGGCGTGACCCTGACCGGTGAGGCTTCGCTCAGGGTCCTACTCGGAAACCTGGCGATTACCCTAGTTTTTGTGCTCCCTATGCTCACAATGCGCCAGTTCGCCGAGGAGCGGCGGCAGGGCACCTTGGAGATGCTGCTCACCTCCCCTGTGCCCCTGGCCGCGGTCGTCGTGGGTAAATGGGCCGCATCGCTCACGCTGTGCCTGCTGATGTTCTTGGGCACCCTGCTCTTTCCGGCGGTGCTCGCCTATTACGGCGACCCGGACTGGGGCGTCGTCGCCACGAGCTACCTCGGGCTCATCGGCGTCGCCTCGGGCTTCTGCGCGGCTGGCCTCTTCGCCTCATCGCTGATCGACGATCAGGTAGCCGCCGGCCTTATCGGGGTGGTGATGCTCCTGCCCTTCTGGCTCGTCGGCCGCTCCGAGGCCTTGTTGCCCGACGATATGGCTGAAAAGCTTCGTGACTTTGGCGTGCTCGCCCACCTCGACTCCTTCAACCGCGGGGTGATCGACAGCATCGACGTCTACTACTTTGTTTGTTTCACCGCGGTCTTCCTCTTCTTGACCTATCGTTCGGTCGAATCACGGCGGTGGCGATGAACTCCACCCTGCGGCGACGACTCGCCTACGGCTCCAACGCCACGCTCGTCACCATCCTCTTGATCACCACGGTGATCCTACTCTATGTGGTGTTGGAACCCTACCGCGTCCGTGTAGACCTCTCCGCGGACCAGGGCAGCGTGTTGATGGCCGACACGGCCAACAAGCTCCGCCTGCTCCAAGCCGACGGCGAGACGGTGACCATCACGGCTTTCTCGGCCCAGGAAGGAAAAAAGGAGGCTTATTTCAAGAACCGCGCGCTGCGGGACCTCGTTGAGGAGCTCGACTACGCCTCACCGATCGTGGAGAGCCAGTTTGTGGACTTTGACCGCGAACGGCTCACCGCGGAACGCCTGGGCGTCACCGAGTACGGCACCGTGGTCATCCAACGCGGCGACGCTCGGGTGGACCTGAAGGACCGTGAGCTGTTCCGGCGTGTCGGCAAGGGAGCGGACAAGGCGCTGGAGTTTCTCGGTGAAACCGCGATAAATCAGGCTTTTTCGCAGCTCATGAGCGACAGCCGCCGGACGATCTACGCGCTGGTAGGCCACGGTGAGCTCGACCCCGAAGATCGGGAGCCGGGCGGGCTCGCGGAGCTCGCGGCCGCCGCCCGACAGGAACATTATGACCTCAAACGCCTCGATCTGCTACGAGCCGAAGAGGCGCCGCGGATCCCTGACGACGCGGCGGGCGTGCTGGTGCTCCGTCCACGTGTGCCGCTGACCGCCGTCGAAGAGGATCTCCTCCTCGGCTGGGTAGCCTCGGGCGGCGGCTTGATGATGGCGGTAGAGCCCCAGGGCGTGGTGCCATCGGCTCTCGGGCGTGTCGGCGTGGTCGTGCCCGACGGCCTCGTCCTCGACAAGCTGCTGGTATTTCCCTACAAAGATCGGCCGGTTCCGCGATACCGGAATCACATCGTCACCCAAGCGCTCGCCGACGAGCTCTTGGTGACCGTGCTCGCGGGCGTCGCGCCCCTTCAAGCTTCCGTACCGCCGCTCGAAGGAGTACGATCAACCACGCTCTTGGAGACCTCGCGCGATGGGTGGATCGAGCGGGGCGGCGCACTCCTCAACGGAGAGGCGCAGTTCGAGCCGGAGATCGACACGAAGGGTCCCGCGGCGATGGCGCTCGCGCTTGAGCTCAGCCGGGACTCGGGCCTGGTGAAACGGGGGACGGCGCGGGTGCTGGTGCTCGGGGACGCCGACGTCTTCAGCAATGCGCTCCTCGCCGAAGGCCCGGGGAACGTCACCTTTGCGGTTAACTGCCTCCGCTGGCTGGTGGGCGACGACGGCCGACTCTCGATGGTGGGCCGTCCGCAGGCGGTCCGCCGCCTGACCTTGTCCAGCGACGACCTGGCCGCGCTCCGGTGGGTGGTGATCGGCCTCGGGCCGATGTTGGCGGTAGTGCTCGGCGCGGCGATGTGGGCGAGGCGGAGAGGACGATGAAGGCCTTTCGAGGAACGTTGTTCGCGCTGGTGGCGCTGCTCCTGGTCACCGGCTTGTGGTACGCCGGCCAACCGGAACCGGCCGCCGTCAAACCCGTCACGGCGAAGAACCAGAAGAAGGAGACGGGGCTGCCCCTGTTTGTCTTCGAGAAGGCCGACATGGTCAAGGTCGAGGTCAAACGCACAGAAGGGACGATCGTCCTCGCCGAGCGCGCCGACGGCTGGTGGCTCGAAGGCGAGAACCTGCGGGCGAGCAAATCGATGGTCAACCGTGTGAAACACCAACTCCACGACCTCGTGGCCCGCGCGACGGTCATCGAGAACCCGGGCGAAGACGCCCTCTACGGCTTCGGCGCCGACGCTATCCACGTGACCCTGCACTTCCGTGACGGCAGCTCCCGCGAGTTCGACGCAGGAGATCCCAACCCCTCGGGGGTGAGCTTCTACATCCGGCCAAACCCGGGAGACGCGGTCTACACCGTCAAGAAGAGTGCTGTCGACTATTACGCCTTGTCCCTCGCGGAGTTCCGGGAACGACGCTTCGCGACCTTCGACTCCAAGGACGTGGACCAGCTCGAAGCGACACTCGCGAACGGGCATCACCTCAAGCTCCAACGCTCAGGCGACCACGAGTGGGAGCTGCTGGCGCCACGCACCTTCCCGGCCAACGACAGCGAGGTCCGGAGCCTGCTCGGGCGGGTATCCGCGGCCAAGGCGATCCAGTTCATCGCCGACGACGTGAAGGACCTGTCCGCGTACGGTCTCGACACCCCTGAGGCCAGGATCGCCGTACGCTTCTCCTCCCGTGATCCACTCACGCTGTTGGTCGGCCGCCCGACCGGCGAGATCGACGGCTCATACCCCACCTCTTACGCGATGTTGGAAGGTGAAGGCTCGGTCTACGCGATTCGTAACGGTCTCTTGGAAGACTACGCGGCGCCCGTGGAGAGTCTCCGGCTCACCCGGTTTGCCCGTATGGAGATCAACGATCTCACCGAGGTCGTGGCCACCCTCGATGACCATGGTAAAGACAAGGATCTGAGCCACACGGTGGTGATCCGACAGGAGGCGAACCGGTGGCTGTGGGACGACGGGGTGCCGGTGCCGGGGAGCACACCGAGCCGGGTCGGCATCCGGGCGAGCTCGATCGAGTCCGAGGAGTTCGTCGCGGAGGAAGCAGACGACGCCCGCTACGGCTTCGACCGCCCACTCATCACGGTGGAGCTCAAGGAGAGCACCGGCCGCGTGCGCACCCTGCTCGTGGGCAAGGCAGCAGCGCCCGGAAAACGTCCGGAGGGCGAGCCTTATGACCGATACTACGCGCGGGTCCGGGAGTCGCCGGAGGTCTACATCGTCGACTCTGGGGTGCTCGAGGTTGTGAAGGACCTCATGCGCGAACACAACCGGAAGGCCACAGCGGACGACGAAAAAGCGGTGCGCCGCGAACGAATCGAACAGAACACGGGGGCGGCTCCCGCGGCGGGCGCTCCGACCAACCCGGAGAAGGCGCCGTGACACTGCTCTGGCCGGTGCTCTCATTAATGTTGGGGTGCGCCACCGACGGCGAGGGCGCGAAGACCACGACCGCCCCTACGGGCGAAGCCAGGACGCTGAAGCTCGTCTATTCTGGGAACAACGACGGGGAATACGAGCCCTGTGGTTGACCCAAACATCCTCTGGGCGGTCTGTCCAGGCGAAACACCCTCCTCTCCCAGCTCCGAGCCAGCGGCGATCCCGTGGTCGTATTCGACGCCGGCAACCTCTACAGCAAGAGCGCGCGGGTACCCGAGGCCCAACGCGCCGAAGCGTTTAGCAAAGCTACGCTGATCGCGGAGGCGGTCAAGCTGGGCGCACCCGACGGGCTCAACGTCGCGACGGGAGACCTCGCCTTTGGCCTGGCGTGGCTCAAGGAGACCAGCCAGCGGTTGGAGCTCCCGACGATCTCGGCCAACCTCTCGTGCTCGGGCGAGGCGCCTTTTCCCCCGGGACGGGTCGTCGAGCGAGCCGGGCTGAGGATCGGCGTCGTCGGCGTCGCGGGCAAAGATGTGGACAGCCCCGGCTGTGTCGCCGGCGACCCGGTTCCCGCCGTACAAGCGGCGATCCAGAGCTTGGGGGCTGCGGACTTCTGGGTCGTCCTCTCGGGAGGGCGGAACGACGAAGACCAGCGCCTGCTTGACGCGGTGCCCGAGATCAACCTGCTCATCAACGGCGAAGAGAGGAAGGAGCATCTGAATCCTCGGGCTACCGCGGCTGGAGACCTGCGGCTTGCGGCCGGCTCCCGCGGAAAGAAGCTGGGGGTGCTCGAGGTGCGCCACCTGCCCGGCGCGACCCGCTTTCGTGACGTCGGCGCCTACGCCCAGCTCGCGGAGAAGAAGGACAAATACACCTCGCAGATCGCCGAGCTCACTCGGAAACTGACGGACACCGAGGACGGAGTGGAGGCGGCGCGTCTTCAACGCCGACTCGACTACTACGGCAAGGAGCTCAAGGAGGTCGAGGCAGAGCTCGCAGCCGCCTCTGCGAACTCCGGGCCGGCGCACGAGTCCACCCACCGACTCCTCGAGCTCGACGCCACGGTCACCGACGACCCGGCGACCGCCGCCCTGATCACGGCGTTGAAGGACGAGCTTAGCCGTGGCGCCCCCGTGGTGGACACCCTCGCCACCGCCACGGGCCCCTTTGTCGGCTCCGCGGCGTGCGCCGGCTGCCACGGGGCCCAGACGGCACAGTGGTCCACGACCCCGCACGCCGCCGCATATACCAGCCTCGTCGCCCAGAATCGGCATCGTGACTCGGACTGCTACACCTGTCACGTCACCGGCGCGCTTCACCCGGATGGACCAAAGTCGGCTTTTGCCGTGCGTGGACTCGAGGGGGTCGGGTGTGAGTCCTGCCACGGCGCGGGCCGCGAACACGCGGCCAACCCCGGCGCGGTGCGCATGAACGCCACGCCGGCCGAAACGGCTTGTACAAGCTGCCATGATGGCGTCAAGGACGAGGGCCGCTTCGATCCGGCGAGCTACCTGCCCAAGGTGCGCCATAGCTCGACCGGCGCGCCGACGGCGACCCCGCCGACACCGCCGCCTGCGCCATGAAGGTCCTCGGCATCGAGAGCTCGTGCGACGAGACGGCCGCCGCCGTGGTCGGCGCCGAGGGGCTCCTCTCCGACATCATCCACAGCCAGACCGTCCACGAGCAGTACGGGGGCGTAGTGCCCGAGGTCGCGAGCCGCGCACACGCCGAGAACATCGTCGCCACCTGCCGTGCCGCGCTCGCCGGCGCAGGCATCGTACGGCCCGACGCGGTGGCAGCCACCAGCGGCCCTGGGCTGCTGGGCGCCGTCCTGGTGGGCCACTGTTTCGCGAAGGCGTCCGCTATCGCCTGGGGCGTACCGTTCATCGGGATCAACCATCTCGAAGGTCACCTGCTGGCGCCGCTCCTGGACGCCCCCGACCTTGAGTGGCCATGGATCTCGCTCCTGGTGAGCGGCGGACACACGACGCTCTACCTGGCCGAAGGTCTCGGGAAGTACCGAGTTCTTGGCGAGACCATCGACGATGCCGCTGGTGAGGCCTTCGACAAGGTCGCGCGGGTGTGCGGCCTCGGGTACCCGGGCGGCCCCGCGATCGAGGCCCTCGCCCGACACGGCGACGCTGGGCGCTTCTCGCTGCCGCGTCCGCTACGTGGCCAGCTCAACCTGAGCTTCTCGGGGCTGAAGACCGCGGTGATCCAGCTGGCCGCGCGCGAGCCGGACGCGAACAAAGCCGACATCGCCGCTGCTTTTCAGGACGCCGTGGTGGATGTGCTCGTCAGCCGCGTCGTGCGCGCCGCCGCAGAGACCGGCGTCCGCCGCGTGACGATCGGCGGCGGGGTCGCCGCCAACACCGCGCTCCGCGAAGCGCTCCGGCAGACCGACCTCGAGCTCTACCTCCCGCCCCGCGCACGATGCACCGACAACGCCGCGATGATTGCGCTGGCCGGTCGGCTGCGTCTGCTCGCCGGCGAGTCGAGCGCGCTCGATCTCACCGCGCGCGCCCGGTGGACACCCTCCGAGCTTCTCCCTCCTTGAACCACCGGTCTTGCCGCCGAGGCGTCCATGCCCTTTGCCCGTAAACGTTTCGGCCAGCACTTCCTGCACGCGCCCGAGGTAGTGGCGCGTATCGTACGCGCGGCGGCGATCCGACCGGGCGACCGCGTCTTGGAGATCGGCCCGGGTCGCGGCGCGCTCACCCGTGCGCTGCTCGACGCGGGCGCCGAGTTGACCGCGTTGGAGCTTGATCGGGACCTCGCCGCGGGGCTTCGGCGGGAGTTTCCAGAGCTGAGGCTCGTCGAAGGGGACGGGCTGAAGATCGACCTGGAGGAGCTCTGTCCCGGCCCGAACTGGATCGTGTGCTCCAACCTTCCCTACAACGTAGGTACGCCGATCCTGGTGCGGCTGCTCTCGGCGCCGGAGCGGTTCCGTCACCTGGTGGTGATGCTCCAGAAGGAGGTCGGTGAGCGCCTCGCTGCCGACATCTGCAGTCCGGACTATGGCTCGCTTTCTGTGTTTTCGCAGGCTCGCGCTGCCGTGGAGCGCTGCTTCCTGGTACCACCGGGGGCATTCCGGCCCCCGCCCAAGGTGGACTCGGTGGTGATGCGCCTCGATCTCTACCCGGCGCCCCGCCTCGGCGGCGTGGATCCGGCCCATCATGAGCGAGTGGTGCGGGCTGGCTTCGGTTTACGCCGGAAGACCTTGAGAAACTCGCTTGGCCAGCACTGGAGCGCGGCATCGATCGACGCCGCCTGTTCTGCGGCTCAGGTGGATCCCGGGCTCCGCGCCGAAGCCCTGGACCTCCCCGCGTGGAACCGGCTGGCCGCCGCGCTCCCGAGCACCCAACCCCGGATCGTCGCGCAGCCCGAACCGGCGAACCCCGAGCCTATCGGTTAGGCCCCCTCACCGGCTTTTCTGCGGCAGACCGCAGGCGAGGAGACTTGAGATGCGGATGACCTCGTGCGGCATGACCGACGTTGGGATAAAACGAACCAACAACGAGGACAACTACCTCATCAACGACGAACTCAACCTCTTCGTGGTCTGCGACGGCATGGGGGGCCACGCGGGTGGGGAGTTCGCCAGCGCGATTGCGGTCAACACCGTCGAAGAAGTGCTCGCCAACCTGGAGACTACGCCCGAGATCGAGGCGGCGAGGGAAGAGGGCACCGTTGAGGTCGTGCGTGAGCGCCTGCGCTACGCGATCCGGTTGGCGGGCAAGCGCATCTTCGAAAAAGCATCGGCTGAGGTCGAGTATCGCGGCATGGGCACCACCTGCCTCGTAGTGCTCGTGGACAGCGGCAACGCGTTCATCGGTCATGTCGGCGACAGCCGCAGCTACCTCGTGCGCGAAGGCCGCATCGAGCAGCTCACCGAAGACCACTCCCTGGTGAACGAGAAGGTCCGCGCCGGCCTGCTCACCCCCGAACAGGCCAGGACGCACCGACTCAAAAACATCATCACCCGCTCGCTCGGCTACACCGAAGAGGTGGAGATCGACATCCAGGTCCGGGCCGTGCGGCGGGGCGACCGATTCGTCCTGTGCTCGGACGGTTTGTCCAACCTGGTCGAGACCGCGGAGATGGGCGAGCTCGCCCGCTCCTTGAGCCCGCAGGACGCGGTGCGCCAGCTCATCCACCTGGCCTGCGAGCGCGGTGGAGACGACAACATCACCTGTGTGCTCGCCCGGGTGGACGAGGTTGCCTGAGGTCCGGACCCTGAGGCGCGCCGCCGCCTCGCCCGACCCAGCGCCACCGCAAGAATCCACCTTCACGTTCCTTTTTGTGCCTTCCCACGGCCGAGGGGAGGTGCGTCAGCTCGCGCTCGGCGTAGGCCAGCTCCGCGCCGCTGCGGTCACCGTCGCCGCCGTCGGCGGGCTCCTCGTCGCGGCCCTCTCGGCCCAGCTCTACACCTTGCCTCGTGTCTTGGGCCATGACGCGCTCGTCGCCGAAAACAAGGCGCTCCAAGCGGAGATCACCGAGGTCCGGCACGAGCTCGTCCGGGTGGAGACGCTGGTGGCGCGGGTGCAGGCTTACGATGAGCGCCTGCGTGAGCTCGGCGGACGCGGCCTGCTCCCCGGCTTCGGGCCGCTCGATGACAACGAAGTCAGCGCCTATGAGGGCTGGCTTTCGGGCGTGGAGCTGCCTCGGGAGGTCGGACCGGGCGACGCCGGCGCTCGCGCTCGCCGCGTGGCGCTGGAGCTGAGCGCCTTGATCCCCGAGATCGACGAGCTCAGCGGCCCCATCGAACAGTGGGCCGCGCTCGAAGGCGCGCTGCCGCAGGTGTGGCCCACGGAGCCCGACGAGCCGGTGACCTCCCTGTTCGGCTGGCGTCGATCACCGTTCAACCAGCGTTGGAAGTTCCATGCGGGCATCGACGTGGGCGCTCACTACGGCACGCCGATCTACGCGACGGCTGGCGGCATCGTGACCTTCGCGGACTGGCACGCCGGCCTCGGGCGGATGGTGGAGATCGACCACGGCGCCGGGATCAGCAGTCGATCCGGCCACGCCTCGGAGCTCCTGGTGCAGGCGGGCGACGAGGTGCTCCCAGGGGACGTGATCGCCCTTGTTGGGAGCTCAGGCCAATCTACCGGTGCACACCTACACTATGAGCTGTTGCTCGACGGAGAGCAGGTCAATCCGCTGGACTACCTGCCGCGCGGTGAATAGCCCGTGGGGCCGGCGGAGCACCCGCCCTGGAGCCCGCCCCATGCTCGGTCTCGATACCGTCATCAGCAAAGTTTTTGGAACCCGCGCCGAGCGGCTCATCAAGAAGATGCAGCCCGCCGTGTCGCAGATCAACGGCCTGGAGCCGAAGTACAAAGGGCTCTCGAACGAGCAGCTGCGCGCTTGCACCGCCGACTTGCGCCAGCGCGTCGACAACGGCGCCAAGCTCGATGATCTGCTACCGGAGGCGTTCGCGGTCGTCCGCGAAGCGGGCCGGCGCACCATGGAGATGCGCCACTTCGATGTGCAACTCGTCGGCGGAATGGTGCTTCATCGCGGCATGATCGCGGAGATGAAGACGGGTGAGGGCAAGACCCTCGTCGGTACGCTGCCGGTCTACCTCAACGCGCTCGCGGGAAAGGGCGCGCATGTGGTCACCGTCAACGACTACCTGGCGCTCCGCGACTCTGAGTGGATGGGCACGATCTACCGGGCTCTGGGGCTCTCGGTGGGTGTGATCTTGTCCAACGAGAGGGACAAACAGGTCAAACGCCGGGCCTACGCCTCGGACATCACCTACGGCACCAACAACGAGTTCGGTTTCGACTATCTGAGGGACAACCTCGAGTTCCGGCTCGATGACATGGTGCAGCGAGGCCATCACTTTGCGATCGTGGACGAGGTGGACTCCATCCTCATCGACGAAGCCCGCACCCCGCTCATCATCTCCGGACCTACCGGAGATTCGGTCGATGAGTACATGATCATCGACGGCATCATCCCGCTCCTCCAGAAGGACGTGGACTTCACCATCGACGAGAAGAACCGTTCGGTCACCTTGACCGACGAGGGCGTCGACAAGGTGGAGGCGCGGCTCGGCATCGACAACCTCTTCGATCCGCACAACATGACGATCCTTCACCACGTAAACCAGGCGTTGAAGGCACATTTTATCTTCAAGCGGGATAAGGATTACGTGGTTCAGTCGGGCAAGGTGGTGATCGTCGACGAGAACACGGGCCGGCTCATGGTCGGGCGGCGCTGGTCCGACGGGCTCCATCAGGCGGTAGAGGCGAAGGAGCGTGTGAAGGTCGAGCAGGAGTCCCAGACCTACGCCACGGTGACCTTCCAGAACTACTTCCGCATGTACAACAAGCTCGCCGGCATGACCGGCACCGCGGTCACCGAGGCCGAGGAATTCAACAGCATCTACAAGCTCGAAGTCGTGCCCATTCCGCCCAACCGTCCCGTCGTGCGGCAGGATCGCGACGACATCGTCTACCTCACCCAAGGCGGCAAATTCGCCAAGGTGTGCGGCGAGATCGAGGAGTGTTTCCAGCGCGGACAGCCCGTGCTCGTCGGCACCACGAGCGTCGAGACCAGCGAGAAGGTCGCCCGCCTGCTACGGGCCAAACAGATCCCCCACGAAGTGCTCAACGCCAAGAACCACTCCCGCGAAGCCGAGATTGTCTCTCAGGCCGGGCGCCTTCGTGGCGTGACCATCTCCACCAACATGGCGGGCCGCGGCACGGACATCAAGCTCGGCGGCGACCCCGAGGGCCTCGCACGGATGGAGCTGGGTCCCGGCGTCGATCCTGAGGCGCTCGCGGCCGCGACCGCGCGCTATCGCGCACAATGTGAAGCCGAGCGGGCCGAAGTGCTCAAGGCCGGCGGCCTGCACATCCTCGGCACTGAACGGCATGACAGCCGGCGAATCGACAATCAGCTCCGGGGCCGCTCCGGACGCCAGGGCGATCCGGGTTCATCGAGGTTCTACCTGTCGCTCGAAGACGACCTCATGCGGATGTTCGCCTCCGACCGGATGCGCAACCTCATGGTCACCATGGGCATGAAGGACGACGAGCCGATCGAGCATCGTTGGGTCACCGGGAGCATCGAGGACGCACAACGCAAGGTCGAAGGTCACAACTTCAACATCCGGAAGAATCTGCTCGAATACGACGACGTCATGAACCTCCAGCGAAAAGCGGTCTACGACCTGCGTCGCCGGGCGCTCACCGGCCAGAACGTCCGCGCGATGGTCTTGGAAGCGGTCAACGAGCTCGTCGACGACCTGATGTCGGAGCACGCGCCTGAGGGCAGCGGGGCCGATGACTGGAACACCACGGCGATCCTCAAACGGGTCGAGGAGATGTTCACGCTGCGCTGGGAGGACACCCCGGAGGCCCTCAGGGATCTGGCGCGAGTGGAGCTGCGACGGCGCATCCACGAGGGTGCGGTCGCGGCCTACGAGGCCAAGGAAAAGGAGATCGGCGAGAACGAGCTGCGTGAGGCGGAGCGGAGCCTCCTGCTGGTCTACGCCGACCAGTTCTGGAAAGACCACCTCCTCGCGATGGACCGTATGCGTGACGGCATCGGGCTGCGTGGCTACGGCCAACGCAACCCGCTGCTCGAGTACAAGAAGGAGGCCTACAACATGTTCCTCCTGATGAGCTCGTTACGTGACGAGGCGGTCGTGGCGCGGCTCCTGCGTATCGCCCCCCGCGTCGCCGAAAACGTGGCGGCTTCGCCCACCAAGGCCAATGCCCGCCGCCTCGCCTCGGGCGAGCTCGACCGCGAGGCGGAGGCCGAACGGTACTCCGAGCCTGACGAGCCACCCCCGGCTCCGGTCGTCTTCACCGCCCCGAAGGTGCGTCTCCCTGAAAAAGGCGCAGAAGCACGTCTTTTCGCGCTGGAAAACAACCTTCGACGGAACGACCCCTGCCCGTGCGGGAGCGGCCTGAAGTTCAAGAAGTGCTGCTACGACGAACCCGCCGGCGTGTGAGGCTGGTTGGCCAGCCGGCTCACCCGACCCGGGCGCGCGCCGCCGCAATACCCGCGCTGGGCCTCCTCATCTCGGCGCTCCTCGCCCCCGCGTGTGCGCCCCCACCAGCTCGTCCGGTGCCGAGCCCTTGTACGCTGAGCCGAGCCCCGGCGCCGGGGCCGCTCGCCGACAAACGTGCAGGGCTCCAAACGCAGGCCCCCAGCTCCGAAGCGCTCGTGGCCCTCGCGCGCGTCTACGTGGAAGAGGCGAGGATCTCGGGAGACAGCGGCTTTTACACCCTCGCCGACCAGGCCTGTGCGTGTGCGCTCGAGACCGCGCCGGGCGACCCCGCGGTCCGGCTCACCCAAGCCGAGGTCTGGCTTCAGCTTCACCGGTTCGCTGAGGCCGAGGCGACCGCGTCGGAAATCTTCGATGCGGAACCCACGGTTTTTGCCGCCCAGGTCCTGGGCGACGCGCGCGCCGAGCTCGGCCGCCTGGACGCAGCCGCCGGAGCTTACCAGTTCGCCGCCGACCGCGCGCCGGGTCCAGGCCTGTACGACCGGATCGCATACTTACGCTGGTCTTGGGGCGATTATCCGGGCGCGATGGAGCTCCAGGCGCGCGCGATCGCCGCCTCCCCCCCGGGCAGCGAGAGCTGGGCCTGGTCGATGACCATGACGGCGTGGTGGAGCGCGATGCACGGTCAGCCGGCCACCGGCCTGGACACGGTGCTCAGCGTTCGCCCCGACTACGGCCCCGCCCTGTTCCACCGCGCCCGGATTCGGCTCCACAACGGTGACGCGGTTGGCGCGCGGACGGATCTCGCCCGGGCTCCTACGAGCTTCGAGGCGCGACGGCTGGCCCATGAGCTGGGCGACGACGGCGACCTGAGGGCCGCGTGCGCGCTCGACCGCCGAGGCTGCGCCGCCTGGCTCCTCCCCACGGAGCCGAGCGCCGCCTACGCTCTCCTCGTCGAAGAGCAGCGAGAACGCCAGGACGCAGCGACGCTCGCGGCGCTCGCCTGGGCCGAACGTGAGACGGGCAGGGACGGCGCACCCCACGCCGAAGCCGCGAAAGCTACCGGCACCATCGATCCGCGCACCCTGCTCTTCATCGGCTTGACCCTGGATCAGGCCGAGATCCTCGAGCGCGCCCTCGGGTCCGGACCGGGGCTCCTCCCCTCCGAGGTGGCGCTCGCGAAAGCGGCGCTCGCGACACGCGAGCCGTTGCCAGCCCGCACCCCGTAGGATAGACGCCGCCAGCCCTTCACGGGGTATTTCCACACCGGACCAAGGTCCGGGCCCGTGGTGCCCTCGCCCAGCTCGCTGGCGTGAAGGGTCGGGTCCGGTCTCCGGTGGTCGATCAACCACTCACGCGGTTCGCCGCACGGAATGTCCATGTCCATCTCGCTCCGCGAGCTCCTCGAAGCCGGCGTCCACTTCGGTCACCAGACCCGCCGGTGGAACCCCAAGATGCGGCCGTATATTTACGGCCAGAAGAACGGCGTCCACATCATCGACATCCAGCTCACGGCCAAGGCGCTGGTTGAAGCGGGTCGGTTTGTGTCGTCGGTGGTGTCCCGCGGCCAGCCGGTGTTGTTTGTCGGCACCAAACGCGCCGCCCACGACATCATCGCGGAAGAGGCCCGTCGCGCTCAGATGTTCTACGTCAACGATCGTTGGCTGGGCGGCACGCTCACCAACTTCCAGACGGTGAAGAAGTCGATCGAGCGCCTCAACCTGCTGATCAAGTCCCGCGACGAGGGCAAGTTCGAGCAGCTCACCAAGAAGGAAGCCCTCCAGCTAAATCGCGAGATCGAGAAGATGGAGAAGGCCCTCGGCGGGATCAAGAACATGCGCGGCCTCCCCGGCGCGCTCTTCGTGATCGACCCCAAAAAAGAGCACATTGCCATCACCGAAGCCGGGAAGCTCAACATCCCGGTGGTCGCGCTCTGCGACACCAACTGCGATCCCACCGGCATCGACTACGTGATCCCCGGCAACGACGACGCGATCAAGTCGATCCGCCTGTTTGTCGCAGCGATCGCCGACGCGTCCCTCTCCGGCATCCAGGCGGGTCGTAATGAAGCCGTCAACCGTGACGTCGGCTCCGGTCCGGAGGTCATCCGGCGGACCCACACGGAAGACCCCGGCGCCGAGATCCGCTGAGCGCGTCGGGCGGGTGGCCCGCTCACGGCGCCCCCGCCCTGCCCACCTCTGATTCCCACCCTCGAACCTATAAGGTACACCATGCCTACGACGGAGATGATCCGAGAGCTGCGCGAGCGCACGGGCGCCGGCATCCTGGACTGTAAGAAGGCCCTCGCTGAGTCGGGCGACCAGATCGAGAAGGCGGTCGACTGGCTTCGGGCTCGCGGCGCGGCCAGCGCTGCCAAGAAAGCCAGCCGTCAGGCCTCTGAAGGGGTCGTTGACTGCTACATCCACGGCAGCGGCACGATCGGCGTGCTGATCGAGGTCAATTGCGAGACCGACTTCGTCGCCCGCACCGACCGCTTCAAGGAGCTCGTTCGCGGGATCGCCATGCACATCGCGGCGAGCAACCCCGAGTACCTCCGCCGCGAGGACGTGCCAGCAGACGCTATCGAGCGCGAGCAGCGCACCCAGCTCGAGCGGGTGATGCTCGAGGGCAAGCCCGAGGCCGTGGCCCGGCGTATCGTCGAAGGCCGTATGGGCAAGTTCTACGAAGAGATCTGCCTCCTGGAGCAGAAGTACGTCAAGGACGACTCCAAGACCATCGAGGTCGTGCTGCGTGAAGCGGTGGCCACGATTGGCGAGAACATCCAGGTCCGGCGTTTCGCCCGGTTCGTCATGGGCGAAGGCCTCACCAAGAAGAACTCCGACTTCGCCGCCGAGGTTGCGGCAGCGGCGGGGATGAACTGAATCCGAGCGGAGGAGCGATGCGAAGCGCGGTCTATCAGCGGATACTGCTCAAGCTCTCCGGTGAAATGCTCGCCGGGGAGCAGGGTTTCGGTTTCGATCCCCTGGTCCTCGCTCGCTTCTCCCAGGAGGTCATCGCCACCCACAGCCTCGGCGTACAGATCGGGGTCGTGATCGGCGGTGGCAACATCTTTCGCGGCATGCCCGCCTCCGCCGAGGGGGGGATGGACCGAGCGCACGCCGACTACATGGGAATGCTCGCGACGGTGATCAACGCCCTCGCGCTCCAGGACGCGCTTGAGCGCGCCGGCTGCTACACCCGGGTGATGTCGGCGATTCACATGGAGCAGGTGTGCGAGCCCTACATCCGGCGCCGCGCGATCGCCCACCTGAACAAGGGCCGAGTGGTGATCTTTGGCGCGGGCACTGGTAATCCCTACTTCTCCACGGACACCGCCGCCTCTTTACGCGCCGCGGAGATCCAGGCGGACGTCATCCTCAAAGCCACCAAGGTCGATGGCATCTACGACAAGGATCCCAAAAAACACCCGGACGCGGTCCGTTTCGACCACATCACCCACCTCGACGCCCTGCAGCGCGGCCTCAAGGTGATGGACGCCACCGCGCTGAGCCTGTGTATGGAAAACGGCATTCCTGTGGTGGTTTTTGACATGGGCACGCCGGGTAACCTCAAGCGGGTCGTCCTGGGCGACGCGGTGGGCACCCACGTCGCCTCCCTTCCTTCCTGATCGGAGCGGTGATGACCGAGGATTATCTCAAGGAGCTTCAGGCGGATATGGACAAGGCGATCGAGGCCCTCCGGCGTGAAATGACCGGGATCCGTACCGGCCGCGCCACGCCCGCCCTCATCGAGAACGTTCAAGTCGAGGTCGCGACCTACGGCAGCACCATGCCGCTCCGCCAGCTGGGCAACATTGCGGCCCCCGATCCCCGGCTCCTCATCGTCAACCCCTGGGACAAGTCGACCCTGGGCGACATCGATCGTGCGATCCGGTCTTCGGGCCTCGGGCTCAACCCCACCAGCGACGGTCAGGTGGTGAAAGTGCCGATCCCGGCGCTCACCAACGACCGGCGCAAGGACATGGTCAAGGTCCTCGGCCGTCACGCAGAAGACGCGCGTATTCGGATTCGCGGTGTTCGCCGCGAATACAACGAGATCTTCAAGACCCTCGCCGACGAGAAGGACATCACCGAGGACGAGCGCGACCGCGCGATCGAGAAGGTGCAGAAAGCGACGGACAGCCACGTCAAGAAGGTTGACGAGATCGCGGCGTCCAAGGAGAAGGAGATCCTCGAGATATGAACCTCCTGGCGACCGGCGCTCCACGAGCCGCGGGATGAGGGTCCCCGAGCATGTGGCCATCATCATGGACGGCAACGGGCGCTGGGCTCAGGCCCGGGGCCTAGCACGCCTTGCCGGCCATGAAGCGGGTGCCGAGAGCGTGCGGGAGATCGCGCGGGCGTGCCGCGAGTCGGGCGTCCGGGCCCTCACCCTCTACAGCTTCTCGACGGAAAACTGGAGTCGACCGGGCGACGAAGTTGCGGGGTTGATGGCGTTGCTCGCTCGCTTTCTTGTGCAGGAGCGGCGCGAGATCCTCGATCACGGTATCCGGCTCAACGCGATCGGGCAGACCGATCGTCTGCCCGCGCCGGTCCGCGCCGCGCTCACGGAGCTGATGACCGCGTCGCGCCACAACCAGCAGATGGTCCTGACGCTCGCGCTCTCCTACGGCGGCCGGGCCGAGATCGTCGAGGCTGCCCGAAAGCTCGCCCGAAAGGCCGCCGCGGGGAGACTCCGGCCCGATCAGATCGACGAAGCAAGCTTCGCCGCCGAGCTCTCGACGGCCGGTCTGCCGGAGCCCGATCTGCTGATCCGCACCTCCGGCGAGCTCCGCCTCTCCAACTTCTTGTTGTGGCAGCTGGCTTATGCCGAGCTGTACGTCACCGACGTCCCGTGGCCCGACTTCCGGCGACCACAGCTCGAGGCGGCGTTCCAGCAGTTTGGTGGCAGAGAGCGGCGTTTTGGAAAGACGGGCGCCCAAATCGCGGAGGGTCGCTGATGTTCGCGCGGATCGCTGCTGGCCTGGTCGGGTTGTGCCTCGTACTCCCCGTGCTCATCTGGGGGGGCCCCTACGGCGCCTCCGGACTCATCGGGCTCGTACTCCTGATTTCGCTCGATGAGTACGTCCGGATGGCCGTTCCGGACAGCCTCACCCGGGGCCGTGCCCTGCTGCTCCCGCTCGGGCTCGGCGTGATGATGCTCATCGCCCTCGGTCCGGCGGGTGCTGTGCTCCCCGCCTTGGGCCTGTGTTTTGTCGTGGTCACCACAGTGGCGATGCTCTCCAACCCAGATGTGCCGGCGGCGGCCCGTGAGGCGGGGCTCCTGGGTTTTGGCCTGCTCTGGGTACCGCCGATGCTGGGAATGCTCGCGCAGATCCGGCAGTCACCCGAGGGCCTTGCGCTCGTGTTCCTGCTGCTCGCCTGCACCTGGCTCGGTGACACCGGCGCGTACTTCGCCGGCCGCGCTTTCGGAAAAACACCGCTACTACCTCGAATCAGCCCCAAGAAGACCGTCGAGGGTTTTCTCGGCGGCGTGGTGCTCTCGGTCGCCGGGGGCGCGGTGGTGAAGGTGGTGGGCGGACTCTCGTTCGGGTGGGTCGAGGTGCTGTTGCTCGCTGCCGCGCTCGACCTTGCGGGTGTGGTGGGTGATCTCGTACAGTCGATGTTCAAACGGTGGTTCGGGGTGAAGGACTCCGGGACGATCATGCCCGGACACGGGGGCCTGCTGGACCGTATCGACTCGCTGTTATTCAGCGCGCCGCTCCTCGCGGCCTGGCTGTTCCTCCGGGCCTGGGCCTTCGAGGCGGGCTGAGCGTGACCGTCTTCTACTACCTCGCCGGCGTCGCTCTGCTCGGCGTGCTCGTGATGTTCCACGAGTACGGTCACTATCTGGCGGCGCGCCTCCTTGGAGTTCACGTCCGGGTCTTCAGCATAGGTTTTGGCAGCCGCGTAGTGGGCTTCGTGTACAAGGGCACGGATTATCGACTTTCTTCCGTCCCACTTGGCGGCTACGTGCGCATGGCAGGCGCCGATCCTTTCGCCGAGGGGGGCAGCGATGACGGCGAAGAGCCGGTCCCCGACGAACAGAGCTTCATCCACAAATCCGTCTGGGCGCGGCTGATCATCACGCTCGCCGGTCCCGCCGCCAACCTCGTGCTGCCGGTCCTGGTCTTCACGGTGCTCTTTCGGGTCGGGGAGCCGCAGGAGCTGGCCGAGGTGGGCGCCGTGCTCGTAGGCCTGCCAGCCCAGGAGTCAGGCATCAAGCCTGAAGACCGACTGGTTGAGGTCAACGGCGTCGCGGTCCGCACCTGGGTGGACGTTCAGGACGAGCTCGACTCGAAGCCGATCGGCGACGAGGTGCCGGTGGTGGTCGACCGCGCCGGCGTGAAGACGCCGATCGTGATCGACGTGCGAGAGCTGAGGGCACGCGGCGAGGTGAGCGCGAGAGACCTTGGTTTTCGTATCGGTTCACCCGATACGAGCGTAGTGATCGATCATCCCGGGTCGCCCGCGGCGCTTGCAGGCCTGCGGACCGGCGACCGTCTCACGGTGATCGGCGATCAGCCAGTTCGAAGCTGGAATCAGGTCGCTCGACTCCTCGGCTCGGCCTCGGGCCCGGTGGAGATCCGCTGGACGCGCGACATTTCCGAGGGCCCGCACGATCCCCTGCCGATCGACGCCGGCGCGACCCTGGTGCCCAACCCGGGCTTCGCCGAGCCGTCCGCCGCGGACGACGGCGTCTGGCGCTCTTTCGGGCTCAGCACCGCGTCCGTGTCGGTCGGAGGCTTCGCGGACGACTCGGCCGCCAAGGCCGCGGGGCTCCCGGACAACGCCCGCCTCCTGCAGGTGGACGACCGCCCGATCCGGTCCTGGACCGACGTCACGGTTGCCGTCGCGGCGTCGGCCTCGGGTGAGGGAGACAGCCAGACCACGCGCTCCCTGACGCTCGTGTACCGCAGCGAGGGCGTGGTCTCCACCCTCACCCTCGTCCCGCCGGTCGTGCAGGACGTCGACGAGATCGGCCGCTATCGTTGGCGGCCACTCCTCGGCATTCAACGTGCGGGATCCGACGTGCTCCCCGAGCGTGTTGAGCGCGCCTACCCAATCGGCGAGTCCGCGGTGCGCGCCACGCTGCGGACCCACGAGATCGCGATGGGCACCATCGTCCGCGTGGGAGAACTACTGACCTTCAAGGCAGCATTTGAGCGCAGTATCGGCGGGCCGGTCGAAATGATCCGCCAGACGCGCGACGCCGCCAAACGTGGCCTGTTCGACTGGGCGGGCATGCTGGCGATCCTGTCCATCGGGGTCGGGGTGTTCAACCTCTTGCCGATCCCGGTGCTCGATGGCGGTCAGGCGATGCTCTACATCGCCGAGGCGGTGCGTGGCCGTCCCCTTCCCCTGATCCTGCGCGAACGGGCGCAGCAGGCTGGGATCGTGTTCATCATGCTGCTCGTGCTGGTCGTCTTTGCGCTGGACATCCACCGCGCCGTCACGGGCTGAACCCGATGCGATGCCTGGTCATCGACACCGCGGGGCCGCTGGTCGGCGTCGCGGCGTGGGCCGAGGGGCGCTGCGTCGAGGCTGCGTCGGCGCGGGTGGATCGTGGCGCCGACGGTTGGCTCGGGCCGGTGCTTCAAGCACAGCTCCGTACGCTCGGCCGGCTCGACCGGGTGGTGGTGACCGTAGGTCCGGGCGCCTTCACGGGACTCCGGGTCGGGGTCGCCTCAGCGCTCGGCCTCGCCGTCGCGCTCGGCGTGCCCGTGCGGTGCATCTCCTCGTTGGCCCTTCGCGCTTGCCTCGTCCCGGGGCGGCCTCGGGTTCTGGCCTTGCTCGACGCCAAACAAGGCAAGCTTTATCGGGGTGTTTATGACACGATCGGCGCCCCCGAACCGCTCGAGCCCGAGTCGGACGTCGCGCCGGAACATGCGCTCAGCGGTGGGCCAGCTTGGGTGGTGGGCGAAGGGGCAAAGCTGGTCTTCGCCGAGCTGAACGCGGCCGGACACCAGCTGGTGGACGGTTTCGAGCAGAGCGCCGTCAGCGTCGCCGGCCCGCTCCTGGACGGTCCCGCGGTGCCACCCGAGCAGGTCGCGCTCCGTTACCTCCGCGCTCCCAGCATCCAGCTCAGCGGCTCGCGCGGCCCCAGCCCACGATGAAGCGTAGCACGCGCACTCTGTTGGATCTCGCGGTCAACCTTGGGTGGCCGGTGTTGATCCTGAGTTTTGCGGCGACCGAGGATCGTCTCGGGCCGCGGCTCGCGCCGCTGGTGGCGATGGCCCCCGCGTTGATCTTCGCGGCGTGGCGCCGGATGTCGGGCCAGCGTAGTCCCCTCTCTACGCTGGTGATCGTGTCACTAGGCGCCACCGCCGCGACCGGATTCCTCCCGCTCGACGCGCACTGGTACGCCGTCAAAGAAGCAACGATCCCCCTCGGTATCTGCCTGCTCGCCCTACTCTCCACCCGGAGCGGGCCTGGGCTCATCGCCGGCCTGATGACCGAGCTCCTCGACGCCCCCAAGCTCGACCGCGCGCTTGACCAGCGCGGCACACGCCCGGTGTTCGAGGGCCACGCTCGTCGGGCCACTCGGCAGCTCGGCGGGCTCTTCGCCCTGTCCGGCCTGCTCTCGGGCGGGCTGGCGCTCTGGCTGGTCCGGTCTCCATCGGGGACCACCGCCTTCGCGACGGAGGTCGGCTCGTACACTTCGTGGAGCTATCTCCTCATCAGTCTCCCGATGATGGTGGGAATGGTCTGGGTGATGCGCGGCGTGATGCTCGCGGTCGAGGTGAGCACGGGCCAGGCGTTGGACGCCTTCGCCCTCGACGATGCTACTCCGCCCGGTAGTTCGGGCTCTCCCGGGTGATGATGACGTCGTGGACGTGGCTCTCGCGCAGCCCCGACGAAGTCATGCGGACAAAACGAGCCTCCTCCTGCATTTGCGCCAGGGATCCGCAGCCGGTGTAGCCCATCGCCGCCTTCAACCCACCGATGAGCTGATGCACCGTCTCGGCGACCGGTCCCTTGTAGGGGACCCGCCCGACGATGCCCTCCGGCACGAGCTTGCGGGTGCTCGCTTCCGGATCCCCCTCCTCGTCCTGAAAGTAACGATCTGAGGAGCCGGCGCGCATGGCCTCGATCGAGCCCATCCCCCGGTACGTCTTGTAGCTTCTACCCTGATAAAGCACCACCTCTCCCGGCGCCTCGTCGGTACCCGCGAACATCGAACCCATCATCACCGCGTCCGCGCCAGCGGCGACAGCCTTGGCCACGTCGCCGCTGTACTTGATGCCGCCGTCCGAGATGATGGGGATGCCGTGCCGCGACGCTACCCGCGCGGCGTCAGCGACCGCAGTCACCTGCGGTACACCGACGCCGGCTACGACGCGCGTGGTGCAGATGCTGCCGGGGCCGATGCCCACCTTGATCGCATCCGCCCCCGCGTCGATCAGCGCGGAGGTGGCGTCCGCGGTGGCGACATTTCCAACGATGATCCTCAAGTTCGGATAGGCCGCCCGGGTCGCACGCGCCGCCCGCAGCACGCCCTCCGAGTGTCCATGGGCGGTGTCGATCACCACGACGTCCACGCCCGCCTCGATCAGCGCCGCCAACCTCGCTTCGCGGTCGGCACCCACTCCCACTGCCGCACCGCAGCGGAGCCGACCCAGGCCGTCCCGCGCCGCCTGGGGGTGCCTGCTCCAGTTCTCAACGTCCTTGAACGTGATGAGCCCGAACAGTCGGCCGTCTCCGTCTACCACGAGCAGCTTTTCGACCCGGTGTTCCTGCATGAGATCACGCGCGTGGTCGAGGTCGGTGCCCGGCGCGCACGTGACGAGACCCTGCCGGGTCATCGCGGTGGCGACGGGCCGATCGAGGTTACGCTCGTAACGCAGGTCGCGATTGGTGAGGATGCCGACCGCGACGCCCTCTTCGTTGATCACAGGCAGCCCGTTGATGCCGCGCTCACGCATCACCTGGCGCGCCTCTCGTAGACTGTTGTGCGGGCCCAGGGTCACCGGATCGGAGATCACCCCGGTCATCGCCTTCTTGACCTTCCGCACCAGCCGCGCCTGCTCGCCTACCGTCAAGTTCTTGTGGACGATGCCGAGTCCACCGAGCCGCGCCATGGCAATGGCCATCTCCGCCTCAGTGACCGTGTCCATCGCCGCTGACAAGAGCGGCACGTTGAGCCAGAGGTCGCCGACGAGCCGCGTCCGAACCTCGGCATCCCGAGGAAGAGTCGTGCTATGCCGAGGTAGAAGAAGGACATCGTCGAACGTCAGGGCCAGGGGTAGGGCGTCGGTCAGCATAGGCGCATCTATCATCGCTCGCTCCCCGACCCACACAAATACGCGCACTGCGACGTCCCTGACTTTCCGCTGGGCCCGCGCTGTGCTAAACATGCGGCCCGCCCGTCTTCGAGGTCCAGGATGTTGTTCTCTGCGCTGCTGTTCGTGAGCCCGCTGCTGGCCCCGGCCTACGCCGCCGACGATGAGGAGTACGACGAAGACGTCGGGTCCGGAAAGAAGAAGAAGGAACCGGATGGCAAAGGCCAGATCCGGGAGATTGTACGTGGATTTTATGCCAGATCCGCGGTCGGAGCGGCCTCCTACCTCACCGCCCCGCGCGACCCCGGCCTCGGCGCGTCCTACCTCTCCGCGGGCACCTACCTCGGCTTGAGCCTGGGCCAGGATTTCGTGGATCAGGAGCGGATGTCGATGGCGTGGGAGCTCACGCTGGGCCAAGGCGTTCACAACGGCCTGTCGCCTGATCTGCGCAGCGGCGAGCTGGAAGCCCCCGTGTGGGACGCGATGGAGGGCGATCTCCGCACCTATTCGGCGGTTGCCACCTACGAGTACTCCTACTATCCGCTGCGCCGGCTGGGCATCGGCGCGCGGGTCGGCGGCGGCGTAGCCTTGAGCCCGCTCCTGGTTGATCCCGAGGTCTACACCGAAGACATCATCCCCGACCCGACCTACGCCACCGCCACCCACAACACCCCCCTGTTCCTCGCCCAGGGTGGCCTGACCTTCGAGTACTACACGAAGCTCAATCACTTTTCGGTCGGC
>CANKTH010000028.1 GCA_947486185.1 Deltaproteobacteria bacterium
CGCGAGCACCCCGTCCGCAAACTCCGCGCCCAACGCCGGTACCTCGAGCGCGGGCACCGGCGACGCCAACGCCTCCAGCTCCGCCAGCACCTGATCGGCCAGATCCACACCCCCGCTCGTCGCCCGCCGAAGCTCCGCCCCAAGCAACCGCGCCGCGGATACTTGTTGAAGCTCCAAGATTTCGAGATCGAGCTCCTCGGCGCCGTCCATGGCGTGAAGGAGCTGGGTCTCGCGAGACGTGAGCATAGGATCCCAAGACGCGCGGGGCGCCGATTGATTCATGGCCATCGCCACGCCCTCCCCGATTTCGTCTGGGGCATCGACGCGCTACCCGCTGAGGTCCTTCAACACGGCCTGCATCCGGCGACGTGCGTAAAAAAGCCGAGACATGACGGTACCTTCTGGGATGTCCATCACGTCAGAGATTTCCTTGTAGGAGAGCCCCTCGACCTCACGCAGCAGGATAACCTGGCGTTGCTCCTCGGAGAGCTCGTCCATCGCCGCAAAAATCTTGTCGCGAAGCTCCTTCCGCTGGAGGAGCTTCTGCGGGTTTTCCACATGGTGCAGCTCCATCAGGTTGCCGTCGTCGTCCCGATTGCCTAGCGCCTCGTCGAAAGCTGAGGTCTTACGCCGCTTGGTCTTCCGGCAGTGGTCGATGGCCAGGTTGACCGCGATCCGGTAGAGCCAGGTGTAGAAGCTGGACTCGATCCGAAAGTCCTTCAGGCTCTGGTAAGCCTTGATGAAGGCGTTCTGGGTGAGGTCCCGCGCGTCCTCGGCGTTGTGGAGCATGCCGTAGACCACGGCGTGGATCCGGTTCTGGTACCGCTCGACGATAGGTCGATAGGCATTTCGTTCCCCGGCGAGCACCCGGGTGATGAGCTCGGCGTCAGTCAGGTCATTCATAGCCGGGGGAGCCTATCTCGCAGGTGTGTGCTTCGCCCGCGTCGGGCGCGAGATGCAGGATCACACCCCGTAGATGAGCGAATCCGCACCGTCCCGGAAGTGACGCGGCTCCACGCCCGAGGCCAACGCGAGGGGGCGATGGTCGACCACGTCGTCCGTATCGAAGGTACGAATGACGTCAGGATGAAAGCCCGGAACAAATCGTGCCATCCGCTCAGCCACGCTCACCGGGACCGGAAGCACCCGCACCTTCCGGTTGGCGCTGGCGGCGATCAGGTGGATGACCTCAGTGAGGCTCATCGCCTCGGGACCGCCCGAATCAAAGGCGTTGTTCCATCGTTCTTTCTGGACGAGGTTCAGGATGGCATTTGCGAAGTCGTGGACATGCACGGGTTGCCGGCGCTGTTTTCCGCTCCCGATGACCGGCACCACCGGCAGGTGGTAGATCAATCCGGTGAGCGTATGAAAAGACTCGCGGTGAGCTGGACGATGCTCGCCATGTATCGGTCCATACGGCGCGCACGGCCGCACGATGATCCAGGGCGCCTTGCCGGCGCGCACCCGCGCTTCGTCTTCGAGGCGAGAACGTGCGTAGGCGTTCTGCACCGGCCAGTGGACAACCGTGGAGGATAGATAGACCACGGGGATGCGCCAGCTCAAAATCGCATCGAGCATCCTACGGTTCTGCTCATGGGCGTCGTCTGCCATCACCTTGGCCGCGGCGTGAACCACGAGGTCCACCCCGGCCGGCGGGATCAACGTCCCCACGTCACCCTGCAGGCTCCTCACCCCCGAGAGCTGGAGCGGGGTGCGCCGCCAGAGCCCGATGACGTCATGGGAACGGCGCGCCGCCAACGTACAGAAATGAGCCCCCACAAAGGATGAGGCGCCAGTGACGAGGACCTTCATTCCGACCGCCTAACGCGCCGGTCAGAGCGATCCGGTCAGGGCGCTGCGTGTGTCTGAGATCGGATATGAGGCCGCCGTGATCCAGAAGCTCCTCTCCCTCCTGTCAGGGTTCGGTCTCGTGAGCGCCTACATCGCCGGTTTGGCGGGCGTGTTCGTAGTCAGCAGCGTCGGCGCGCCCCTGGCGATGGCCGCGCGGATGTACCTGGGCGACCTGGAGCCCGAGACCCCGACCGTGGACTGGCCACTCTGGATCACGCTGATCCTGGGCATACTTCCGGTCCCCGCCCTGGTCACCCGCCGCTGGGGCCTCGCGGCAGCGTTGTCGCTGCCCTTCGCGGTGCTGCCCTATTACCAGCTTTATCGGCTGTACCTGGCCGCCGCACCCCGATGAGCCTGCTCTTCGCTCCGCTCGCTGTGGGTCACCAGCGTCTGCACAACCGTCTTTGGTTGCCGGCGATGGTGACCTGGCTCGCCGAGGCGGACGGCGAGGTGAACCGGGCGATACAGGACCGATACACGCGCTACGCTCGCGGCGGCGCGGGCATGATCGTGTTGGAAGCAATGGGCGTAAGGGATGTTTCATCGGGGCCACTGCTACGCATCTCCCACGACCGATACATCCCGGGCCTGAAGGCGCTCGCGACGGCGATCCACGAGCACGGGCGCGCGGCGGGCCCCGAAGGGGTGGGGAGGACCCTGGTCGTGCCTCAGATCATCGACTTCTTGAAGATCGCCCGACGAGACCCGACCCGGGCGCTCGCGCGGCTGGAGTCCCACTACCCCGGGTGCGCCACGTGGGACGAAGACCGCCTGCGGGCGACGCTGACGCCGCGAGAATGGCGGGACTACGCCTGTGGTTACCGGCAACAGATCGAAGATCTCACCGTCGAGGAGATCGAGCACCTGCCAGGCTATTTCGCGGCCGCCGCCGCGCGCGCCCAGGAGGCCGGTTTCGACGGGGTAGAGCTTCACTTCACCCACGCCTACACCCTCGCGAGCTTCCTCTCCGCCACCAACCAGCGCACCGACGCCTACGGCGGCACCTTGGAGAACCGCCTTCGCCTGCCGCTCGCGGTGCTCCGGGCGGCGATCGCCGCGGTGGCGCCCCCGTTCCTGGTCGGGCTCCGGCTCACCGGAAGTGACGACGTGCCCGGAGGGACTCAGGTCGACGAAGCCGCCTGGTTCGCCGTGGAGCTCGCCCGCGCCGGCGCCGCGTTCGTGTCGGTGAGCCGGGGTGGCCGCTTCGAAGACGCACGACGACCGCCGGTCGGACACGCCGCCTACCCCTACACCGGGCCCTCCGGTGAACGGTGTATGCCGGGTCCCCGCGAACCATTCGGTTGTAACCTCACGCTGCCGGCGACCATTCGCCGCGCCCTCCGCGCGGCCGGACTGGACACCCCGGTGGTTGGCGCGGGGCGTATCAACCACGTCGAAGTAGCCGAAGCAGCCCTACAACGTGGCGATTGTGATGTGATCGGCATGGCACGCGGCCTGCTCGCCGACCCGGACTGGCCCCACAAGATCGCGGAAGGAAAGCCCGAAACGGTGAATTACTGCCGATACACCAACGTGTGTGAAGCCCTCGACCAACGCCACCTGCCGGTACGTTGCCAGCTCTGGATGAAGCGTCCGGAGGGCGGCTTACATCCTCCGGAGCGCCGATGAGCCGGGTAGTCGACCACCCTCTGGCGGTGCCCCGTTATGCCTGCTCGCCCCGTGAGGTGGTACGGGCGGGCGCGCTCTGGCGCCTCGTTCAGGAGGCCGCGGTGCTCGACTCGACCGTGTGCGCGTGGCCCCCTTCCCGGTACCGGGCCGAGGGCACAAGCTTCATCGTCCGTGCGCTCCATGGGGTACACCACCGTGAGCTCAGCTGGGGAGAGCCGGTAGTCGGGCGAACCTGGATCGAGGCCACTCAGCGAGACATCATCTTCGACCGTAGAACCGACATTCTCGTGACACATGATACTCACTGCTCGCCCGTGCTCTCGACCGAGGTCCGCTGGATCTTCGTGAGCGCCGGGCGACCCTCCCGTGCCCCGGCAGCGCTCCTCGACAACTTCGGGAGTCATGCCGGGCCGCCGCTGCCCCGACCCGAACCAGGCGACGCGGGCCACGAGCCCCTGGCCGAGTGGTCCATGACGCCCGCGTTCACCGACATGGATCCGCTGGGCCACAGCAACCACCCCCGGTACCTCGACTGGGCGGACGAGCTCATCTCCCGTTGGCTGCACCGGGCGGGCGTCGATCCCGCCGGCCTGATCCCTCGGGTGGACCGGGTCGATTACCGGGTCGGCGCGGTCGCCACCGACACAGTCACGCTGACGCTGACCCGGGTCGCGGCGCTCTCCGCCGGAGGACGCTTTCAGATACGATTTGTGCGGCAGGACGGCGTCCTGCTCGCGCAAGCGGAGCTCGACCGCGAGCATACGACCGTCCATCTCGGCACCCTCACCGGACCGAGCTGACCGCGAAGGAGTAGCCGAAAGACGATGCCGAAAAAAGCGCCCGTGATCGAAACAGGGGAGGTCGTTGAGACCGTAGGGAAACGGGTTCGGGTGCGCGTAGGCGACGCGCTCCGTGTGCTGCCCTTCCGAGGCGTTCAGGTCGTGGTCGGCGACCGTGTCGGTCTGTCTGACGGGGTCGTCGTTTCCCATGAGCCCCGCCGGACCATACTCCTCCGCGCGGGCGAGATCATGGACCGCCTGATCTGCGCCAACGCGACCCTCCTGATCTCGGTCAACGCCAGCATGGACCCTCCGTTTCGTACCGGGCTCGTCGATCGCCTCCTGGTGACCGCCTCAATAGCCGGGTTGGATCCGGCGATCCTACTGAACAAGTGCGATCTGGGGATGCCTGAGCACGTCCTGGAGCGAATGGCCTACTACGAAGCCCTCGAGATCCCGATCTTCCTCGTGTCCGCCACCCAACAGAAGGGCCTGGAGACGTTACGCGAGAGACTCAAGGGGGAGACGGCCGTGTTCGTGGGCCACTCCGGTGTTGGGAAGACGAGCCTGATGAAAGCCTTGATCCCTGGGATCGAGCGGGAGGTCGGCGAGCTTGATGCTTGGGGGCGCGGGCGACACACCACCACCTCCACCGCCCTCCGCGACCTGCCCGACGGGGGGCGCATCATCGACATTCCCGGAGTTCGGGAGTTCGGTATTGGTAACCTGACCCGGTCAGAGCTACGCCAACACTTCCCCGAGTTGGCGCCGCTCAGGTGTAAGTATCACAACTGCGCCCACGACCGCGATGACGGCTGTATCGCGGAGGACCACTGCGACGCCGAGCGGCTGGACTCCTACCGAAAGCTGCTCAGCGAGCTTGAACGCAGCTGAACGCCCGGGAGGCGCCTCCCCCTTCAACGTGCCGGTGCTCGCCCCACCGGACCCGCGACACGCGCCCGGCGCAACGCGGCGTCGAAGGCGATCCGGTCGAATCCATTCCCGATACCTAGGTTGGGCGGCGGGGGCGGCGGATCCTCCACCGGGGTGTCCTCCGCGACCCGGGTCATGACAAACGCTCGGTTCCGGGCGTACAACGAGATGGTGCCGTCGTTGCCGTCGATGAAGGTGAGATCGTACTGGGCCCCGTCGATCGTGACATAGTAGAGGTCGTCGCTGACCTGGTAGAGCAGGCTGTCCACTCGATACCCGAGCTGGTTGAGGAAGGGGAAATCGACGTGCAGGCCGTCAGGCTCCAGGGTCACCACCATCTCGCCGACGTTGTAAGCGTCATTATGGGTGCCGACGTGTGCCGACATGGCGGCCGGGTCGATAGGGTCGGCTGGGGGCGCGGCCGCGGGGCCGGGCAGGTCACACGCCGCCGTCATCGCCGCGAGGACCGACTGGCCGAAAGAATCGCCGTAGCCGTTGGACAAGATGGAGATCGCGCAGTCCTGCTCGGGGAGCAGGTAGAAGGCCGAGGTGTAGGACAGCGTGTTGCCCCCGTGCTCCCAGAGCGGAACCGCGTAGTAGTCTGATCCCGCGTTGAAGCCTGGATAGACCATCAGGCCGTAGCCATAGTTCCCGTCGTAGGGGTTGGGGTAGTCAAACCCGGTCTGGGCAGAGACCAGCGCGAGCCGGGAGTCTTCGGACAACACCGCCAGATGCCCATGCATCAAGAAGTCGGCGAAGGCCAGCATCTGCGTCGGCGTCGACCACGCCAGCCCTGCCGGACGCGCCCAGCCCGGGTCCGGCACATCCTCCAGCGCGACACGGCCTTCGGTCCAGCGGTTGCTCCCAACGTCGCTCATCCCATAGCCGTACCCGAGCGCGTAGTCCCCGTCGGCCTCCACCTCCGTCCGCCGCAGGAAGCTGCGGTCCATCCCCAAGGGGCGAAACACGTCTTCCACCATCAGGTCGGGATAGAAGCGCGTGTCGAGGCGCTCCGCCACGGCGCCAGCGAGTACGAAATTCGGGTTGGAGTAGTTCCAGAACTCGCCGGCCGGGTTCATCGCCCAGAGGTACTCAGCATAGAATCCGTTGGTGATCGACTGGAGCTCCGTGTCATCGGCGCTCCCGGCCCAGTCAAGCCAATCGTAGAGCCCGCCCTGGTGGCTCAGGAGCTGGTGGAGCGTGGCGGTGTCGTCCCACTCGGGGGTAAGCAGGAACTCAAAGTCAGGCAGCGCCGCGTCGACCGTGGTGTCGAGGCCGACAAGCCCGGCGTCCACCTTCTGTAATAGGGCGGTCGCGGTCATCATCTTCGTGGTCGAACCGATCTGGAAGAGGGTGGTGCTGTCCACCGGGATCTCCGCGTCCGGGTCCCGGGTACCGGCCGCCCAGGACCAGAGCAGCACGCCGTCTTTGGAGATGGCAATCGACGCCGCCGTCGCGAGCGAAGCATCCAGATCCGCCCGTATGGCCGCCTTGACGGGATCCCATCGCGGGTCGGCGGTGGTGTCCCCGGTGTCCGTAGTGCCGGTGTCGTCGGCCGGCGTGGTGCCCGTGTCGTCGGTGACGTCCGCAGCGGTATCATCGTCGGCCAACTTGATGTTTCCGTCGGCACACGCGAGAAGCAGCAACAACATGAGGACCCCGGAGCGCAGGCGGTCAGCGCGCCCCTAAGGTGGCCGCTCACACAACGTCGTCAACCCCCAGGTCCATGCTGAGCACCAACTTTCCGAAAACTTCGCGCCGCTCCAACAGCCCGTGGGCCTCGCGGATCCGTGACATCGGCAGCACGCGATCCACCACCGGGCGAATCCGCCCAGCGCGCACCTCGGCCCACGCCTGCTCCATCTCCCCGCTCGATCCCATGGTAGACCCCAACAGGGAGAGCTGCTTGAAGAACAAAGCTTGAAGGTTGATCTCCACCTTCGAGCCGCTGGTGGCGCCACAGCAGACCAGCCTCCCACCCCATGCCAGGGCCGAGACCGAAGAACGCCAACTCGCCTGCCCAACGCACTCCACCACCACGTCAAACTGGCCACGAAGGCCGGGATCGTCGTAGGCGTGCGGCACCGCACCAAGGCCGGCAACGCGCTCCCGGCGCTCCGGGGTCGAGGCCGTCGCGTGGACCTCCGCGCCCCACAGTCGCGCGATCTGGATCGCCATCACCCCGACGCCGCTGCCGCCCGCTTGGACAAGCACCCGTTCACCCCGTCGGAGCGCGGCCCGCCCCACGAGCATGTGCCAGGCGGTCAACAAGGTCAGCGGGAGAGCGGCGGCTTCGGCGTCGCTCAGGTGGTCGGGCACGTCGAGGCAGTGCCAGGCGGGCACCACCAGCCGAGTGACACACCCGCCGTCAGAGTTTTCACCCCGGATCCGAAACTCACTACAACGATCCTGCATACCCGTGATACATCTCGAGCACGACCCGCATCCCCAGCTCGGGTGCAGCACGACCCGGCGCCCGCCCACACGCCCAGCGACATCGCTCCCGGGGATGCGCGGGAGGTGAAAGTCATGGCCCGGAACCCCTCGGCGAACCCAGAGATCGAGGTGGTTGAGCGCCACATGGCTCACCTCCACCTCGACCTCGCCTGGGCCCGGTGAAACATCGTCCAAGCGCTCATGTTTCAGCGCTTCGACACCTCCGTGCTGGCGGACGACAACAGCGACGCGGGACAAGAGGCCTCCGAAGCGACGTGCCCACGCATTTCGGGATAATGGCTGGGCCGCCCCGCGAGAGTAAGATGCCGGCTGCCAGCTTCAAGTCTTTTGTAGAGATGTTCCATCACCGCATCCGCTCAACGCCCGACAGTGATGCTTTCTATTATAAAAAGGACCGCCAGTGGTCCACGCTGCTCTGGCGGGAGGTCGGCGTCCGGGTCCGCAACATCGCGTGCGGCCTTCGCGCGCTGGGCATCGAGGACGAGCAACGGGTCGCGATCCTGAGCGGTACCCGGGTGGAGTGGATCCTGGCAGATCTCGGGATCTTGTGCTCGGGCGCCGCCACCACGACCATCTACCCGAGCAGCCAGGCGAGCGACTGCGCCTACATCATCGACGACAGCGCCACGCGGATGCTCGTCGCCGAGGACGATCGCCAGGTTGAGAAGATCCGGATGTATCAGTCCCAGCATCCGCTCGAGCTCCAGACGTTGACGCGGATCATCGTGATACACGGCACGCCCTCCGCTGACGGCTTTGTGCTCACGCTCGCTCAGCTCGAAGCCCAGGGCGCAGAGTGGGACGCGGCCCACCCCGGCGATTACGACCGGATCGGCGCCGCGGTCGGCTCCGAGCAGCTCGCCACCTTGATCTACACCTCGGGCACCACGGGTCGGCCCAAAGGCGTGATGCTCACGCACGACTCGTGGGTCTACGAGGGGGAAGCGGTTGATAATCTCGGGATCCTCTCGCCCGCCGACAAACAGTACCTGTGGCTCCCGCTGGCGCACTCTTTTGGAAAGGTGTTGGAGGCGGTCACCATCCGAATCGGCGTTCCCACGGCGATCGACGGCGTGATCGAGGAGCTGGTGGACAACCTCGCGGTGATACAGCCGACCTGGATGGGCGCAGTGCCGCGCATCTTCGAGAAGGTCTACAACCGCATCCTGGCCACACAGATGGAGAAGGGCGGCCTCTCGCTGCGCGTGTTCAACCACGCGGTGGCGGTGGGTCGGCAGGTCTCCCGGGCCCGGCAACAGGGGCAGGAGCCCGGCGGGCTGCTGTCGCTCAAGTACAGCCTCGCGGATCGGCTCGTGTTCTCGAAGATCCGCGCCCGGTTCGGCGGTCGGATCCGTTTCTTCATCTCAGGATCCGCGCCTTTATCCAAAGAAATCGCGGAGTTCTTTCACGCCGCCGGCATCCTGGTGCTCGAGGGCTACGGCCTGACGGAGACCTCAGCGGCCTCCTACGTGAACCGGCCGGAGAAGTTCCGCTTCGGGACCGTCGGCGTACCGGTGGACGGCACGCAGGTACGGATTGAGTCGGACGGAGAGATCCTGCTCAAAGGTCGAGGGGTCATGCGTGGGTACTACAACCTGCCCGAGGCGACGGCGGAGGCGCTCACCCCGGACGGATGGCTCCGTACAGGTGACATCGGCATGATTGAGGACGGGTTTCTGAAGATCACCGATCGGAAGAAGGACCTCATCAAGACCTCTGGCGGCAAGTACGTGGCGCCTCAGGCGCTTGAAGCCAGGATCAAACTGGCCAGCACGCTCGTGAGCCACGCCCTCGTCCACGGTGACCGCCGCAACTTCTGTACGGCGCTCCTCACCCTCAACCCGGAGACCGTGATCCCCTGGGCGCGGCAACAGGGCTTGATCACCGAGGATCCAACAGAGGTCATGGTGAAGGCTGGCGAGAACGACCCCGCAAAGCTCGAACGGCAGACCGCCATCGTAGAGCGGCTCTCCAAGAACGAGGCGGTCAAAGCGGAGCTCCGGCGCGCGCTCGACACGGTCAACCGGGACCTCAACAGCTTTGAGTCGATCAAGAACTTCGCCGTGCTGGACCAGGACTTTTCGGAGAAGGACGGCGACCTCACTCCCTCGCTCAAAGTCAAACGGAAGGCGATCGAGCGGAAACACGCGGCGCTGTTGGACAGCTTCTACGTCGGCCAGACGTTGGCGGTGTGACCCATGAGCTCCAGGATCGCCGGATTTTATCGCCTACCCCCCGACAAGCGCCGAGATGAGCTCGCGGCGCGGCTGGAGCCGGGCGCGCTGACCGCTCGGGACCTTGGCCCAGGGGCCCTATCGATGGAGGTGGCCGACGCCATGATCGAAAACGTCGTCGGGCTCTTCGAGCTGCCCAACGCGGTCGCGGTCAATGTACGGATCAACGGCCGGGATCGCTTCGTGCCTATGGTGGTGGAGGAGCCATCCGTGGTGGCGGCGGTCTCCAACATGTCGCGGCTCTTGCGCCATGGCGACGGGATCGAGGCATGGTGCGATCCGAGCGTGATGATCGGTCAGATCCAGGTGACACGGATGGCGGATGCGGCGGCGGCGGCCAAGGCGGTCCGAGCGGCGATCCCGGAGTTGGAAGCGTGTTGTGCCGGAGTCCATCCGCAGCTCGAGGCGGCGGGCGGCGGCCTTCGAGGCATGGAGGTGCGAGAGCTCCGGTACGAGGAGCCGGGCTACCCCAGAGAAGACATGTTGGTCCTCCACTTCTACCTCGACTGTCAGGATGCGATGGGCGCCAACATGGTGAACACCATCGCGGAAAAACTGGCGCCCCAAGTCGCGGAGCTCGCGGGAGGGCAGGCGGGCCTCCGTATCCTCTCCAACCTCGCCGATCGACGACTGGCGGGCGCACGGGTGCGCGTGCCCTTTCTGGCCCTGGGCAAGCTGGCGGACGGCGACCTTTGTAGTGCAGACCAGGAGATCCGCGGGGAGGCCTGCGCGCACGGTATCGCCTCGGCATGGCGTTTCGCGTGGGTCGACCCCTACCGCGCGGCGACCCACAACAAGGGCGTGATGAACGGCGTCGACGCCGTCGCGCTCGCGACCGGGAACGACTGGCGCGCGATCGAAGCGGGGGCCCATGCTTACGCCGCGCGCTCCGGGCAGTACCGCCCGCTGTCGACCTGGCGCGTCCACGGTGACCACCTCGTCGGCGAGTTGGAGCTGCCACTGGCGGTGGGCACGATAGGCGGACCGATCAAGGTTCACCCAACGGTTCAGGCGAACCACCGCATCGCCGGCGTACAAGGCGCGCGTGACCTGTCGATGCTGATGGCGGCGGTCGGCCTGGTGCAGAACCTCGGGGCGCTGCGAGCCCTGGCGAATGAGGGCATTCAGGAAGGGCATATGCGGATGCACGCGCGATCGGTGGCGATCGCCGCGGGCGCGGTGGGTGACGAGATCGCCCGCACCGTCGCGGCGATGGTGACGGCGGGGCAGTACAGCGTACCGGTCGCCGTCGAGCTGCTCGGGAAGCTGCGGAACCCGGGGTGAGAGCGGTCGGAAAGGCGCCGGGTAAGCTCATCCTCAGCGGTGAACACGCCGTGGTGTACGGGCATCGGGCGATCGCCGCAGCCGTTCCGCTCCACGTGACCGTTACGCTGAGCGCCCGGCCTGGCCCGCTCACCGTGGACGGACAGGATGACCCTCGACTCCTCGACGCGCTCGCGACGGTGCTGCCGAACGAGGGCTACGGCGTGGCGCTCGATTCAGAGCTCCCGCCGGGCGCGGGTATGGGAAGCTCGGCGGCTATCGCAGTGGCAACCGTGCGGGCCTGGGCGGCGATACATGGCGAGAGTCCAAGCCCAGACGCCTGTTTTGAGCGGTCTTGGAAGGTGGAGCGCGTCTTTCACGGCAACCCATCGGGGGTGGACCAGGCAGTGAGCTCCCGCGGCGGGGTCTTGAGTTATCGCCGCGACCCGCTGGAGCTGCGCCCGCTGACGTTGCCCGAGCCGCTCACCCTGATCGTGGTCCACACCGGGCGCCCGAGCCGGAGCACCGCAGAGATGGTGGCAGCGGTGCGTGAGGGCGCGCGCTGGGACCTGCTGGAGCGGATCGGCGCGCTTAGTCAGGAGCTTGAAGGTCGTCTTGTGTCCGGAGGTGACGTCGGAGACCTCCTCGACGAGAACCACCGTTTGCTGATGGATCTCGGGGTATCGACGCCCGAGCTCGACGGGGTGTGTGGCGCGATGCGCAAGGCGGGCGCGCGGGGCGCGAAGCTCGCTGGCGCGGGCGGGGGCGGGATCGCCTTTTCAGAGGTGAGCGCGGAGCGCGCCGACGCCGTTGAGCGGGCCGCGGCAGCGTGGGGACCCGCCTGGCGGCTCCGTATCGGCGCGGAGCGGAGCGGAGCGGAGCCAAACTGCGGATAATTCCGTGTCCGAACCCTTACGCGAGTCGCCCCGGTGAGGTAGCATCCCCGCCATGGAACCTTCCCCTCACATTCCCGCTATGGTCCTTGATCGCGCCAACCGCGATCTTTCAGCTTCTGCCTTCCGTTACAAGAAGGGTGACACCTGGGTCGACGTCCCGTGGAAGGACGTCCTGCCACGAATGGACGCGATCGCCGCTGGCCTCCTGAGCGCCGCTGAGCTCGCGGATGGCGCCCGGGTCAGCATCATCGGCAACACGTCGATGGACTGGGTGATCCTCGACTTCGCCGCGATGTCGGTGGGCCTTCAGACCGTCCCGGTCTACGCGAGCCTGCTGCCCGAAGAAGTGGGCTTCATGCACGCGGATCCCGGTGTGAACCTGGTCGTCGCCGAAAACGCGACGCAGCTCAACAAGGTCCGCGCGATCCGCGATGGCTTCAAGTTCTTCGACATCGACTACCCGGCGGACAAGATCCCGCTCAAGGGCAAGGTCATCGTGGTGGATCCTGGTGATCTCGCCCCGGCTGACGACTGGGAGAGCCTCGCGACGGCCGAAGCGCGCGGCCGCGACAAGCTGGAGAGCCTGCGTGGCGAGATGCAGCGCCGCATCTCCAAGGTACAACGTACGGACATCGCCACGTTTACCTATACGTCCGGCACCACCGGCCCCCCGAAGGCGGTCATCCAGACCCACCACAACATGCTCTCCCTCCTGGAGAACATCGAGGACTTCGGCCTGTTCGGACCCGAAGTGCGCGAGGGCGGCCTGTTCTTGTTCCTGCCGCTCGCCCACTCCTTCGGGCGGCTCATCGAGCTCTCCGGACCCTACTACCACTGCCCCCTCATCCTCTCGTCGGTACCCACCCTCGCCGCGGATCTCGCGGGCTCACGCCCTGGGTTCTTCCCGGGCGCACCTCGAGTCTACGAGAAGATGAAGGGCAAGATCGAGGCGGGTGTGGCCGCGGCGCCGCCGATCCGGCAGAAGATCTTCCACTGGGCGATGGGCGTCGGCAGGGCGACGGTGCCTTATGTCACCACCGGCAAACCGATACCCTTCTTCCTCGATCTCCAGCGCGGGATCGCGGACAAGCTGGTGTTCTCCAAGCTGCGCGCGCGCCTCGGCATGGACCGGGTGAAGATCCTGCTCTCCGGCTCGGCGCCCCTCCGCTCGGACGTACACGAGTTCTTCCTGGCGCTTGGCCTTACGCTGATCGAGGCGTACGGCCTCACCGAGACCTGCCCTGGCCTCACCGGAAACCGGCCGCAGAACATGCGGATCGGCACCGTGGGACAGCCGTTCAAAGGGGTGGAGATTCGTATCGCCGAAGACGGCGAGATCCTGGCCAAGGGCCCGAACATCACCTCGGGATACCTCAACCGCCCGGACGCCACCAGTGAGGCCTTCGACGCGGACGGCTGGTTCCACACCGGCGACCTCGGCTCGCTCGACGCCGAGGGGTTCCTCAGCATCACCGGCCGCAAGAAGGAGCTGCTCAAGACGAGCGGCGGCAAGTACATCGCGCCGATCAAGATCGAGGCGCGGCTCAAGGCGGTCGGGTTCGTGCAAGAGGCGGTGGTCATCGGCGACAACCGCAACTTTGTGGTCGCGCTCTACTCCCTCGACCCCGAGAACTTCGGTGAGTGGGCCAAACGGGAGGGTATCCCTGCTGAACCTGGTCATGCACGGGTGCGGGAAGTGCTCCAGGCGCATGTCAACGACGTGAACGCCACCCTCGCGAGCTTCGAGAGCGTCAAGTACTTCGAAGTGCTGCCCGGCCCGATGACGGTGGAAGGCGGCGAGCTCACCGCGAGCCTCAAGGTCAAGCGGAAGGTGGTCTCCACGAAGTACGCGGACTTGATCGAAGGGATGTACAGCCGCAGCAAATAGAGGCGCTCGGGCCCGCGGCCCCCCCACACGGGAATGCAACCGCATTCCCGCCGGGGTCACGGGGGACTCGCCGGGGTCAGCGCTGTCGCAAGCGCGCGAGCGCCTTGGTCGCGGCCGCGGCGAGGGTCCGCTCACGCCCGCGGCTCAGCCCCACCAGCGCTGACTCGGCGGCGGCACCACCCGACACACCGAGGCCCTCGATAGCGCCCAGCCGAGCCGCCTCCCACGGGCTCTCCAGGAGCCGCAGTAGGCCGGTCTCGGCTTCTGCCCCGCGCCGGGCGGTGAAGGCCGCAGCGAGCGCCACGGCTGCCGCCTCGGAGTCCGGCTCGACGGCTGCGAGGCTCCCCTCACCGGGACGGGCGGCCGCGAGCTCGATCGCCGCCACCGCCACCTCAGGATCCCGTAAAAGATCCGAAAGAAAGCTCATCAGGAGCGGTGCGTCCGGGCCGTTGATCGCCGCGCGCAACGCAGCCGCCCGAGCCCTTCCCGGCTCGTACGGATCAAACACCGCCTGCACCGCCGGGGTTTCGGCGAGGAGCGCGCCCGCGCGGAGGCGCACCCGGGTGTGCGGGTCGGTGAGCGCGAGGCTCACTCGGTCCTTCCGGCCCAGCTCCGCGAGACAGCTCAACGCGGCCTCCCGCACCGAAGGGGCATCATCCTCTCGCAGGCGCCGCTCTGCCAGCGCCTCGGCCTCGGCCCCGCGCCCAATCCAACGGAGCGCGGCCCGTCGTACGGACGCATCGGGATCGGTGTCCACGAGGCGCCGGGCTTCCACCGTCGCGGCCTCGACATCCACCCGTGCTAATTGAACCAGGAGCCGCTCCCGCTCGTTGGCGTCGGCACTGTCACGAAGCTGCCGCACCGCCCGCGCGGCGTGAAAACCGGGGGCCAGGGCCGGATCAACACGGGTGAGCAGCTCATCGGCGAGGGCGCGGAGGCTCGGGTCGGGGTCGGACTTGAGCAGGTGGACGGCGACAACCCCGAGGCTCTCCCGCGAAAGCGCGGCGACCTCACGGAGCGCCTCCTGGCGGGCGCCGCTGCCGGGTCCGTGGAGCGCGCCGCGGAGCGCGATGGCGAGGCGAGGCAGGAGGGCGGCCAGGAAACGTAAAGCGCGACCTGAACGATCCACCTCGCCGGCGATCGCCGCGCTGGTTGCGGCCGCGACGAGCCCGCGAAGGCGTTCGTTGGGCAGGTCACCCAACAGGCGCACCAGCTCCGGCGCGTCGGCCTCCCGCAGAAGGGCACCCACATCGGCACCTTCTGGGCGCCCGGCAGCGACCTCGCCCTCCATCACGAGGTGACGCACCTGACCCTGGGCCACCAACCTCCCAACAGCGTCAACGATCTCGGCGCTCCAAACCTGCGTGCGGCGGCCTCGGGTCAGCGGCCGGGCCGTCGCGACCAGCCGCCCTTCACGCACCGTCCGTAGGAAGGACGTGTGGTTGTCGAGCCCGACCACGCGCTGCCCCTCCTGCATCGCGAAGATCGCAGCGCCAACCGACGTGACGCTCTCCACGACCCCCGCGTGGACCCCGCCATGTACGATGCCGTAAGCCTGAAGATGGACGGGCCCGACGATGATCTCCGCCACCACCTCGTCGGCCGAGGCCGAGAGATAACGGAGGCCCATCGCCGCGCTCCAGCCGTCGAGGTTGTGGTTGAGCCAATCGACGATGTGAGGTTCAGATGCCATAGGCGGGTCTATGCGGCCAGGCGAGCGCCGGCGAGGGCCTCGCCCGCCTCGGGGCTACTGCGACCGGTCTCTCCGCTCCCCGGTTCGCGCGGCGCTATGGTTCCGCCTGTGGAAAGCCAGATGCCGGCCGCACAGCCTCTCCGCGTCGAAACCCACATCGGCCGGAATTCAGCCCGGCCACAAGCCTCGTTTCAGGATCGCCGCCGCCGCCCGCCATCCGAGCCGCGCCGGCCCCGGGTAGCGCACCCCACAAGGCACCTCGGTCCAGCGTTCGCGGCCGGAGGCGGCGTAGCGGAGCAAAATGTCCAACTCGAACTCGTAGCCGTTCGACGGGCTCATCCACCGGTCCTGGTGTTCCAACGGGTAGACCCGCATCCCACACTGGCTGTCAGCCACGACGCGGCCGGTATGGTGAGCGACCAGGGTGTTGGAGACCCGGCGGCCCAACCGACTGCGTATCGGGCCGAGGCCGGTCGGCCGGACTCCCAGCACGAGGCTGGTCGGATGCCGTCGAGACGCCTCGATAAACCGGGGGATGTCGGAGGTGAGATGCTGCCCGTCGGCGTCGAGGGTCAGCGCGTGCGTTTCGCCCAGCGCGCCGAGCGTCGAGAGCCCGTGCCGGAGCGCCGCACCCTTTCCGAGGTGCGGCCGGGTCAGCAGCCGGGCGCCCGCTGCCGCAGCCGCTGCACCGCTGCCGTCGGTGCTGCCGTCGTCCACCACCCAGACCGGCCCAAAAACCAGGGCGCCCCGTACCACTTCGGGCAGCGTCAACACGTCGTTCCAGACCGGGATGAGGAAGACCACGCGCGACTCCGGCGCCGGACTATCGCGGCGACGGACACGGCTCCAACCGGTCGGCCGAAGCCGTATTCTGAGCTGCGGCACCCACAGGCTATCCCCCGACCGGTACAATTCTGCGGCCCGGTCACCGGCGCGTCGGATACCATTGTCGGATGGAAAAGTTGCCCCACGACCTCCTCGGCGCCATCGACGCGCTACGAAAGGAAAGAAACGCGGTCATCCTGGCCCATTATTACCAGGATCCCGACATCCAGGACATCGCCGACTTCATCGGCGACTCCCTTCAGCTCGCCCGCGCCGCGCAGAAGACCACCGCGGATGTCATCCTGTTCTGCGGCGTCCATTTCATGGCCGAGACCGCCAAGATCCTCAACCCCGACCGGATCGTGATCATCCCCGACCTCGCCGCCGGCTGCTCCCTCGCAGATGCGTGCCCGGCACCAGCGCTCGCAAAGATGAAGGCGAAACTACCGGATCACAAGGTCGTGAGCTACATCAACTGCTCTGCCGAGGTCAAGGCGCTGTCCGACGTGATCTGCACCTCGTCGAACGCGGAGCGGGTGATCCGTTCGTTTCCCGATGATCAACCCATACTTTTTGCACCTGATCGGAACCTTGGCGCCTGGCTCAACAAACGCACCGGGCGGCAGATGGCGCTCTGGCCGGGCACCTGCATCGTTCATGAGACATTTTCGGAGCGGAAGCTGATCGAGCTCTTGAGCCGGCATCCTGCCGCCAAGGTCATCGCGCACCCCGAGTGCGAGCCGACGCTCCTTGAGCAGGCCCACTTCGTCGGCTCGACGTCTGCCCTCCTGGAGTTCGTCAAAACAGATTCCGCATCGACATTTATCGTCGCGACCGAGCCCGGTATCCTGCACCAGATGAAGAAGGCTGCGCCCACCAAGGAGCTGCTGCCCCTGCCCGGCACCGACGAGAACTGCGCGTGTAACGAGTGCCCGCATATGCGTAGGAACACCCTGGAGAAGATGTACCTCGCCCTGCGAGATCTGAAGCCGCGGCTGGAGATGTCGGAGCCCCTACGCCTGGCCGCGCTCGCCCCGCTGGAGCGGATGATGGGGCTCGGCTGAACCCCGAGCTTGAACCTTCACATCGCTCCAAGGGCCTCGTCCGCCTGACGATGGTGTGTAACGAGCGATGCCCCTTCTGTAACGTCCCGGCAGAGTCGTACCCGAGCGCGCCAACCCCAGAAATTGAGGTAGACGCCGCAATCTACGCTACCGTGGCGCAAGGGGAGCAAACCTTGACCCTGTCGGGAGGCGAGCCCACCCTCCTGCGACGCCGACTGGTGGCCACCATCCGTAAAGCCCGCGCCGCCGGACTGCCCTTTGTGGAGCTCCAAACCAATGCGGTGCTCATCACCCCCGACTACGCACGCGCCCTGGCCCAGGCCGGCCTGACCTCCGCCTTTGTATCACTTCTGTCTCACGACTCGGCGATACATGATGAGCTTGCAGGTCTACATGGAGCTTTTCCGAAATGTATCAGCGGGATTCGGGCGCTGGCGGCGGTCGGTGTGCCTGTCACCCTCAACCCGGTGCTCACGAGCCGCTCGCAAGACGGCTGGGTGGACTACCTCCGTTTTGTGGCGGCGGAGCTACCCGAGGTCAGGTCGATCTCCGTGAGCGCGGTGCAGCCGCACGGACGCGCTGCGGACGGTGAACTCCTGCCCGCGTACGACCAACTGGCGCCACAGATTCGCGAGGGACATAGGATCGCCGAAGCCGCAGGTATCAAGCTACTCAATCCCTACTGCGGGCTCCCGCTTTGTATAGGTTGGGAGCAGCACATGGACCGTTGTGTCGAAGCGGAAGAGGCGCGAGCACCGGGTATACGGCCGATCAACCTCCAGAACGACGGCAACAAGGCGCACGGGCCGCCCTGCCGGGGCTGCGGTTTCCGGACCCGCTGTGGGGGCGCGTGGCATGCGGTGTGGGCGCGCGGCGGGCAAGGGCTTCGGGCGCCCCAGGCGCGACGCACGCCGTGGGAGGGCGCGCCGTGGGTGGATGTGTCGAGGCTGGCTCCGGGTTTGGAGTCGGGAACCTGGCTTTTATCAAACCAGCTCACGCAGGTGGACGCCGAGACCCTCGAGGCGGCGGGGGTCTTCGATCTCGCGCTGCAGTGGCCGGCGGGGCGAGCGACCCTCGCACGGGTCCGGCGTTTGACGTCCCGGAGAGCCCTACCTCAACGTCAGTTTCGCGTCAGTCTGGGCGCGATGGTGCGTGCCCGCGACGAGCTCTGGGCGCTAGCCCAGCTCGTGAGGGCCGCCGGAGTGGACGAGCTGGTGCTGCTCCCCGGCTCGGGTGAAGGGCTGGCCGCGCTGGGTCAGAGCTGGGAGCGTACGCTCGGCCTCACGGTGCGTAGCGTGGGGGCGCTCAGGGTCAAGGACGCCGAGGGCGAGGCGCCCGGCAGCGGCGACGACCGAGAGGGAGCGGACCACACCAGGCTTTCCGCAGGTTGAACCATAGCGCCGTACCATCGCGCGAGCAGTGAGCCGCTGGCCCGAGCCGAGCCCCACTCGGGACGTAGCGAGGTCGGTCTCGCACAAGAGAGGCGGTGGAGGCGTACGTCGCTACGCCGAGGAGCCGAACGCGACAAGTCCGGCCGGAGTAGCCCCGGGGCGAGCTCAGCCGGGACACCGTCCACACCCGTGCGAGGCCGCCGGGGGCCGAAGGCGCGCCAGGCGCCCGAAGCGCGGCGCCGCAGGCGCCGGTCCGAGCCCCGAGCCTCTGGCGAAGGGGAGCGGACCGAGGCCGCCCCGGAGCGGCCCGCCGACCGTAGGGCGGTGGGCCCGGAGGGAAGCCGCGGCCGAGCGCGAAGGGGGCCGGCCGCCCGCCAGCGGCGGGCGGCGGCGCCCGGGACGCGGGCGGAGGGCTGGTGCGGCGTGTCTGGCTCGGTTGCCCGGACGCTCAGCTGCCCTTCTTGTTCTTCTTGCTCTTCTTATCGCCCTTCTTGCCGTCCCCGTCCTCGTCTTTGTCCTTGTTGGCGTTGTCGTTCTTGAAATCACCGAACCACACGGTTGCGTTGATGCCAAGGATGTCCCAGTAGAAGAAGGCCACCGAGTCGAGGAAGCCGTCTCCTTCGGTGCCCGGCGTGCAGTTCTCGGCGGCGCAGTAGTCCTGGGCGCCGATGACGTGGAACTGAGAGAAAAACCCGAGCTCGTAAGCCCGGGTCTTGTCGCGCAGCAGCGCGCTGATGTCCACCCGGAGGGGGAAGTAGGTGACCTTCAGACTGTCGTCCGCCACCAGGCCCGCGACGTCGTTCCGGTCGTTGAAGCGCTCGCGGCCGACGCCGATCGAGCCACCCAGCAGCACCTGGAGCCCGCTGTCCTTCAGGAGGACCGCGTCGTAACCACCGGTGAATTGCCAGCGGAAGAAGCCGGACGTACCGAAGCCCATGTCCGTGCGCGCCGCGATCCGGCCGTAAGCGCTGGGGTACATGTTGATACGGGCGCCTATGTTGAGGTCACCGCCGACCTTGTCGAGTTCATCGACCTTTTCGGTGCCGCCATCTTTCGCCGGGAGCTCAACCCGCGCGGCGGTCGGGAAGGTGGTGGGATAGCGGGTTGGCAGGATCGTGGATCCAAGCGTAGGGCCGAAGCCCCACCACTTGTAGGTCACTGCGAACGCGCTTTGAGAAAGGAGAAGAGCAGCAATCAGGGTCACGGGTATACCCTCCGGCCAGTAGGATCGGTGAGTTGGATTGCCTGCATCGGACAGGCTTCTGCGCCACGGAGGAGATCTCCGTCGGACGCTTGGGGCGAACGAACCAGCGCCAGGCCACGGTCCTCGTCCATCTCGAAGGCTTCGGGAGCCTCCTCGACACAGTTGGAGGTGCCACAGCAGAGCGAAGTGATGATCTGAACCTTGTAGGCCACGACAGTCCTAAGGAGTGGGGGTGGCACCGTCCGGGACGACGGGCTGGCTACTGATGACGATACCCGTGGTCTTCTTGAGGCGCGGGCTCGCGTCGATACGGGTGGCGATACCGGGCTCGACCCGGAAGGTGTGCCCGGAGAAGGTGTACTCTCCTCGAGGGAGCAGACCCTTGAACGTGCCCTCCTTCCGCACCGTCGCCGAAGCGTACTCCACCGCGAGGCGCTGGTCGGGGTCAAAGGGCGTCTCGGCGGAGGAGAGGGCCGCGTCCCGCGGCGGCGTGCAGACCAGCTCGACCGGGCCGTAGTTCGTGTCGATCGAGGACAACCAGTCGATGACCTCCCGGGTACCGTCCAGCGTAGCCGCCACCCGCAGGCGGTCGTAAGCCGACGACATGTTGCCGAGCCCCCTCGCCGCATAGGCCCCGTTCAGGAGGTCCTGATAGGTGAGGTCTACCCCCAGCTTCTCGAGCTCGAGGAATTTACGCTCGACGCCGTTCCAGAGCTGGCGGCTGGCGAGCTGGTCCATGTCCCCCGAGAGCCGGATGTGCTCCGCCGCGCCGACGTCAGCGGCGCTCGCCGCTCCCGCCCAGAAGACCCCGAATATCCACATCATCGAGCTCGCCCCCGCCTTCATGCTCTACCTCGTTCCTACCCCGGCCGCGGCAGGACCTTCCACAGCGGCCTATAACCCGTCTTCTACCGAGCGTGCCCCCGGCCCTTTCGTGAATTCCGCTGCCGACCGAGCGGTCGCGCTCCCGGCGCCCGCAGGTCGAGTGAGACCGAGGCCGAAGGAAAGGCCGCCATAAGGACCCGTTGTACGAACCACATCCTGAAACCACGCCGCGCCGAGGCCGAGCGTGACGCGCCCATGCACCCAAGCGACGCGGACAGAGCCCCCAACATAGGCGTCAAAGCTTACTTTTGCGCTCGTGAGCTCCCCGGCCAGCAAGGAATAGCCCGTCTGTCGGCCGCTCACCGCCGGACCGCCCGCGAGCGACCAGGCCTCCCCGAGAGGCACCTCCGCCCGGAGCGGAAGTGTAAGGTCAAAGGCAGCATAGTTGAAGATCACGCCTGGCAGCAGGAACAGCCCCGCGGTAGGGGCGACCGCGAGATCGACGGGGCCGAGCTGGCCGAGCCGCTGACGGAGATCCACCGCGGCGCCCGCGGCGGAGAGGTGGACGCCGAAGTCTCGACCTGGTTGGAGCCCACGGCGAATTCCAACGCCCACCCGCGGCAATGGCATCGGCAGGACCGCGCCGATCGGCGACGGTGTCCGCGTCACTTGCAGCTCAGTGGTGACCATCCGTGCTCCGGGTGCGAGGGGGACCGCGCCGTCCAACACCGCGAGATGGGTGCAGCCGAGCAGCCCGGCGAGCCACATGCTCACCATCGTCTATGAACCCCCAGCCCCAGGTCCACATCCCCACCTCCCGCACGAAAACCCGCTCCGGTACGCAGCTCGAACGCCCAGGGCCCCGTACCGCACAACAGCGTCGCCGCGACCCGGAGCCCGGGCTCCCATATCGGTGCCAGGAGCTCAACCGGCTCCCGCCAGCGCACCAACCGCAGGCCCAGGCTCGGGCCGAGACCCAGTCCCAAACTCCAGGGTTCAGCGTCAAAATGGACGCCGGGTAAGGCGGCGAGGCGCAGGTGGAGCTGCCCGGTGGACAGGAGCCGACTCCGGTCTCGGTCCCCGCTCACCAGGAGCTCGCCACCCAGCTCGAGGTGCTCTCCGCGCACGCCCGAAGATACCGAACCTGAAAGCTGGGTTTGATACCATCCGGCTCCCTGCGGCGAGAGGAGCTCGCCCAGGAGCAGCGCCGCCCAGGGGCTCATGGTGAAGCATCGAGGGCACGGCAGGGGCCCGGCCAATCGGCTTCCGGAAAGCGCCACGTGATCGCGGAGCAGAGCTGCGGCAGCTCCTCGCCGGCCGCCGCCGCCGCCGCCTCGAGGAAAAATCCCCCATCAAGCTCATCCACCGTCGGGGACCAGCGTTCGACCGTGTCGCGGAGGAGGAGCGCCGTTCGTGCCGGGTCATCCGTAGCGAGTCGAAACTCCCAGAACACGCCTGCAAACACCGTACCCAGCGGGTAGGGGTCGTAGAGATCGAGCGGGGAGTTCCCTGCCTCGGGCACGAGCGCCGAGGTCATCGGAGAGCGCCCGTTCAGATCCCGGCTGTCAATCGGGATGGACTGCTGGATGAAAGCGGGATCGTCGGTGATCAGCGCGCCGAGGGTGTCGGCAAATGCTTCGTGGAGCGAGCTCAACCAACGCGCAGACACCAGGCTCAGATCGTCCACCAGGGGCGGCTGTTGCGGCCCCCCCGATAGCAGGGCGTGGAAGAGGGCGTGGCCGAACTCATGCGCCACGACGCCGAGATTGGCCGCCAACGGCACATCCCGCTCGCCACCGTCGGGCAGGATCACGAAGGTGTGGTACCCGGTCCCATACGCCAGGTTGTCCGCCGGGGTCAGCTCGATCAACACGTCCACCGCGGGGTTGACCGCGATCTGCACCGGCACCAGCGCTTCCGCCTCAAAGCCCTGGAGCTCGGCCCAAGCGACCGTGTCCACAAGATGGGCGTAGAAGGAATATAAAACCACGCCGCTCGGGTCGAGCGGCACCGCGACGCCATCTTCCACCACGATCCGGATGTCCAGCTCGCGCCCCCCTGTCCAGCCAGCATCCACATCGACGTAGCCGCCATACTCGATGCTTCCAACCTCACCTTTCATGTGGCGAACGTCGTGAAGCTCAGGCAGCTCACGGGCCTCGATCACGTAGCCACCCGCGCCGGACTGCCAGGCGAGCACCGCGGTCGGCTCGGGCTCCACGCAGGCGGCTAACCATCCGATCATCGGCAGGGGCTATCATGGACCCCGCTCGCGGGACCGCAGCACGGGCGGGTCGCGTAGATGCCGGATAGAGCCCCGGACCGTGATCCGCCTCTCCCCCGTCGCCTACTACCAGCCGGCCTTTGTCGCGGCGCTGCCGATCGGCATCGTCGCGGGGGTTCATCTGGTCCCGGGCCCAGAGCCGGTTCCCCCGGAGGTCCTGGAGCGCCTTCCGCCGGAGGAGCGCCTTTTTGCCATGGAGCAACGGGGGTTTCGCCAGGGTCAGTTTGTGGGGGGCCGCCTCGCGCTCAGCCTCGCGCTCTCCGAGCTGGGCGTCCGTCGTCCACCCATCCTCCCCGACGGCCGCGGCGCCCCGGTCGGACCGCCGGGCGTGATGATGTCGGTCAGCCACAAGCAAGACCTCGCGGTCGCGCTGGTCGCGCGGGGCGCGGATGCCGTGGGCGTAGATATCGAAGAAGTCGGGCGGCCACGGCCGGGAATCGCCGCGAGGGTCCTGCGTCCCGCCGAGCTGGCCGTCGCCAGCGCCTTGCCGGAGGACCGCGCGTGGTGCGACACGCTCGTGCGGTTCTCAGTGAAAGAGGCGATATACAAAGCCCTGGATCCGAGCCTGCGTCGCTACATCGACTTCACCGAGGTGGAGGTCTGGCCCGCGCCGGACGGTGCGGACGAGGTGCGCTCCTTCTTGCCGGCGGAGGATGACCGCTTTCTGATTGAGGCCCGACACACGTGGCTCGAGAACGAGCGGGTGCTGTCCACCGTGCGGGTCCGCCCACGGCGCCCCTGAGACGGCCGCGGCGGAGCACCACCCCGTCGAACGGCGCCGCGGCCCCGGACCGCGGACTTTTGGGACTTGTACACACCAATCGCCGCCCGGCCCTTGCCCCGGTTCACCCGGGCCCCTATGCTGCGTCACGACCGGCGCGCGCTGACAACGCGTAACGAAGGCCGATACGCGTGATCGAGGGGGCTATGGCTGATTATCGAGAACATTCGCCGGAGGAGCTGTATCGGCAGTGGCGGGCGGGCAACGCCGAGGCCGGCGGGGCGATGGCGCAACGTTTCACCGATTGGTACTACTCCATCGCTCTGGCCCGCGTTGGCGACGCCCAGGGCCGGCCAATGGTGCGTCGCGCCTGTGAGCGTTTTGAGAAGGGTATCGTCGAGGTCCCCACGGCCGCCGAGCTCCTGCCATGGGCCCATCGCCAGATCGCCGAGGAGTACGTGGCAAACCCTCGACTCCCGCAGGGCGCCGACACCGCCAGCAAGTTCACCGGAGGGCGTCGCCCGGGCGAGCTCCTCGCCCAGGCCCGCACGGCGCTCCCGGCCGCGACGGTCCGTTTGCTCGACCTCACCTACGGGCCGGGCTCGAACCTGGACGAGATCAGCACTGAGGCAGAAAAACAAGGTGGCATGCCACTTTCTATCCTTACTGCCCGACACACGCTCAAACGTTGGCTCCGAGACACGACCCAGGTACCGTTCGCCGTGATCCCAGACAACCTCAACCTCGATTGCGCGCCCCTCCCGCTGTACGAGGCCGGGCGGATGGCGGCGCAAGGTGAAGAGCCCGAATTCGAGAAGTGGCTCCTGTCCGACATCGAGCTCTGCCGGGACATCGCCGAGTTTGCGGATTTTGCCCATGCGCTCCGGGCCGGCGGGCTACGCGGCGGGCTGGGAAGCGCCCCCGAAGCGGCGCCTCCACCTGCCGTCCCGCCCAAAGCACCGGCAGAAGCTACGAAGATCAAACCCGAGGCGCCATCGCGGCCGGTGGACTCGAGGCCCGTCGGCTCGCCTCCGGACGCCAGACCCGCCGCCGCGGCAGAACCGCCAGCTACGCCGACACCGCCCGAGTGGGAGGGGAGCTCAGGTCCTGGTATAGGCACGTACCTCCTCATCGCGGTGATCGCCGTAGTGTTCGGCCTCCTCCTCGCTGCGGGAGCGGCCGGCCTCTTCCTCACGGCCTACTGAAGCGCGGATGCGTTTTACTGTCTTGGGTTCCGGCACGCTCGTCCCAGACCCACAGCGAGGCCCGGCCGGTTTCCTGGTGAGCAGTCAGGGAGCCCAGGTGCTGGTCGACGGTGGGTCGGGGACCATGCAGCGGCTCGCCAGGCTGGGCATCGATGGCCGGAAGTTGGACGCGGGAGTGTACAGTCACCGCCACGTGGACCACTGTGGCGATCTGGTACCCCTCCTCTTTGCGATGCGCGTCGGCCCGGACGAGCCGCGTCGGGGCAGCTATCCGATCTGGGCGGGATCAGGATTTACCGGGTTTCTCGAAGATCTTGAGGCGGTGTACGGCGCCTGGATCCGCACCGACAAATTCCGGGCGTCGGTGGTCGAGCTCCCCTTGACGGGACCCGGTCAGGCGGCGCTGCCGGGTGGTGTCCGTCTCGACACCCTACCCGCCCGCCATGCTGCCGGCGCTTTACACCTGCGTTTTACCGGGCCGGACGGCTACTCCGTGACCTTCTCGGGAGACACAGGCCCGAACGAAAACCTGGCGCTACTCGCGGCTGGCTGCGATGTGTTGGTGACCGAGTGTGCCACCGCCGAGCCGGACCCGTGGTACTCCCACCTCTGTCCCAATGATGTACTCGAGGTGGTCAAGGCGGCGCGCCCGCGGAGGGTGGTGCTCACCCACCTCTACCCTGGGCTGGATTCCGAGGATGCCCTACGTCACGTGGCCGAGGCGGGTGTACCGGTGGAGCGGGGCTACGACGGCCTGGTGCTCGAACGCCTGTTCGGCGCCTGACCCCAGATCCGCGACAACCGAGCCCTCAGAGCGCCGGCATGAGCTGGGTGCGGGTGAAGCCCGCGTTCGTCAGCGGCTCCTTGATCTTGGCCCAATCCCCCACGAGCACGATTACGGCCTTCGAGGGGTCGTAGCCGGCCATCGCCGCCTTCACGCTGTCGGCCGACGCCGACGCGAGTTCCGCCTGGTCGGCCTTGACCGTGGTCGGGCCGAGACCCACCAGGTGGTAAGGCGCGAACATCCAGGCGACGCCTTCACGCGAGGCCATCGTCTCGACGAGGTCGGTGCTCCACGCGCTCCGTGCCTTCAGCATCTCCTCCGGGCTCACCCCGTTACGAATGCTGCTCAGCTCCGCTACGAGATCGGTCATCGCCGCCGCGGTCACGTCCGTACGGATCCGCGTGGAGATCGAGAGCACGCCGACGCCCGGGAAGGTGTTGACCCGCGCCCGAACGCCATAGGTATACCCACGCTTTTCGCGGAGGAGCGCGTTGAGCCTCGACGTGAAGGTGCCGCCCAGGGCGATGGTGCCCAGCGTAGCGGGGGCCTCCTCGGCGGCACCCAGGGCCGGCCCTGGAAAGAGAAGGAGAAAGGCAGTTTGTGCGCTTCCTGGACGGTCCACGATGTAGATGGGCGGGTCTCCCCCGACGTTGGGGGTGGGGACCACGGTAGGCGCCGGGGTGCCCTTGGGCCAGCCTTGCCCGAGCCGACCCTCGAGCGCCTTCGTCGCATCGGCGAGCGTGATGTCCCCTGCCAGGGTGATCCGCGCGCTGCCTCCGCTCCACACCTTGGCATGGTAGCCGACCACGTCACTCTTGCGGATCGAAGCTACCGTTTTAGCGGTGCCATCCACCGGACGGCCCCAGGCGGTGCCCGCCCCAAAGTACAAGGAATAGCCGAGGCGCGCGGCGATCGAGCCCGGATCTTCCAGCTCCTGGCTGATGTCGGCGATCGCGAGCTTCCGTTCGAGCCGGAGGTCAGGCGAGCGAAACGTGGGCGCCAACACCATGTCCGAGACCAGCGCCAAGGCCTCGGGGAAACGATCCTTGTGGACCGAGACGCTGATGCTGGAGCTGTGCCGGGTGGTGGAGATGTCGAGCTGCGCGCCGAGCCGCTCGACCTCAGCCGCAAACGCCGTCGCGTCGCGGCCTCCCGCGCCCCGTTGCAAGAGCCGACCCGCGAGCGCCGCGGCGCCCTCCTTTCCACGGGCGTCGAGTGAAGATCCGCCTGGAACCTCAATGACCATCGTCACCAGCGGCAACGAGGGGAGCTCCATCACCCACAGGCTGGCGCCGTTGCTCAACATCGCGGTCTTCGGCTCTGGCGCGACAAACGCCGTCGACTCGCCTACCGCCGGCGGCGTCGCAAGCGGATCGACCTCGACCACGACCGGTGGCGGTGGCGGAGGCGGCGCGGGCGGTAGGGCCTTGGCCTTGCTGGCGGCGTTGGCGAAGAACAGGGCTCCGAGCAGGATCCACATCGGGCTCATCGGGCGCTCCCGGACTCTGGGGTGACGAGGATACGGGCCGCGAGCCCGGGTTGTAGATAACGCGCCGCAGCCGCCTGGATTCCTTCGGGGGTCACGGCCCGGAACCGGGCGATGTCTTGGGCGAGATAGCCGGGAGTGCCGACATAAGCGCGGTACTCGTTGAGCAGCGAAGCCCGCGCCTGCAATGGCTCCAGGCCCACGAAATACTCATACTCGAACTGATTTTTCAGCCGCTCCATCTCCCCGGAGCTCGCGAGCGTCGTGGCCGCGAGCTGGAGCTCCCGCGCGACAACCTCCTCGACCTCGGACACCGCTACGCCCTCCATCACCGTGACCTGGATGGCAAACTGGCTGCCAAGCTGGGTGGGCATGAGGTAGACATCGGCCGACTGGGCCAGCCCCGACAGCACCAGCGCGCGTTGGAGCCGACTGGACTCCCCGCCGCCGAGCAAGGAGGCAAGCAGCTCAAGCTCCGCTTCGTCCTTGGCAAATCGCGGTGGAGCGTGCCAGAACCAGCTCACCTGGGGATCGGACACCTGATCGGTGAGCTCGATCGAGGCTTTCACCACCTGGGTCGCCGGCGCCACGACGGGACGCTCGGGAAGCGTCCCCGCTTTGATGCCGCCGAAGTACTGTTCAATCAGGGGCCTCACCGCGACCGGGTCGAAATCCCCCGCGACCACCAAGGAGGCGTTGTTCGGCACGTACCAGGTGGAGAAGAACGCCTTTACGTCCTCCAGCGTGGCGCTCTCCAGGTCCTCGTGGGTGCCGATCACCGTGTGCGCATAGGGGTGGTCGGCCGGGTACAGCATCGAAGGCACCTCGAGCCACAGTACGCCGTAGGGCGAATCTTCGTAGCTTTGCCGCCGCTCGTTACGGACCACCTCACGCTGGAGGTCGACCTTCTCTTTGGTCATGGCCTCACCGAGCTGCTGCATCCGATCGGCCTCCATCCACAAGAACATCGGGAGGAGGTTGGGCGGCCCCACGTCGTAGTAGTTGGTGGCGTCCTCCATGGTCCACGCGTTGTTCCAGCCGCCGTGGGCCTCCATCGTGACGTCGAAACCGTTCCCCGGCAGGCGGGTGGTGCCCATGAACATCAGGTGTTCAAACATGTGGGCGAAGCCGGAGCGACCCTTCGCCTCCTCTTTGGAGCCCACTTTGTACCAGATGTCGACAGTGACCAGCGGGAGAGAGCGATCGACGTGGAGAATCACGTTGAGCCCATTAGAAAGCTGGTATTCTTCGTAAGCGAGCTCTTGGGCCCACAGACGGGTGATCAACAACAACATGGCCACCTCAGCGCGGGCGTCGCCCGCATAAGAAAGGTAGAATCGCCTCTTCCGCGGGCTTCACGAGGACGCGTGGGCGAGAGACTCCAACCAACGCTCACACTCAATCGCCGCGCCGCAGCCAGTGCCCGCCGCCGTGATCGCCTGACGATAGTAGGGATCCGAGGCGTCCCCCGCGACAAACACGCCAGGGATCTTCGAGACCGTGCGGCCCGGAGTGGTCTGGAGGTAGCCGACCTCGTCGTGGTCGAGCCAGGGGCGGAAGGCCGCGGTGTTGGGATCGTGGCCGATCGCCAGGAAGAGCCCCTTCACGTCGAGGTCGCGCTGCTCTCCCGTCCGGGAGTCCCGAATTCGCAAACCCTCGACCTTCTTTTCACCGAGCACCTCGTCCACCTCGGTGTACCAGAGCACCTCGATCTTGGGGTTGGCGAGCGCGCGTTCCTGCATCAGCTTGCTGGCCCGGAGCACGTTCCGCCGTACCAGGAGGTACACCTTGCTCGCGAACCGGGTGAGGAAGGTGGCTTCCTCCATCGCAGTGTCGCCGCCGCCGACCACGGCGATCGGAACACCACGGAAGAAGAAGCCGTCGCACGTCGCGCAGGCGCTGACGCCATAACCCCGAAGCCGCGTCTCGCTCTCGAGGCCGAGGTACTTCGCAGAAGCCCCCGTCGCGACGATCAGAGCATCACAGGTGAGGCGGTCCCCGCTGGCAAGCTCGAGCGTGAACGGACGGCGCGACAGGTCGCAGCTCACGACCTCATCCAACTGAAAGCGGGTGCCGAAGCGCTCGGCCTGCGCGCGGAACTTCTCCATCAGCTCAGGTCCGAGCACACCCTCTGGGAAACCTGGATAGTTCTCCACATCGGTGGTGATCATCAGCTGGCCGCCCGAGAGGTTGCCGTCCAGCACGAGGGGGTTGAGGTTGGCTCGGGCGGCGTAGATGGCCGCGGTGAGGCCAGCGGGACCGGAGCCGCAGATGACGAGGGTCTCGTGTGCCAAAAGGGCTCCTTTTCAAGACCGCGGAGATTAACCTGATTGTCGCGGTGAGGGGAGATGGACGAGCGGAGGCGGGTCCTCGAACGGGAGGCGAGGCGCCTGGGCTTCTCCGAGGTGCGTATCGCCGCCGTGAGCCCCACCCCACGGATCGCGGCCTACGCGGATTGGCTGGAGCTCGGCTTCCACGGCGAAATGTCCTGGATGGCCACCGGCCTCGACCCGCGCCGAGACCCCCGCGAGCTACTGCCCTCGTGCCGGAGCGTCGTGGTGCTGGCGGTCGACTATGGGCACGAGGCGCCGCCTGACCCCGGCGGCTTGACGGGCCGGGTGTCTCGCTACGCCTGGGGCCGGGACTACCACAACGCCGTCGGAAAACGGTTGAGAAACCTGCAACGTCGCCTGCGCGAGCACTGGCCAGGCCTAAGGAGCCGAACCTTCGTGGACAACGGCCCGGTGCTGGAGCGGGCGTGGGCCGAGCAGAGCGGGCTCGGCTTCATCGGGAAGAACAACATGGTGATCCTCCCAGGACAAACCAGCTACTTCTTCCTTGGCGTGCTCCTCGTCGACCAGGAGCTGCCTCCCGATCTGCCGATCACCGTCGACCACTGCGGCACCTGCGCTCGCTGCATCGAGCGCTGCCCCACGTCGGCCTTCCCAGCCCCGCACAGCCTGGACGCGCGGCGGTGCATCTCCTACCTCACTATCGAGAACACCGGGGAGATCCCTGAGGAGCTGCGTCCTCTCCTGGGTCGATGGCTCTTTGGCTGCGACGCGTGTCAGGACCCGTGCCCGCACGTGCGCCTCGGCCGACGCCCGGCGCACCCTGACTTTGCGCCGGTGAACGCATGGCTGGACCTCCCCGCACTGCTGGACAGCTCCGATGACGCCTTGATCCAACGTTTTGAAGGCACACCCCTCCGCCGCGCGGCTCCGTGGCGCTTGCGGCGAAACGCGCTGGTGGTCTTGGGCAACCTCGGCGATCCGGCCGCTATTCCCGTCTTGCTCAGGTACGAAGCGGGCTCCGACCCGGTGCTCTCCCAGCACGCCAGATGGGCCCTCGGGGAGCTCGATCGGGCGCCCGACGCGGCGAGGCGATAGGTCCTGGCGGTGGAACGGTCCGTGTCGGTAGAAGAGGCCGTCAGGCTCCTGGGAGGCGGCGAGGTGGTCGCATTGCCCACCGAGACGGTGTACGGCCTGGGCGGCGTGATCGACCGGCCCGAGGCGATCTCCAGAATCTACGCCCTCAAAGGCCGGCCTCATGGCCACCCGCTGATCGTACACGTCTACGACGACGCCGAGCAGGTTGCGGTCGTGGATAGCCGAGCGCGCGGATTGATTGAACAGCTCTGGCCCGGCCCGCTCACGCTCCTCCTCCCGCGCCGCGCGTCGGTGCCCGACGCGGTGACAGGGGGCCGAGACACCGTCGCGGTCCGTTCGCCGGCGCATCCCCTGATCCGATTGGTACTTCAGAAGCTTCAACGACCACTTGCCGCTCCGAGCGCCAACCGGTTTGGTCGAGTGAGCCCCACCCGGGCCGAACACGTCGCCGAGGAGCTCCCGGGAGTTCCGGTCCTGGACGGCGGCCCGTGCGCGGTGGGGCTGGAGAGTACCATCGTCGATCTCACCGGAGAAACACCGGCTTTGTCGCGTCCCGGCGCCATTGACCGGGAGACGTTGGAGCGGCTCCTGGGCCCGCTGACCGAGAGCCTCGCGGCCGCTCCAGGCATGCTCAAGGCGCATTATGCACCGCAGACGCGGCTCATCCTCTGCTCACCCCTGGACCTGAGCTCGACCGTAGCGGCCTTACGCGCTGCAGGGCTGAGGGTAGCCGTGATGCCGCGAGGAACCGATCTGCAGGCGGACGCGGCGGCGCTCTACGACCAGCTCCGGCGCCTCGACGACGGCCGTTTCGACCGGATCGCCACCGCGCTGGCGCCCGAGCGCGGCCTCGGAGTGGCGATCAACGACCGGCTACGACGGGCAGCGAGGGGCTCGGCCCCTCCGGAACAGAGATGAGGAAGATACGGTAACTTTTGGCAGCCCGAAAGGCGTCGACGTCCACAAGCTGGTCCTGCTCGGCGATCGCGCGGAGTCGGTCACGAAACCACCATCGCGCTAGCGCCAGGAGCCAGGGATGGCGCGATCGAAGTCCATCCTCCAGGATAACGAGCGCGGGGCGGGCGCGTTGATCCAGCCATTGTCGGGCCAGGGTCAAGGTGGGAAGCACTGCCTCGGTGATGTCAATGTCGGCGTGGATGGTGAAGCCGTCACTCTGGGCAAAGCGCCGGAACATCGCCAGCTCGTGCCCGCTCCGCCCCAGCGGCGTGTCCGTACACGTGTAGACAAAATAGTCTGCGACCAGCAGCCAACCGCCGGGAGCCGCGCGCCGAACAGCGTCGAAAAGCCGGGTAATCCTTACGTACTGGCAGGACTCGCTCATCAGCACGAGGTCGTAGGCCCGAGGCGGGGCGAAGGTCTCGAAGCGGCTCTGGTGGAAGGGGAGCCCGCCGGTGCGGTCGTGGAAGCGGCGGGCCTGGAACGGGTCGGGCGAGAGGCCCTCCACCTCAAAGCCGCGCTCCGTCAGGAGGCGCGCGTTCCCGCCCGTTCCGCAGCCCACGTCGAGAATGCTACGTGTACCCTCGGGGATCATCGAGACCAAGCGGTCAGCGTAGCGCCGCTGCGCCGCCGAGAGCCCCTCGAGGTTCAGCGGGTCGCCCTCCCACAAGCCGTAGTGGAGAAAGGAGAGGCCAAGCACCTCTTCGTAGAACCGAAGGGTCGGGTCCACCCGACCAGGCTCACCGTCAGACACCCGAAGACCTCGGCGGCGAAGCTACATCCGTATGCCATCGCGCGTGGCGCTTCGCGCACCCGGGCAGACAGAACGCCCCCAGACCGTCCGTCCTACGCATCTACGACGGTACCTCACCCACGCTCGAAGCCTCGGCCGGCACAGGGATCTCGTCGGGGCGCGGACGACCGGGCTCCGTCACCAACGCGAGCGCCAGCACCTGATCCATATGTTCAACCGGGATGATCTCAAGGACATCGCGCACACCGCGCGGCAGCTCACGGAGCTCGGCCTCGTTGTCGCGCGGGATCAGCACTCGGGTCACTCCCGCCGCCACGGCTGCGAGCAGCTTCTCCTTCAAGCCTCCGATCGGACGAACTTGGCCGCGAAGGTTGATCTCTCCGGTCATGGCCACGTCGCGGCGCACCGGCACACGACAGGCGGCGCTCACGATCGCGGTGGCCAGGGTGATGCCCGCGCTCGGGCCGTCTACACCCCAGAGCTCGGGGACATGTACGTGGACATCGAGGCGTTGCCAGAAGTCTTTTTCAAGACCAAGCCGATCGACACGGGTCCGCATGTAGGTCAGCGCGGCCTCCGCGCTCTCCTTGAACACCTGGCCAAGCTGGCCGGTGAGCTGGGTTTTTCCTGAACCCGCCACCACCACCGCCTCGATAGGCACCACCACCCCACCTGTCGGCGTCCACGCCAAGCCGTTGACGAAACCGTTGGTGTCCTCAGCCGCGATCCTCGTCCGCCGATATTTAGGCACTCCAAGCATCTTTTCGAGGCGCGCCGCATCGATGCGGGTCTGCTCTTCGCCCCCCTTGTCCACCACGCGGCGCGCGACCTTCCGGCACACCGTCGCGATCTCGCGCTCCAGCTGCCGGACTCCCGCCTCCCGGGTATAACCGTGGATCATCCGTAGGATCGCCTCGCGGGAGATGCGCAGGTGGCGCTCGTCGAGGCCGTGCAGCCGGGTCTGCCGCGGCACCAGGTGCCTGCGGGCAATTCGGAGCTTCTCGGCCTCGGTGTAGCCGGGGATCCGTACCACTTCAAGCCGGTCCTGGAGCGGCGCCGGCACCCCCTGGAGGGAGTTCGCGGTGCAGATGAACATTGTGAGCGAGAGATTGTAGTCAAGGTCGATATAATGGTCGTTGAAGGTTGAGTTCTGCTCCGGATCGAGCACCTCCAGGAGCGCCGCCGACGGGTCACCCCGGAAGTCGGAGCTCATCTTGTCGATCTCGTCGAGCAGGAACACCGGGTTCGCGGAGCCGGCGCGCTTGTACCCCTGGATGATCTTGCCGGGCAACGCTCCAATATAGGTGCGACGATGCCCCCGGATCTCGGCCTCGTCTCGCACCCCGCCAAGCGCGACCCGCACGAAGTTCCGGCCAGTCGCGCGCGCGATGCTCCGCGCCAGCGAGGTCTTCCCGACCCCCGGAGGACCCAGCAGACACAGCACCGGCCCGGCGAGGCTGCCGACCAGCCGAACCACCGCGAGATACTCCAAGATGCGCTCTTTCACCTTGCCCAGACCCGCGTGATCCTCGTCGAGCACCTTGCGGGCGGCCGCGAGATCGATCTGATCCACGGTGGAGTGCTGCCAGGGCAAAGAAGCAATCCAATCCAGATAATTCCTGACGACGACCGCCTCGGCGCTCATCGGGCTCATCAGCTTCAGCTTCCGGAGCTCCCGGGCCGCACGCTCCTTCACCTCCGGCGGGAGGGCCTTCTCCTCAATCCGGGCCTCGAGCTCGGAGAGCTCCGAACGAAACTCGTCTTTTTCGGCGCCTTCTCGCGCGGCCTCCGTCGGGGGCTCACGGGTCGGCGCCTCAGGCCGCCGGTTGCGGGCCTTCGCCTTTCGATCCGATCCGACGCCCTCCGACTCGGTCTGGAGGTGGCGGAGGAGGTGGTTCAGCCGTTCGGCGGCGTCGTTGGACTCCAGGATGGTCTGGCGGTCCGCGGTCTTGAGGCTCGGGAGCTGTCGGGCGAGCTCGTAGGCCAGCCGCACCGGGTCGGCGACAGCGTTGGCAGCGAGCTCGGACTCAAGCTGATTCGGCCTGTTGATCTTGATATACTCGGAGAATGCCTGCCGCACGGTGCGCGAGAGCACGTCAAGGCTGCCCGGCGGCACCACCGGCTCGTTCAGCTCCTCCACTTCGACCCGGTAGAAGTCGTCGCCCGCCAGAAACTGGACGATCCGGCCACGGCGGCGCCCCTCGACCAGCACCCGCTGGGTGTTGTCGGGCAACGGGGCCGTAGAAATGACGGAGGCGATGGTGCCGATCCGGAAGATGTCGTCGGGGTTCGGGTCGGCGGTGTTGGCCTGCCGCTGCGCGGCGAGGAAGATCTCTTTGTCTCCCTTCATCGCGCCAGTCAGCGACGCCAGGGAGCGCTCTCGACCCACGATGAACGAGACCGGCGCGAGCGGCAGGACCACGAGGTCACGCAGGGTCAGCAGCGGCAGGCGTCGCGCCGCTCCCGGTGTGCCAACCCGACGTTCGCGGAAGAACATCTCGCCTCCAGGGCAATCAGCTTCAGTTCTCGTACACCAGGATCGGGTCTTTGGTGCGGGCGACGACTTCGTCGGTCACGACGCACTCACGCACCTTGGTCTTCTCGGGGAGCTCGTACATGACGTCGAGCATGATCTCTTCGATGATAGCGCGAAGACCGCGGGCGCCCGTCTTCCGGCGCACTGCCTCGCGCGCGATGGCAGACAGCGCGGTGTCCGTGAAGTTCAGCGTGACGTTTTCAAGATCGAACAGCTTCTGGTACTGCTTCGTGATGGCGTTACGTGGCCGGGTCAGGATGTCCACGAGGGCAGACTCATCGAGATCGTCGAGGGTCGCCACGACGGGGAGCCGGCCCACAAACTCGGGGATCATGCCGAAGCGGAGCAGGTCCTCCGTCTCGACGAGGCGGAGCAGCTCGCCGGTGCGCAGCTCCTGGCGGCGCTGGATCGCCGCGCCGAATCCCACACCAGAGCGGTTGATACGTTGCTCGACGATCTTGTCGAGCCCCACGAAGGCGCCACCGCAGATAAAAAGCACGTTGCTGGTATCGATCTGCAGGAACTCCTGCTGGGGGTGCTTCCGCCCACCTTTCGGGGGCACATTCGCGATGGTCCCCTCGATGATCTTGAGGAGCGCCTGCTGCACCCCCTCGCCGCTGACATCGCGCGTGATCGACGGGTTCTCTCCCTTCCGGGCGACCTTGTCGATCTCGTCGATGTAGATGATGCCCTTGACCGCGCGCTCCACGTTGTACTCAGCGGCCTGAAACAAGGACAAGACGATATTCTCGACGTCCTCCCCGACGTAGCCGGCTTCGGTGAGCGAGGTGGCGTCACAGATGGAGAAGGGCACGTTCAAGAAGCGCGCGAGGGTCTGAGCGAGGAGCGTCTTCCCGGTGCCCGTAGGCCCGATGAGGAGGATGTTGCTCTTCTGAAGCTCCACATCGTCGCGGCTTGCTCGGGTGTCGATCCGCTTGTAATGGTTGTGAACCGCGACCGCGAGCAGCTTCTTGGCCCGCTCCTGACCGACTACGTACTCGTCGAGGTGACGTTTCATCTCGACCGGTTTGGGGATCAACGCACGCGAGGCGTAATAGTCCTCGCGTTCGTATTCCTCCGTCACGATGTCGTTACAGAGCTCCACGCACTCATCGCAGATGTAGACCGATGGCCCGGCGATGAGCTTTCGCGCGTCCTTTTGAGACTTGCCGCAGAACGAGCAGGTGAGGTCCTTCTCGCGGATCTTTCGGTTCAACAGGGCTCCGGACGCTAAGGGTCAAACGTAGCGCGAGTTCAGCGGGACGGCGACGACACCGACCGACACACACCGCTCGCGACGAGACGTGACGCCGATCGCCGGATCAGGTGGCCGCCGCGCTCCGAACGATGAGCTCGTCCACGATGCCGTACTTGATCGCCTCGTCCGCGTTCATGATGTAGTCGCGTTCGATGTCCGTCGCGATACGATCGTAGGTCTGCCCGGTGTTGTCGGCGAGAATCTGGTTGAGCTCCCGCTTGATCCGACCGATCTCGCGCGCCGCGATCTCGATGTCGGTGGCCTGGCCGCGGGCGCCGCCCAAGGGCTGATGGATGAGCACCCGCGCATGCGGCAGGATGCGGCGTTTCCCCTTCGTTCCCCCGGAGAGGAGCACGGCTGCCATTGACGCAGCCTGGCCCATACAGATGGTGACCACCTCGGGCCGGATGTGGCGCATCGTGTCGTAGATCGCCATTCCCGCCGTGACCGAGCCGCCCGGGCTGTTGATGTAGACGTAGACCTCACGGTCGGGGTCCTGCGACTCCAGGTAGAGCAGTTGTGCCACGACGGTGTTGGCGACAAAATCGTCGATCTCGGTGCCCAGGAACACGATCCGGTCCTTGAGCAGCATGGAGTAGATGTCCCAGGCGCGCTCGCCACGGTGGGTCTGCTCGATGACGGTCGGCAAAAAAGGCATTCGTACTCCTAGATGTGATGATGTGCCGCGGACGGAGGCGGTGGTAGCCGCTCTCCGGCTCAGGTCGCCGCTACCGCCGCCCCCTCTTGAGCACCGGAGTCGGGAGTGACAAGCTCTGCCTGCTCAAGCAGCCACTCCAGGGTACGGTCCTGGAGGAGTCGCGCACGGAGCTCCTCAACCGCGTTCTCTTTGAGGAAGTAGCCCCGCACCGCTTCGACGCGCTGGCCGCGCATGTCGGCGATCTCCTGGTACTTCGCCTCGAGATCGCCGTCGGTCACCGCGAGGCCCTCCGCGCGGGCGACGGCCTCAAGCAGCACAGCCGCCTTCGCCGCAAACTCCCCACGCCGCTTGAGATCGGCGATCTGCGCCTCCGAGAACCGGACGCTCCGAGGATCGCGGCCGCGATACGCGTTCTGCACCCGTAGCTCTTCCATCAGGAGCTGGGTGTGGCTCTCGACCATCGCAGGCGGAACCTCGAGCGGGTTGAGCTCGATCAGGCGCTGAAGCAGCTCGACGCGGGCAGCGTTCCGAGCCGCGTCGTTGGCGCGGGTCTCGGCTTCCATCTGGAGAGCGCCGCGCATTCCCGCCACGCCACCCTCAAAACCCAGCTCCGCAGCCACTTCGTCGGTGAGATCGGGGGTCTGGTAGGTCTGCACGCCGAGCACCGTCACCCGGAAGTCATGGGTCGTCCCGCCCATGCCTTTGACGCCGCTCTGGTCGCCGATGGTGACGTTGCCCGTCCGAACCTCACCCTGGGTGGCGCCGATCACGAGCGCCTCGATGCCCGGGTAGTACGGGTCCCGGGTGGTGTTGACGAGCGTACCCGCCTCGAGGACGTGGACCTCATCACCAGCGACGGTGGCGATCTCGCAGAGCGCGAGGTCGCCCGCGGCTACGGGCCGGGCCTCAGTGACCTCCACGAGGCGCGCGAGCGCCTTGAGTCGACCCTGTACGGTGGCCTCCACCTCGGCGTCGGACACCGCCTGCACAGGGAAGTTGACCTTCATCGCCTGGTAGCCGGTGACCGTGGTCTCAGGGCGCACCTGCAGGGTGACCGAGAAGGTGAAGTCCTGGCCGTCCGCGATTTCGCCCCGCTGAAGCTCGGGCTGACCGAGGAAGCTGATGCCCTGGGCGGCTTCGCGGAAATTGAGCTCGACGAGGTCCTGCGCAACGTCCGCGCGGATCTTCTTGCCGAAGCGGCCCTCGAGGACCCGACGAGGCACCTTACCAGGGCGGAAGCCCGGGATCTTGGCGGCGCGCGCCACGTCGCGGAACGCGGCCTCTACCTTGGCAGCGACGTCGGCGCCGGGGATGGAAAAATCGATACGCTTCTGAACGGGGGAGAGTTGCTCTACCGAATAGGACATGTCGGGCTCGGAATTCAAGGAGGGGATCATGGGGTCGCCCGCGACGGGCGGCCTGCGTCAGGAAAGGATGCGAGAAGGGGGACTTGAACCCCCACGAGTCACCTCACCGGATCCTAAGTCCGGCGCGTCTGCCAATTCCGCCATTCTCGCGTGGCACCGTGGAGCGTTGGCCTGATCGTCAGAAGCCGAGCCGCTCCGCCAGTGGTGGGCCCCGTGAGGGGCTCGATCCGGCGCTTCCGTCCCCGTTGGGGGCGGGCTCCGCATCGAGTACGGGCCCGGACGGAACATCCCGACGTCCACACGAAGTTCGCCAAGAGAACGGCGATCACCCGAAGGCGTCAGGGCCGGACTGCTGAAACCGTGAGGGAAAGAGGAGGAAGGAATGAAAGAGAGGGGAGGATCAGGAGTGGGCCCCCCGGGACTTGAACCCGGAACCCGCGGATTAAGAGTCCGCTGCTCTGGCCAGTTGAGCTAGAGGCCCTGATAGTGGGTGGATAAAGGGATTTGAACCCTCGACACTCGGTGCCACAAACCGACGCTCTACCAACTGAGCTATACCCACCGGAGCCGCGCACATGTACCGCAACGACCGCGGGGGCGCAAGAAAATAGTGGAAAAGAGCCGGCGCGACCGCGCTTCAGGGACTGCGAAGGACGGTGAGCTGTCGCTGGTCGGGGCCCCACACCACCACTTCGGCCTTCTTGTCTCCGTCCAGATCCGCTGCGAGCAGCGTTCCTTCGCCTGAAGGCACCTTCACGGCCTGCTCCCAAAGCGGCGTGCCGGCGACGCCGGTGGCCGTGCCCGCATACACGCGCACGAGGTCCTGGGCGTCGTTCGTGACAAGATCCAGGCGACCATCGCCGTTGACATCCGCACGGAACCAGCTTTGGAGGCGGGCTGGCGCCGAGAGCACAAAGGGGAGCTGGCGGAGCGTCACCGGGACGGAAGCCCAGCGCCCGTTCTCCATCTTGAACGCCGAGAGATCGATCTTCACCTCCTGGGTCACGAGCGCGCGCGCGACGTTCCCCAGGCCGACGTCCACCAGCGGGCCCACGAGATCGAGGTCGCCATCGCCATCGATATCAACCGGTTCAAGCCCGAAAGCAGCGACTTCGGTGGCAAAGGCGACAGGCGGGCCAAAGCCCGAACCGTCGCCACGGCAGAGCAACACTTCCGCGGTCGCACCAAAGAAGCTGCCAGTCGTCACCCAGCGGTAAAGACCCAGATCGAGTCGGCCATCGCCGTCGAAGTCGCGAAACCATATTTCGGCGATCTCCCTTCGTTCTTCCCCGTCACTCGGTGGCGCCTCGGGCGGCTCGAGATCCAGCGGCAGCTTCGCCACCCGAACGCGCGCCCCCAGCCCAGGACCCGAATAGGCCAGGGTAGCAGTCGCGCCGGCGGGGATCACCAGGTCGCGCACGCCGTCCCCGTCGAGGTCTCCGACGGCATAGCTTGGCGCCCGCACTCGAACGTCCAGGCTTTGCCCGCCCGCGCGCCCCCGGCTGGAGAGCTCACCTTCGGCGGCCGCGTCCAGATGCCCGAACTCCCGCCCATCAGCGGTGAACGCCGAGATCCGCCCGCCGGCATAGAGCAGGAGCTCTGCAATCCCGTCCCCGTCGAGATCATGGGCAAACGGCGAAAAGATCGGCCGTGTAGGCCCAAGACCGACGAGCGGGGTCGAGGTCTTCACCAGGCGCTCGGGCTCTGCGCCGGGACGCAGGCGGAGCAGCCCCTCTTTGTCCATCCCGTACAACGCGCCCGCGGCGTCCCACGCCAGCGCCCGGTGGCCGAGCTCGTACCTCTCCTGCCGCTCGAGCTGGCCCCCCGCCGCGAAGTGCAGCACGAGGAGGCTCACCCGGTCGGGCGCCGAGCCCGCGGCGGTGCTGAGCTCCACGATCAGCTCCGTGGCAGCATCCGAGTCGACGTTCTTGGCGTAGATGGCCTCGACGTGGGCAGGGAGCGGAATCACCAGCGGCATCGGCATCAGGCACTCGGAGAACCGCCAGCGTAGCCGTTCGTCGACGGGCCCGTGCGCCTCGTTGGCCGCAGCGCGGCCGGACCGCTACAAGGCCGCGGCGAATGTCCGCCGACCGCTGCCCACGCTGCCTGATCCCCAGGACCTGCCTCTGTGCCAGGATCCCGACAATACAGTCGAGGATCCACTTCATCTTCATCCGCCACGCCACCGAGGGCGCGCGTACCTCCAACACGGCCCGGATGGCTCACCTGGCCCTCTCAGGGAGCGAGCTCTACGACCATGGAGATCCACGAGGGCCTGTCCCGATCGCTGACCTGCTCACCCCAGACACGTGGCGGCTCGACAGCAGCGGCGAGCCGTGGGACCCCAGCCAGACGCTCCCGCGGCAGCTCCTGGTGCTGGACGGTAGCTGGCCTCAAGTGCGCCGCATGTTGCGCCGCCTCCCGGTCCTTCACGGCATGCGTCGCTTCGCGCTGCCGCCACCGCCGCCGAGGGTCCGCATGAGGCTGCCGCCCCCGGAGGGCATGTCAACGCTCGAAGCGGTAGCAACTACCCTTCGGCTCCTCGAAGGGGATGATTCGGCCGCCGATGCACTCCTGGTCCTGTACGACGAGATGACCAAGCTCGTCCTGGCGGGTTCGGGAAAACAGCGCCGTTGACCCTTAGCTATCCAGGCCATCCAGGTCGTCGAATCGGACTTCGTGAATCTCGCGGGCCGGCACGTCCACCAGGAGGATGACGTCGCCGCCAAAGACCAGGACGTACTCGGTGAGCTGCCGCCGGGTGCCCGGAAACGCGGGATCAGGCACCCTACTGCCGGTCTTCACCTCGGCGATGCGCCGCTCGCCGCCACGCTCAACCAGAAGATCTGCACGAAGCTCCACTTCGACGCTCTCGCCGTCGATCCACATGCGCCGCCGGCGTCGCAGCTGACGCCCCACCACACGCCAACCGGCGAGAGAGAGCAGCTTCTCCGCATCCAACTCACCGCGCATCGCCACGCGGGCTCGCCACCTCGCACGCCACCCGCGCCACAAGCGGGCGAGCCAGACCCCGAGCCGCACCGCCGCGAGGCCGAACAGCAACAGGAGGAGGGCCACGAGGGCCCACGGCCCAGGCTCCGCGAAAAAATCATCCATGCGCCCACACGGACGGGAGCGCACAACCCGAGGGAAGCCGCCGTCCAATCCGGCGCTTCTGCTTGCGAGAGGTGGCGCGGGTCGTTAAGCCCCGCGCGCCCCAAGGAACAGGGTCCCCTTCATGCCCCTTTTCGCCCCGTTCTCCCTCCTTCTCGGACTCCACGGCGGGCCCGTCGACCGCCTCGGGCCCACCCCGCAGGACTGGTCGCGCCTTCGTTTGGAGGTGCAGAGCGCGCCGCTGCGGATCCCGCTCTGGGAGGGCGGCTTCAAGCTCAAACCCGACCAGATGGTGACGCGCTATGGTCTCACCATGCTGCACGGCCTCGCCGGCGGCACCAAGGTGAACGCCCTCGAGGTCGTGCCCGCCGCGCTGCTGCCGCCGGGCCTGTGAGTCGTTGAGGCCGCCAGCGCGCCTGACGACGTGAGTTCGGAGCGCGATCAGGCCCAACCCAGCCCGACTGACTCGGACAGGGAGCCGCACGTAGCTGACGGAGCGTCGAGCGTCCTCGAGCACGGCCTGGAAAAACTGCGGAGCAAGTACCTCAGCGTCCGAATAGTCGGCTACGGCGATGTGGTCCTTGCGGCGGAGCGTCTCCGCCAGGGGATGGCCCGGATCGAGACCTGCTGGCACTCGCTTGAGCGACTCCCCCTCAAGACGAAAGCGGGCGGAAAAACCAGACTCCGTGAGCGTATGCGCCCAGCGATCGGGCTCGGCCACCAGGGCGCGACGGATCGCGGCTAACGACGCCGGCTCAGGGCGCCAGATGCCAACCCCGATCATGCTTTTACCCGGTTCAAGGTTAATATAGAGCCCGGGCCCATGTACATCGTCCTGGCTGCCCCGGTGCCGGATGTGAATGCCCGCGTGGGTCTTGTACGGCGCCTTGTCTTTTGAAAAGCGGGTGTCCTTGTAGATGCGAAACAAGGACCCGCCGACTGGCCGAGCGTCGGGAAGAAGCACGGGGATGATCGGCGGCAGCGCGTGCTCCAGCGACCGGATGAACCCGAGGCACGGGTCGCGAAGATCCGCCTCGAATCGAGGCTTATTAGCCTGGAAGCAGGCGCGGTCGCTAGTTACGCGCAGCTCCGACAGAAAGCTGAGCAGCCGCGCAGGGATGACAGCATCGGCGGACATCGGACCTCGTACGTCGGGATCTCTGCCCGACGCGAGCTCCTAACCGAAGCGTGCCTGAACGCAAGTACAGATACCTAGACGCGCTCGAAGACCGCCGCCGCGCCCATGCCGCCACCGATACACATGCTGACTACGCCAAATCGCGAGCTGCGCCGTGCCATCTCATGGAGCAGCGTAGCCGTGAGCTTGGCGCCGGTGCAGCCCAAGGGGTGCCCGAGCGCGATCGCGCCTCCGTTGACGTTGACGCGAGCGGGATCGATGCCGAGCTCACGAACGCAGTACACCGCCTGCGCGGCAAAAGCTTCGTTGATCTCAAACAGATCGACGTCGCCGATGCTGATGCCCGCACGGGCGAGCGCCTTGGGGATCGCCGCCACGGGGCCGATGCCCATGATCTCCGGCGGCACACCAGCCACCTGGTAGCTCCGCAACACGCCGAGGATAGGCAGGCCCAGGGCCTCAGCGACCGAGCGTTCGGCGATCAAGGTAGCCGCCGCACCGTCGCTGGTCTGCGACGAGTTGCCCGCGGTTGCCGTACCATTTTGCTTGAACGCCGGCTTCAGCTTGGCCAGCGCCTCGAGGTTGGTCTCGGCGCGAGGCCCCTCGTCGACCGAGAAGCTCAAGCTCCGCCAGGTCCCGCCGTCGTTGACCCGCGTGCTGATCGGCACGATCTCGTCCACGAACCGGCCCGCCTGGATTGCTGCCACGGCCTTCTGGTGGCTGGACACCGCAAACTGGTCCTGATCCGCGCGGCTCACGCCGAACCTCTCGGCCACGAGCTCGGCGGTGATGCCCATCGGAGTGTAGGCTTCGGGACGTGAGGCCATCAAACCGGGGTGCGGCGAAGGTTTTTGGCCGCCCATGGCCACCTGACTCATGCTCTCGACCCCGCCAGAGAGCACCAGGTCCTGCCAACCGGCCTGGATCGCCGCCGCGCCTTGCGCGAGGGACTGAAGTCCAGAAGAACAGAAACGATTGACCGTGACCGCGGACACCTCGTCCGGGATCCCCGCCAGAAACGATGCGATCCGCGCCACATTCATGCCCTGCTCGGCTTCGGGCATCGCGGTGCCGATCACGACATCGTCGAGGCGCGCCGAATCAAAATTCGGCACCCGCAGAAGCGCGCCCTTGAGCACCTGCCCCAAGAGCTCATCCGGGCGGGTGTCCCGTAACGAACCCCGGCCGCTCTTGCCCACCGCCGACCGCACGGCGGCACAGACTACAACTTCACGCATAGGAACTCCAATAAGCTTCGAGGTGTACGCGTCTGGCGGGGGAACCGTCAGTTCCGGAGAGGCTTGCCCTTCTCCAGCATGTGCTGGATTCGTGCCTGGGTTTTTTCGGTACCACACAGGGATACGAAGGCCTCACGCTCGAGGTCCAAGATGTCCTGCTCGGTGCGGGTACCTCCCGACGGGATGTCGCCTCCTGTCAATACAAACGCCAGCTTCTGCCCGATCACCCGATCATGGTCGGTGGCGAAGCCGCCCTGGTTCATCTGGTAGAGGAACAGCTCGATCGCCGCCCGCCCCTGGGAACCTGGGAGCTTGAAGCTGCGCCTCCGAGGCGCACGATAGCCGCCCGCCACCAGACCGAGGGCTGTACGTTTCGCGTCGAAGATGAGCCGATCCGGGTCGGTGGTGACCTTGTCGCCCACCCGCAAGAAGCCCTGGTCCCTGGCCTCTTCTGCCGAGGTGGCCACCTTTGCCGTGGCGATGTACTCGAACGCCTTCTGCACGAAGGGGTTGGGGTCGTACGCCACTCCAGCCGGCTGATCCCCAAGGAAGCGGGCAAGCAACTCCTTACAGCCGCCCCCCGCGGGGATGAGCCCGACGCCGAGCTCCACGAGCCCCGCATACAGCTCTCCGCCCGCCTGGGTCGCCGCGCTGTGCATCGTGACCTCGACGCCGCCTCCCAGGGTGAGCCCCCAGGGCGCGGTGACCACCGGCTTCTCATGGTACTTCGCCCGCATCAGCAGGTCCTGCATCTGCTTGACCGTGAGGCTGAGCTGGTCCCACTCGCCCTGCATCGCGCCCATGAGAATCATGAGGATGTTGGCGCCCGCGCAGAAGGCATTGCCTCCCTGATTTCCAACCACCAACGCCGAGTATCGATCAGTGTCGAGCAGGTCGAGCCCCTTCGAGTAGAGCTCAAAGATGGCGTTGTCGAGCGCGTTCATCTTGCTGTGGAACTCAAGGCACAACACGCCGTCCCCGATATCGAGGAGCGAAGCCGACACATTGCTGTCGAGCTCCCCGCCGCGGGCCCTGACGTCGTCCAGGAAGAGGTGCTCTACGCTCTCCGGCACCATCCGGCTCGCGCCGCCCCAGAAGGTCCTCTCACCCGCCTCGCGGGCGTAGAAGCTTGTTCTTCCGGAGGCGAGCATGTCCTTCACCCAGCTCGGCACCACGCGGCCTTCCGCCTCCATGCGCGCCACCGTCTCGGACACACCCAGCGCATCCCAGGTCTCGAAGGGCCCGGCGTCCCAGGCGAAACCCCAACGCATGCCCCGGTCGATGTTCACGACGTCGTCGGCGATCTCGCCGACCCGGTTGGCCGCGTAGATCAGCACGTCCGCGGTGACCTTCCACGCGAGCTGAGCCGCGCGATCGTCCCCTTGGAGGATGATCTTGACCGACTCGTTGCTGTTGTCGGCGCCGCGCGCCGCGCCGAGGCAGGGGAAACGTACCTTGTTCTGTGCGCGGTACTCCAGGGTCTCCAGGTCGAGGACCAGGATCTCCGACGAGCCGTCCGCCTTGCGGCTCTTCTTGTAGAAGCCGGCGCCGGACTTCTCGCCCAGCGCGCCACGGGAGATGAGGGTCTCAAGCCAGGACGGAAGTACAAATGCTCCGCGTTCCTCGTCGTCCGGGCAGGCGTCGTAGATGCCCTTGATGACGTGCTTGAGCGTGTCGAGACCGACGAGATCGCCGGTGCGGAACACTGCCGACGCCGGCCGGCCCATCGGCTTGCCGAACAGGGCGTCCACCTCTTCGACGGTGAAGCCGGCCATGTGGCGGAAGATCGCGCAAATACCGAAGGTGCCGATCCGGTTGGCGATGAAGGCCGGGGTGTCCTTGGCATACACCACGCCCTTGCCGAGCACGCTCTCGCCAAAGTGGGCCGCAACGGCCAGCACTTCGGGGGCGGTATCCGCGCCCGCGACCAGCTCGAGGAGCCGCATGTAGCGGACCGGGTTGAAGAAGTGGGTGATGAGGAAGTGCTTGCGCAGATCCTCATCCATTCCGGTCGTCAGCACCCTGAGCGGGATGCCCGACGTGTTGCTGGCGACGATGCTGCCCGGCTTCCGGTTCTGAGCGACCCAGCTGTAGACCTTCTGCTTGATCGGCAGCACCTCGGCGACCGCCTCGATGATCAGATCACACTCGGCCAGGCGGGCGGCGTCGACGGCGTACTCACACGCCGTGACCATGCTGGCGTCGGTGGCCCGGTACAAGGGGGCCGGCCGCAGCTTGGCGAGGTTGGCGACTCCGGCCTTGGCCACTGCGCGGGGATCCGACCCTTCCCGGGGCGGAATATCAAAGAGCAGGCTGGGGATTCCGGCGTTGGCAAGGTGGGCGCTGATCCCCTGCCCCATCACCCCGGCTCCGAGCACCGCTACCTTCTGAATACGCATCCCTGGCTCCTGAATGAACGCTCATTCACTTAGCGCGAGGCGCCCCCGAGCACAAGCGGAGAATGCGGCCCCGGACCGCACCGTGCTTCACGAGCCGCCGTAGGCGACCTGCGACACGATAAAGTTGAGGATTACGCAGACGACTGCGCTGATCACCACCGCCGCGTTGGTCGCTTGACCGACGCCTTCCGGGCCCCGGGCCGAGTAGAAGCCCGAGAAAGTGCTCACCATGCAGATGACGAACGCAAACACGACTGCTTTAGCCTCGGCAATGAGCAGATCCCTCCCAGTGGTGTACTGGAGCACGAGTCGCTCGAAATCGTCGGGGTCGAGCCCGAGCTGAAAGGTCGCTACCGTGACCCCCGCGAGCACGGTGACGAAGAGCGCCACCGCGGTCAGCGCCGGCATCACCAGCATGATCCCCAACAAGCGCGGAGTCACGAGGTACCAGTAGGGGTCGACCGCCATGACCTCGAGCGCGTCGATCTGCTCCCGGGTGCGCATCACGGCGAGCTGGCTCGCCATCTCGGTCCCCGCCTTCGCCGCCACCATGGTCGCCGCAACGATCGGCGAGAGCTCACGAATTCCGGCGAGCGCGACGAACATGCCGGTCAGGTGCTGTGCCCCGAGCATGGAGAAGGAGCGATGCCCCTGAATCACGAGGATGGACCCGACAAACGCGCTAATCGTGACCAGCACGGGCAGGCTCTGTACGCCCACCCGGTAAGCTTCCTCCAGGACGCGGGCGCGGTGGGGTGCGCGGAGAAACGTCGCGCGGAGCACCTCGACGGAGAAAAAGCAGAAGCGGCCGATCCAGGGGAACATCGTTCAGCCCAAGCCGCGGAACAAGCTGGACAGCAGGTAGTTAGCGGCGAAGATCGCGAGCACCGACTGGACCACGGTGTCGTTGACCCCGCGGCCGACGCCAGCGGCGCCGCCCGTCACGAAAAAGCCGTGGTAGCAAGAGATCAGACCGATCATGGCACCGTATACGACGGCCTTGATCACGCCACCGTACACATCGATCGGCACCGAGAGCACCCAGAGGTTGCCAACATAGGTGCCTTCAGGCTCCCCTTGTACGAGCACCGCCATGACGTATCCGCCCAGGATGCCTACGGCGGCGCCGCTGATCTCGAGCACCGGTGTGGCGATCATCAACGCCAGCACCCGGGGCACCACGTGCCAGCGGAGTGCGTCGACCGCCATGACCTCGGTGGCATCAAGCTCTTCCTTGATCCGCATTGCCCCGAGCTCGGCGGCAAAAGCGCTCCCTCCCTGTGCGGCCACGAGCACGCTCGCCATCACGGGTGAGAGCTCCCGAATCACGATGTTGACCACGAGCGGCGAGAGCAGGCGCTGCACGCCGAACAGATCGAAGATCGCGAGCCCCTGGAGCGCCATGACCATTCCAAAAGGAAGGGTGACCGCCGAGACTGGGCCGATGCAGCGGAGTCCGAGCTTCCAGGTATGGCTCCACAGGTCGGCGAGGTTCCATGGCGGCGTGGCCACG
>CANKTH010000029.1 GCA_947486185.1 Deltaproteobacteria bacterium
CCAAAGCGACTGACAAAGGTGTCTTATTCACGTATTGCGACCGCGAGGGTGAAGCTGTCCCCGACCACCAACCAGCGTGGCCCGCTCCGTTCGTCCAGCTCGGGCCCCCTGAGCCCCAGGCGATTGAACCGTACCGGCACCGCGCGCTCCCGACCCACGACGGTGACCTGCAGACCCGGCCCAGGCAACCGCTGCATTCGCGGGTCATACTTGTACAAAGCATGATAACGCCCGCCAAGCGCCGCAGCGTAGGCCAGCACTCCGGGCTCCATCACCCATGCTCGAACCAACCCTTCCGCGGGACAAAGGCCGAGGATCAACCCAAATGAGGCTCGGAGCGCCCTACCGAACCAACGGCCCGCCATTCGCCCCCCCCCCAACTCCCACCGCCTCGCCTCCCGCCCCCCTCAGAACCCGCCCCGCCGGCCTCTGCCACCTCTCCGGCGGTAGGCTGGCTTACGGCTGGGCGCGCCCCGCTCGCTACGCTCGGGGTCGGCCTCCTTTCGGGGGCCGCGCTCGGCGCCGCCGACCGAGGCGCGGGGCGCCTCGGCCCAAGCCCTCCAGTCCGCCTCGCGCTGGAACGGCGACGCAGCGCTCAGAGACGGTGTGCAGGACCTCGCGGCTCTGGACTGATCGACAGCTCCAACGCTGGCTTCAGCCCTCGGACACCCGGCGACGGGCCTCTGCGTGTTCGGCACGGAGCCGCGCGACCAACGTCGCCGCGGGCACGACCGCCTTGATCGCGGCGATACCCTGCCCACACCCCCAGATGTCCTTCCACGCCTTGGCCGCGTCGCCACCAAAGTTCATCACGCTCGGGTCGCTCTCGGGCAGGTGGTCGGGATCCAGGCCGATGCGCCGAATCGAGGGCGCGAGGTAGTTGCCGTGCACCCCGGTGAAGAGGCTGCTGTAGACGATGTCGTCGGAGCTGCTCGCGACCACGCAGTCCTTGTACTCCTGGCTGGCCCGTGCTTCGTCCGTAGCGATGAACGCGGAGCCAACATAGGCAAAATCTGCGCCAAGCACCTGGGCAGCGAGCACCGCGCTGCCCGTGGAGATCGCGCCGGCGAGCGCGATGGGGCCGTCAAACCACTCACGTAGCTCCTGAATCAAGACAAAGGGGTTGCGTGTGCCGGCGTGCCCGCCAGCGCCCGCTGCGACGGCGACGAGGCCATCGGCGCCTTTTTCAATCGCCTTCTTGCCGAATCGATTGTTGATCACGTCGTGTAGCACCACCCCCCCGTAACTATGGGCTGCGGCGTTGATGTCTTCGCGCGCGCCCAGCGAGGTGATGATGATCGGCACCTTGTGGCGCACACAGAGCTCCATGTCGTGCTGGAGCCGATCGTTGCTCTTGTGGACGATCTGGTTGATCCCGAACGGAGCCGCCGGAGACTCCGGGTGGGCGCGGTCGTGGGCCGCGAGCGCCTCGCGGATCTCCGAGAGCCACTCGTCGAGCTGGGCAGCCGGCCGGGCGTTCAGCGCGGGCATCGATCCGACGATACCCGCCTTACACTGTGCGATCACCAGCTTCGGCGTGCTGAGAATGAACATCGGCGCGCCGATCACGGGGAAGGGCACGCGGGCCAGGGCTCCCGGAAGCGTTCTCATGGGCGATCTGTGCCGGATAATCCAGCTTGTAGACGGGAGATCTGCGCGCGGCGGGCGTGGGCGAGGGTCTCGAACCAGCTCGCGATGTCGGGGAAACCTTCGCCGTGAGCGGTCGCGGCCATCCCGGGGTAGACCTCATCCGCGTCCGGCCGAAGACCGGCGAGCAACGCTTCGATGTTGCTCCGCGTCTCCCCAAGTGGCGCGTCGCTCACGGGGTCGCCCGCGCTCATGAGGAAGTCGAGGTGTCCTGCGGCGACGAGCGCTTCTCCTTCGCCGATCTCGCGCATCAGGCGCGCGAGCTCAGGGAAGCCCTCGATCTCCGCGATCTGCGCGAACACCGTATAGAGCTGGACCGCGCGCGCGTCCTTGATCAGCGCGCTCCGTAAGTTGTCGTGGGTCAAGGTGCCGACGAGGGGGGGCAGGGCCTTCCGGCCCGGGCTCTCGGGGGTCATGCGCGGAGCTCGGTGACGCGGGCGACGACCCGGCCCAGCAACGTGGCGACCCCCGCAGGGTTGGTCCCGCCTGCCTGGGCAAACTCTGGCGTGCCGCCTCCTTTTCCGCCGACCAGCGGGGCGAGCTCCTGGATGAGCTTACCGGCGTGGAGCGTGGACCCCGCGAGGTCCTTGGTGACACACACCAGGAGCCGGACCTTGTCCGCTTCGGTGGCAACCAACACCACCACCCCTCGCTGGATCTTGTCGCGCAGCTTGTCCGCCTGATCGCGCATCGATGCCGCTGGCACCGAGGTCTCCGCCGCGAGCACCGACACATCCCCCACCTTCACGACCCGCGCCAGCATCTGGTCCGCGGCGGCGAGGGCCTCCTTCCGTTGGGCATCTTCGATGGTCTTCCGCAAACTCGCGTTCTCGGCGCTCAGGCGTTCGACGGCCTCCGCGAGGCCGCTCACCGGCGCGCGGAGCAGCCCTGCCGCTTTTTCGGCCGCCGCCTCGCCTGCCCGCACCACCGCGAGGGCGCCCAGGCCCGTCTGTGCCTCGACCCGGCGCACTCCGCTCGCGACCGCGCCCTCCGATACAAACCGGAAAAGGCCGATTTCTCCGGTGCGTGACACGTGCGTGCCGCCGCACAGCTCGCGCGAGAAACCCGGCACGCTCACGACGCGCACCCGATCCCCATACTTCTCGCCAAACATCGCGATGGCGCCCGAACGTTTGGCGGTGTCGATGTCCATCTCGTCGGTTTTGACCTCGGCGTTCCGGAGCACCTCGGCGTAGACCAGGTCCTCGATCTGCCGCAGCTCCGCGTCGTTGACCGCCTTGAAGTGCGAAAAGTCGAAACGGAGCCGGTCTGGCCCGACCAGGGAGCCTTTCTGCGCGACGTGGTCGCCCAGCACGGTGCGTAGCGCGGCGTGAAGGAGGTGGGTGGCGGTGTGGTTCCGCCTCGCCCCGGCCCGGCGCCCGGCGTCTACGGTCAGCGTCACGGCGTCACCGACCCGGAGCGGGCCGCTCTGGAGCACGCCGCGATGGCCCAGCAGGCCCTCCGCGGGCTTCTGGGTGTCCTCCACCATGAAGTGGACGTGTGGGCCGCTCGTGATCGCCCCCTGGTCCCCTACCTGCCCGCCGCTCTCGCCATAAAATGGGCTCCGATCTACGAAGACTTCGCCGCGTTCGCCGGTGCCCAACCACGCGACCGACTCGCCGTCCCGGATGAGCGCCACCACCCGTGCCTCGGCCTGGAGCTGGTGGTACCCCACAAAAGCGGAGGTTTTCCCTTCGTTCACCAGGCTGTGGTAGAGGGCTCCGACCGCGGCGCTGCCGGAGCCGCGCCAGGAACCACGGCCGAGCTCACGTTGTTGCTCCATACGCCGTTCGTATCCTTCGAGATCGACGCCAACGCCGCGCTCACCGGCGATGAGCCGAGTCAGATCCGGCGGAAAGCCATAGGTGTCGTGGAGCTTGAACACCACCTCGCCCGGCAGCGTGGCGCCGTTTGCCTGCCCCTCGAGCTCGCGGTCTAAGAGGGTGAGGCCGCGGTCCCGGGTCTCGGCAAACCGTTCTTCTTCGCCACGGATCACCTCCAACACAAACTTGCGGCGCTCTTCCAGCTCGGGGTAAGCCTCGCCAAAGCGGTCGATCACCGCCTCCGCGACCTGGTAGAAGAAGGGCTCCTTGCCCAGACCCAGTTTGACGCCGTACCGGATCGCCCGCCGGGCCAGGCGGCGGAGCTCGTAGCCCCGACCCTCGTTGCCCGGGATGATGCCTTCCGCCACCATAAAGGCACAGGCGCGGCTGTGATCGGCGAGGACCCTCAGCGCGACCTCCACGTCGCGCGACGCGTTGACCGGCACCCCGGCGATGCGTGCCCCGACGAGCATCAGGTCTCGGAGCAGGTCGGTGTCGTAGTTGTTGGTGACACCCTGGAGCACGGACGTCATACGCTCCAAACCTGCGCCGGTGTCGACCGAAGGCTTGGGCAGGGGCACCATGCTCCCGTCGGCGAACCGTTCGAACTGCATGAAGACGTTGTTCCAGATCTCCATGTACCGGTCGGTGCCGCCTTCGGGGCCGCGGAGACAGTCGCCCATGGTTGGCCCGAGATCGTAAAAAATCTCGGTACACGGACCACAAGGCCCCACCGGCCCCATGGACCAGAAGTTGTCCTTGTCGCCCAACCGTTGGATACGCGACTCGGGCACGCCGACCTTTTTCGCCCAGATCTCCCAGGCTTCATCGTCACTGGTGTGCACGGTCACCCACAGTCGATCGCGGTCCATCTTGAGCTCGTCGATGAGCAGGCTCCACGCCATCGGGATAGCTTCTTCCTTGAAATAGTCGCCGAAGGAGAAGTTCCCCAACATCTCGAACAAGGTCTGGTGGCGTGGGGTGTAGCCCACCTCTTCCAGATCGTTGTGTTTGCCCGAGATCCTCAGGCATTTCTGACAGGACGCCACGCGGGTGTAGGGCCGCTTGTCTTTACCGGTAAAGACGTCCTTGAACGGCACCATTCCCGCGTTGGTGAACATCAGCGTGGGGTCCGCAGGGATGAGCCCCGCCGCTGGCACGACCCGATGTCCGTGCCCCGCAAAATAGTCGAGGAAACGTTTCCGCAGCTCGGCGCCAGCGACGAAAGGTGACGAAGACGAGGACATCAGGGACCCCAAAGCGGCCCGCGTCTAACCGGTCCGATGCCGACCGGCAGCGTGTGCGCCGCGCGTACGGGGCGGCGTAGTGCGAGGAGAAAGGGTAGGCGGGCACGGGGGATACACGGTGGAACGGCGGCGCGTGCTGGTGGTGGAAGACGACACCTTGGTGTCGGACATGGTGCGGCTCAACCTGGAGCATGCGGGCTACGCCGTCGATGCCGAAGCTTCGGCGGAGGCAGCGCTCGTGCGCCTTGGAAAAGGTCCGGTGGACTTGCTCATCCTGGACTTGATGCTGCCGGGCATGGAGGGCGTGGCGCTCGTGGAACAGCTCCGCGCCGCGGGAGACGGCACGCCGGTGCTGATGTTGACCGCGCGGGGCGACACCGCCACGAAGGTGCGGAGTTTCGAGCGGGGCGCGGATGACTTCCTGAGCAAACCCTTCGCGATGCCCGAGCTCCTCGCCCGGGTCAACGCGCTGATCCGTCGGCACACCACCTCACGCGGCGTGCCGTCGTCACGGATGCTTCGGCTCGCCGGGCTGGAGGTCAACCTCGACACCCGCGAGGCGCTGACTTCGGAGGGCAAGGTGTCGCTCTCCGAAAAAGAGGTGGCGCTCCTGGAGTATTTTGCGGCGCACGACGGCGAGCTCCTCTCCCGCACCGAGATCCTCGAGAACGTGTGGGGGATGGACAGCTTTCCGACCTCACGCACCGTGGACAACTACGTGCTCCGATTACGTAAGTTGTTTGAACCTGATCCGGAGAACCCCGTCTACTTCACCACCGTACGCGGCCGGGGCTATCGGTATGTCCGGGCGGGCGCTGCGTGAGCGTCGAGGAATGGCTCCTCGCCGGCGCGATGCTCGGCGGCGCATTCGTGCTGGTCATCGGGATGTTCGCCGCGTTTGCCCGGTTCAGCGGCATCGGGAAACGCCGGGCTCTGGCGCGCCCCGTCGTCGCGCGGACGCTGGGGCTCGCCGTCCGTCAGGAGTGGCTCTACTCCTTCCCCTATTTCGAGGGCCGACGCGCCGGCGCGACCGTGAGCATCGAGATGATGCCGAGCGAGACCGAGTCGTCCACGGTGGTCTGCTGGTCTGGGTTGGAGCTTCATCAACCCGCATTTTCTCTGGATGAGTCACACGTCCTGGACGGCGCAGCGGCCGCCTGGGCCCTCGAGCTCAAGGAGGCGTGTGGGGAGCCCTTCGGGCTCAGCTACTGGCCTGCGTCGGGCGCATCACCCGCCAGACTCCAGCTTCGTATTCGTGGATTCTTGATCGACAAGCCGGATGGCGCGACGCGGCTCCCGCGTGTGGTGACGATCGTCGAGCGTCTGTCGGAAATTCAGGGCGCGCGCCTTCCCCCAGCGGGCTGATCCGGGTAGCTTCGCGGCCCAATGGCGCGGCTACTCGTGATCGAAGGGCTGATTGGTGTGGGGAAGACCACCCTCTGCCGGATCCTTGCCCGCGAGTGGGGGGCCCGCCTCGTCTTGGAGCCGGCCGACGACAACCCCTTCTTGGCCAATTTCTACGAAGATCCCCAACGTTTTGCCTTCCCGGCGCAGATGTTCTACCTGGCCATGCGCTACCAGCAGCAGCAGGAACTCCGCCAGGGCGACCTCTTTGCCCCGCTGGTGGTGGCCGACTACCTGTTCGCGAAGGACCGGCTGTTTGCCGAAATGACGCTGCGCGGCAACGAGATGGCCCTGTACCACCGCTTTGCCGGCCTCCTGCCCGATCCTCCGCCTCGCCCGGATCTGGTGGTGTTTCTCGACGCGGACACCGAGGTGATTCGTTCCCGGATCGCGCGCCGCGGTCTCTCGCACGAGCAGGTGATTCCTGCGCGATACCTGGACGAGCTGCGGGAGCGGTACCTGAGCCTGTGGGCGGGCTACACCGAGGCCCCGATCCGCTTCTTACGTACCGACGACATTGACTACGCCAACGACCCGGCCCAGCGCGCGTCGCTGTTGAAGATGCTTGAGGGTTGGATGGACGGTGCCGCCGCCCCTCCGACCCAGGGCCTTTTTGGATCGGGGCCCGCCTGAGCGCGCTCCAACTGACCCCGTTTACCCAGGATCACGATGGCCCGAATCAGCGCCCCTGAACTCCTCCACAAGAAGGAGAAGGGCGAGAAGATCGCGATGATCACCGCGTATGACCATGCCATGGCGCGCCTCGCGGATGCGGCGGGTGTGGACATGGTGCTGGTGGGTGACTCGCTTGGAATGGTCATTCAAGGCGGATCAGACACGCTGCGGGTGCGGGTTTCGGACGTGTGTTACCACGGTCGTTGTGTTGCGCCGGCGCTGGAGCGCGCCCACCTGACGCTGGACCTGCCGTTCATGAGCTACCAGGTGAGCGCGGCGCAGGCCCTCCGGAGCGCTGGGCGCCTCGTGCAGCGGGGCATGGCACAGTCCGTGAAGCTCGAGGGCGGGGTGAGGAGCGCTTCCGCGATCCGGGCGATCGTCGAAGCCGGGATCCCGGTGGTGGGGCACGTTGGGCTCACACCCCAGTCCGTTCACGCGATGGGTGGGTTCAAAGTTCAGGGTCGCGACGCGGCGACCGCCGCCCGGATCCTCGACGACGCGGTCGCGGTCGAGCAGGCGGGCGCCTTCTGCGTGGTGCTCGAGATGGTGCCCTCAGAGCTCGCGGCGGAGATCACCCGGAAGCTGCAGATCCCCACGATCGGGATCGGCGCGGGGGCGTCGTGTGACGGTCAGGTGCTGGTCTGCAACGACCTGTTGGGGCTCGACGCCCGGTTCAAACCTCGTTTCGTCAAACGGTACGCGGAGCTCGAGTCTGTCATCACCGGCGCGATGGCGGAGTACGTCTCGGACGTGAAGGGCGGCCAGTTTCCCGGTACCGAACACGGTTACTGATCAGGGCAGGTCGAAGTCCAGCCGCACGACGGCGCTGCCGAGGGCGTTACAGTCGCGGCCCCAGATCCACGATGCGCCCAAGCTACGGAGGCTCGACGGCTCGCCGCCCCACCAGTTGGAGACCTGAGAGCTGGTGCAGTTGAGCCCGGTACCCCAACTTGATGTGTCATAACTTGGATCGGCGTAGCTGCCGGAGGGCACGCCGTCGTAGACCTTCCACAGCCCGTCCCCGCTGCTGCTGTAGTAGGCGCCGTTCACCGTGACATAGGTCAGCAGTCCGGCGATCGCGGCGCCGGTGTCCCAGCCGTAGATCGTCAAGCTGTGCGGGCCGCTATCGAGGTTGAAGCTATACCAGTAGGCGGTGCTCCAACCCCCGTTCGAGGCCAGCGCGGCCCCATCGATCCAAGCCGACCACTCGTCGTCCACCGCGATACCCCACTCCACGGAGTAGGTCAGCTCGTTGCAGTCCAATACGCCGTCACCATCGCTGTCGCCGCCTTCGTCGACCACTCCGTCGCAGTTGTCGTCGATGCCGTTACAGAGCTCAGGCGCTCCCGGATACACGGAGCTCGATGTATCATCACAGTCGGCGTTGTCCGCGATGTAGCCCGGGGGAGCGTCACAGGCGCTCACCGCGCTGGCGGGGTCGCCGAAGGAGTCGCCGTCGAGGTCAAGATACCAGAGGCCGGGATCGGCGGAGCCGCCGTCGATGATGCCGTCACAGTCGTCGTCGATACCGTTACAGAGCTCGACGGCGTCCGGGTGCACTGCGGTTGATGTATCATCACAATCAGCGTTGTCGGCTACGTAACCGGCAGGCGCCTCGCAGGCGCGCACAGTGGAGGCGGGATCGCCGAAGGTGTCGGCGTCGTTGTCGGCGTACCAGATCTCCGCGTCGGCCGCGTCCGCCTCGTCGACCACGCCGTCGCAGTCGTTGTCGACACCGTCACACAGCTCGGTCGCGACGGGTGATACATCGGAAGATGTATCATCACAGTCGGCGGGGTTCGCGACGAAGCCTGCGGGGGCGGCGCAGGACGCCACCACGATCCGGATGTCCCCGAAGAGGTCACCGTCCCGGTCGGCGTACCAGGTGGTGGCATCCAGCGCGCCTGCATCGATCGCGCCGTCGCAGTCGTCGTCGAGCCCATTACACCACTCAACGGCGCCCGGGTAGATGTCGGGATTGGAGTCGTCACAATCGTCTGCATTGTCGACGTGGCCTGGCGGCGCCTCACACGCCTCGAGCGCTACGCCGTCACCATAGCCGTCGCCGTCGCTATCGGCGTAGAAGCTCTCGCCTCCGGGCGCCCCGTCCGGGTCGATCACGCCGTCGCAGTCGTCGTCCACCCCGTTACACACCTCCCCGGCGTCAGGATTGATCTCGGCGTGGTCATCGTCGCAGTCGGCGCGATTGCTGACATAGCCGATCGGCTCGATACAATCGGTGATCCAGGCGCTCTCGGTGCCCCACCCGTCACCGTCGGCGTCGAGGTACCAGGTGGCCGAGAGCTCCTCGTCAATGCCCGCGTCGCAGTCCTGGTCCACGCCGTCGCACACCTCGGTGGCGCCCGGGTAGACGTCGATCCGACTGTCATCACAGTCCCCGGAGACCGCGACATAGCCCTCCGGTGCCTCACAGCGCTCCTGCCGGTCGTCGCTCTGGCCAAAACCGTCGTCGTCGTTGTCCCGGTAGAAGGCCTCGGTGGCGCCCTCATCCACCTGATCGTCGCAGTCGTTGTCTCGGCCGTCACACAGCTCCGGGTTGCCCGGTGACACCTCGGGATCGCTGTCGTCACAGTCCCCCGCGGTGGCGCTGATGCCGTCGCCGTCCACGTCCGCCGGCGTGGCCGACTCTTTGAGTACGCCTTCCGGGCCGCTACAGGCAGTCAACGCGACAATGAACCACCAGCGCATAGGAGCTCCTGCAGAAACACGGTGTCAGCGTAGCCGGATATCCACGTAGGCCGTACCCGGGTTGTCGCCGGTCGTACAAGAAGAGATGCCTTCGAGGGTGCCTACCCGAACCGTGTCGCTCGACACGCTGCGGCTCAGGATGAAGTCTTGACCGCCGGGGTACCGGGTCGCGGCGGTATAGTCGGTAGTCGCCATCCCGCAGATCGATGAACCCCAGTTGAGCGCGACGCCCCAGCTCTCGGATGCGAACTGAACGCCGATGTTGTTGCAGCCCGTCATGCTGCTCGGGTAGGTGCAGTGGGCGTGCGCGCTGCCGGAGTTGTAGGCGATCAGCGTCTCTGACCAGGTGAATGCCTCGGAGTTCCAGTAAGTGGTGTCATAGCCGGTGCCCCAAACCGCCACCGCGTCGGCGACCTCGGTCCAACCGCCGCCGTCGGTGACCATGTCACAATAGTACACGCCCGGGAGCAGGTGGTAGGATCCCGATGCTGCGGCAGGTTGATCGTAGAGGATCTCCAGGCAGTCCGTCGCCGGGCACACGAGGGAGCTGCCCAACACGCCGTCGTCTGCGAGGCCGTCACAATCCTGGTCGATCCCGTCACACAGCTCCGGTGCGCCAGGGTAGATCGCGGCGTCGGTCGGCCCACAATCGGTGGCGTCCAAGCCGTAGCCGGCTGGGACGCTACACGTATAGGTGTAGCTCGCGGGGTCGCCATACCCGTCGCCGTCGGCGTCCGCGTACCAGAGCGAGGGGTCGACAACACCGCTGTCGGCGTCGTCGATCAAGCCGTCGCAGTCGTCGTCGATGCTATTACAACGTTCACTCGCGAGGGGCGAAACCGCGGGATCGGCGTCGTCGCAGTCACCCATGTTGGTGACATGCCCTGCGGGCGCATCGCACGCGGCGACGCCCGTGCCGGGATCGCCGAAGCCGTCCGCGTCGACGTCGGCGTACCACGTACCGCCCCCGGTGGAGGAGGGATCGGCGCCGTCGATCAGGCCGTCGCAGTCGTTGTCGAGCCCGTCACACACCTCGGGATCGATCGGCGATACATCAGCCGATGTATCGTCGCAGTCGGTGGACGAGGCTACGAACCCCGCCGGTGCGGAGCAGGCGCTCACCGACAGCGCGGGGTCACCGAAGCTGTCGCCGTCCCGGTCGGCGTACCACGTCCCGCCGCCCGTGCTGCCCGGATCGTCACCGTCGATCAGGCCGTCACAGTCGTCGTCGATGAGGTTGCACACCTCAACCGCGCCCGGATGTACGGTGGCGGCATCGTCGTCGCAGTCGGTGTCACCGCTCACCCAGCCGACGCCTGGATCGTCGCAGGCGTACGTGACGACGCTAGCGGCGCCGTAGCCGTCACGGTCGTTGTCGTTGTACCAGGCCTCGGCGTCCGTCGCGTCGTCCTCGTCGGTCAGACCGTCACAGTCGTCGTCCACACCGTTACATCGTTCGACGGCGGCCGGATTGACAGCGTCCCGCGTGTCGTCGCAATCGCTGCTGTCGGCCACCTGATCGACGTCGGGAACACAGGCCCAGGCGGCGGTGGTGACGTCACCGTAGCCGTCGCCGTCTGCGTCGTCGAACCAGAGGCTGCCGCCATCTTCGTCGATCTCTCCGTCGCAGTCATTGTCGATGCCGTCACACTGCTCTTCGGCTTCGGGGGCCACGTCTGGGTCGCTGTCGTCGCAATCATCGGCGTTCGCTGACGCGCCGGCAGGTACGTCGCACACCTCGAGGAGGGCCGCGGGATCCCCGTAGCCGTCCCCGTCCGCGTCCCCATACCAGGTGCTGGTGAGGCCTTCGTCGATCTCGCCGTCGCAGTCGTCGTCCGCGGCGTTACACACCTCGGGCGCGATAGGCGAGATGCGCGGGTTGTCGTCGTCACAATCGGTGCAGACGCTCACTCCGTCATCGTCCACGTCGGCGGCGTCCGGCGTGGCGGGATCGCAGTCTTCATCGAGCCCGGAGCACACGATCTCGGCCGCATCGGGAGACACCGCAGGGTCACCGTCATCGCAGTCAAGCGTGGCGCCGACGTAAGCCTCGACGCAGTCCAGGTTGTCGGCATCGACGTAGCCGTCACCGTCTTCGTCGTAGGGGGAGTCCACCGAGGTCTCGTCGCCCTGGAGCTTTCCGTCGCACCGGGAGGTCTCTTTGACGGCAATATCCTGGTTACAGGCGGTAAAGAGCAGTAATGTGAGCGCGCGCATCGAAGCTCCGTCCGCCGAATGGTAGCCGCAACGAGGGCCCCCGGTCAATCCGGAGGAACCCGACGCTGTATCAGCCACACGCGCGCGCCGCCTGGAGCCGTTCCAGGCGGTCCATCTCGGTGAGCAGGCGTTGGCCTGCGGCGCTCGCCCGATACTCCGCCGCGCGCAGCGTCTCCATTCCCTCGTGGTTCAGCGCGAGCACCGCACGATACCGTGCCTGTTGAACAGCGCTTAGCCCCGCTGCTCTCGTGAGCAATACGTGATACATCTCGGCGACGGGCAGGAATGCGTGCACCGCGAGCAGGACACCCCAGAGCGGCCGCAGGTCGGGCCGCACTGGCGAGGAGACCAGCGTATCGGCTCCCGCTTCGAGCACCGGGTCCACCCGCGCGAGCAGGTTGAGCTTGTTGTGTTGGGTCTCGTGGATGAGCGCTTCGGCCAGGGTGTATCGGTCGGGGTGAAGCGAGACATAACAGAGGCCGATGACCTCCTGAAAAGACGCGGATAAGCTACGTTCTGGATGGTAGCCCACCGGCACGACCGTCGCGAGCAGGGCCTGATGCTCACGCGCCAGGTCGGGCAGGGCATCCTGGATCAGCGCCCGTGCACCGTTGAGGGCATCGAGCCATGCGCCCACGTCACGGCCACCAAGCGACAAGCGGTTGCCGTCTTTGTCAGGATGTGCCTCATTCATCGCCAGCGGGTTGTTGTCGGCGAGCGCCAGCCAACCCCCGGCGGCGAGGGGCACGAAATCGGAGTCCGCGCGTGTGGCCAGGTCCAACCTGCCGACGGGGCCGAGGTCCACCTCGCCGTCGCGAAACCACGCGCCTGAGAGCACCGGAGCAAAGTGCCGGCGCACGCCCGCAGCCGGCACGAGGAGCTCGTGGATGGGTGCATCCCAGAACAGACCTTCACGGCCAATCGCGCGCCGGCGCGCCAGCTCCGCGAGCAGGTTGGGCCAGACCACCAAGAGGGCGGCTTCGGCGTCGTGGGTGACCTCGACCGCATGAAGCGGGCCCCCCACCTGAGGCAGGCTCAACGCGGCATAGACCGCGCCGGCCTGGGGGCCGCCCACGAGAGTCCCGACAAGGCTCCTGGCACGGAGCAGGTTGGGGAGCAGCGCCCGGGTGCCAGGAAGCTCCAGCAACAACCGTAAGGTGCGTCGAAGGTAGCGCGCCCTGAGCGGCCCCAGCTCATCGGCATTGGCCGGCAACGTGAGCCAGGCTTCGGGCGCGGCGGGCGGCATCCGCTCAGAAATACCAGCGCGCCCCGATACGGACCGGGGAGGGGAACCGTTTGACGTCCACGCGACCGACCAGACAGGAGGAGCCCGCCGTGAGCGTGTCGAAACAGTTGTTGTTGAGCGGGTAGAGGCCCATCGAGATGTCGACGAAGGCCTCCAAGGGGAAGTCGTGGAGCTGCAGGGTGGAGCCCAATCCGCCGACCGCGCCCAGGCGGGTGCCAATATTTCCGTAGCGGTCGGTGAGTGAAAACTCGAGCCCGCCCTCCCACATCAGCGTAAGTCGGCCCCAGACCCAGTCGTGCAGCTCGGCCAGCTCACCGTTGTATTCCGCCCGCACGTCGAAGGGGATCCAACGGATGGAGCGGCCCACATAAGCGGCGACCGCGTGTTTCTGGCTGAAGTTATGCTTGTAGGTGAAGGCGAACGCGGGCGCGCCGATCGCGATGCCCACGCCGTCGTTGGCTCCGTTTGCCACCTCGGTCGCCGAGGCGAGGCTGGCGGCCAGCAAGATCCACATTCGAAAATCCCCCGGCGCGCTGCTATCCGAAAATCGTGTCGTCGTCCGCTCGGCGTGGGTGGGTGAGGGCGTTGTAATCCGTCGAGTGCTTCAAGCATGGAGGGGTTGTCTCGGTGCTATAGGTCGGTGGGGAACGAGATCGAGCCTCTGGACGCGATAGGGCGATGCTGCGAGCCCGAGCGATGCGCGCTGGGTGCCCGGTCCCGGTTTCTGCTACACTCCAGCGATGTGGTGGTATCTCCTCGCTTGCGGCAACGCGCTCACGACCGGAAAATCAGGCCTTGGACCAGGAGAGTCCTGCGTCGAGGAGGAGTGTTCGAGCAGCCTCGTATGTAGTCAGGAGGGCGTGTGCGTCGAGCCGGGGGAGATCGGTACACGGCAAGAGGGTGAAGAGTGTTCTGCCACCGCCGAGTGTGCCTGGGAGCTGGTGTGCGCGGGCGACCACCTCTGCGCCGAAGCCGGCGCTCCGGGCACGGGAGGCGACGGCGCGTCGTGTAGCGCCGATATCGACTGCCAATCTGGCTTCAGCTGCGAGGATGGCGCCTGTGTGGATCTGGGCATCCCGGTATGGGAAGGTGGCTCCTGCCCCGATGATGACTCCAGCTTTTATGCCGTGTTTGAGCCGCCTCGGCTCCCGGTCTCCGGGGAGAGTGACTTTTTTGCGCTGCCCTACCCCAACAACTACCGGCTCGATGTGTACGGCCGCCCGGAGCTCTCGGGTTTCCCAAGCCCTGGGGAGCTCGCGCCCGCGGTCGACGTTCTGTTGGGCGCGGTCAGCGAGAAGATCGACGGCTTTGGCGTAAACCCCACGGTCTACTTTCGCTTCTCTCAACCGGTCGACCCGGAGACGGTTGTTGGCCTCACTTCGGACGCTACGGTTCACTTTGCCAGCCTCGATCCCGACGCTTCGGACTACGGGGAGCTCCACGCGATGTCGTGGACCACTCGCAGCACCCGCGGCCGGTATATGTGTGGGAACCAGGTGGTGATTTCGACCTTTGCCGGGGAGCCGCTCCAGTCAGGCCACGACTACGGCGTCTGGCTCACCCGGGGGATCACGAACCGGGACGGCGACGCTGCAGGCCGGAGCGACGCGCTGAACGAGGTGCTCGGAGCCAACCGCCCTTCGGGCCTCGCGAATGGCCAGATCTGGGACGATTATGCGCCGCTCCGCGACTATCTCGCCAGTGTTGGATTGACCGGCGAGAGCATCGTATCGGCGACAGTGTTTGGTACCGGAGCCAGCCAGACCCGGACCCGGGCCTTGCCCGACACCCTTGGGGCGCCGACGGTGAATGAGCTGGCTTCGTGCGAACAAGACACCAGTCCTTGCGACGATGGCGCCGAACGGGTCTGCGCGCGCCACGACGGCATGGTCGAGCTCCATGCCCGGCTCGTGGTGCCGGGCTACACGGGCGGGGACGGCGCGGTCCTGTGGGAGGACGGCGTGAATCGTCCGCTTTCGGGTGCGACCGAGTCGGCGTGTGTGGTGATGACCGTGCCATCCGGGCCCACCCCTGCGGAGGGCTGGCCGGTGGTGTTGTATGGGGGCGACGTAGGCGGCACTTTCCGGGACGTCGTGACGAGCGGAGTGGCGGCGCGACTCGCCGCGGAGGGCGTCGCGAGCCTCGGGATCGAGCTGCCCTGGCACGGGGCGCGTAGCCGGACGGGCGATACGCTGACGGACTATTATGCAGTGTACGATCCAAACGTGCTGCTCGGTTCCTATGTCCAGACCCTCGCCGACCTCTACGCGCTCGAGACGGTGGTGACGGACTGGTCGGTAGACGGCGCTGTCAGCCCCACCGGGCAAAACATTGCCTTTGACGACGAGCAGCTCTGGTTCATCGGGCATGGCCAGGGGGGCGCGGCGGGTACGACCTACCTGGCGTGGTCGCGTGAGGTCGCGGGCGGTGTGTTGGCCAACCCCGCGGGAGGGGTCACCCACCAGCTGATCGGCCAGAACGAACCGGTCGATCTGGCGCACGGCCTTCAATCTGCCTTTGCTGACGCCGATCTTTCGGCCACTCACCCCCTGATCGGCCTGCTTCAGACCCTGCTCGACAGCGTCGATCCGGTGAGCGCCGCCGACGGGGCGCTGGCGTACCCCTATGTGAAGGCACGACCGATCTACCTTATTTATGGGGTAGACGACGCAGAGCTGCCGGCGGCGTCGATCCAGGCGCTCGACCTGGCGTTTGGAGCGCCTACCGGGGGGGAGGTGCTGCTCGACTATGGCCAGGCCCAAGGGAGCTTGCCGTTCACGGACAACGTCGACACCGATGATGGCCGAATCACGGCGGGAACCCGCCAGTTTCAGAGCGGCCATCGGGTGTTGGAGGGGGAGGCGCTCGACTCGGCAGTGGCCTTTGTATTGAGCGGACTGGCGGGGGCTCCGCAGATCGCCGAGTAGCCGGCGTCAACCCGCGGCGCGCGCGGGATCCCCGAAACCCTCGGCGTGTAAAGCGGCATAGGCTCCGCCTGCTGCCAGCAGCTCGGCGTGGCTCCCCGACTCGACGATCCGACCGCCATCCATCACCAGGATCCGGTCAGCCCGGGTGACGGTGGAGAGCCGGTGCGCCACCACCAGGCAGGTTCGACGTGTAAATACCCGGTCGAGCGCCTCCTGGAGGAGCTGTTCGGTGAGCGGATCGATCGACGCGGTGGCTTCGTCGAGGATCATCACCGCCGGATCCCGCGCCAGGGTGCGCGCCAGGGCGACGATCTGTGCCTCCCCCGCGGAGAGATCGCCCCCGCGCTCCCGAATCACGTGGTCGAGGCCCTTCTCCCGTCGCGCTGCGACGACGTGGAGGTTGGAGAGCTGTACCGCGGCCTGAAGCCGGGCCTCGTCAATCTCCGGGTCGCCGAGGGTCAGGTTGAAGCGTATGGTGTCGGCGAAGAGCTGGGCGTCCTGCTGCACGAGCCCCACGGCGCGCCGAATGCCCGCCGGCGCGAGGCGGGAGATCTCCACCCCGTCCACCAAGATCGAGCCCTCATAGCCGTCGTGGACCCGCCCCAACAGGCGTACCACCGTGCTTTTCCCAGAGCCGGTACGTCCGACGAGCGCCACCACCTCGCCGGGGTTGACCACCAGGGACACCCCGTCCAACACATACGGAGCGTCCGGGCGGTACCGGAAACGAACGTCCTTGAGCTCCAGCCGGCCGGAAACGTCGTCCAGGTGGGTGTCGCCGGCGCCGATGCGCTCGTCGACCGCGAGCAACCAGAAGATCTTCTCGAGCGCCGATGCGGCGCGCTGAAGGAAGGCGACCTTGGCAGAAAACTCCCGGAGCGGCCGGAAGAGCCTCTCGATGTAGTCGGTGAAGGCCACCACCACCCCGACCGTGAGCCCCGCCTCAGCCCCCGCCAGCGTCCACGCGCCCGCGCCCAGGATCAATCCGAGGCATACGCTCGCGATGCCGTCGATGAACGCATAGAGGCTGGCGTCATACCAGTTGTTTTTGACATTGGCGTTCCGGTATCGCAGGTTCAGGAGTCGGAAGCGCTCCGCGGTACGCTCCTCCTGTCGGTAGACCTGCAGGATCTCGACGCCCGCGACGCGCTCGGCCATCAGCGCGTTCAGCGCCGCCAACGCGTCGCGAATCTCGTTGAACAGGGTCCGCATCCGTCGGCGGATGAAGTCGATGACCCCTACCAGGAGCGGGGCGGTGAGGAGCAGCACGAGCGTGAGCTGCGCATCGAGGAGGAACATCGCGCTCAACACCGCGATCATGTTCATGAGGTCGAGGACCAACATGACGCTGCCCATCGTCAGGGCTTCGGAGAGGGCGTCCACGTCGGAGGTTGCGCGCGACAGGATCTGTCCAGTCGGCTGCCCCTCGTAAAAACGTTGAGACAAGGAGACGACCTGACGGCAGATCGCCATTCGGATGCGGTAGATGGTGCCTTCGGCGGCCCACGCGAGCACCACCGCCAAGACGCCGTTGACCAGAAAGGCCCCGACCACCGCCGCGAGGTAGCTCCACGCCAGCGTCGCGAGCCCGTCGGCTACCCCCACCACGATGTGTTCGTCGAGCGCCGCCTTGAGCAACACCGGCTGGACCACGCCGAGGCCCGTGACGATCGGCATGAGCAGGAGCACCACGACAAAACCCGCCAGGTCGGGGCGGAGAAAGGGCCATAAGAGCCGGAGGTACTTCATGCTTCACCCTGTTGGGCGACCCAGGCGTCGTGATACAAACCCGGCAGATTGAGCAATTCGGCGTGGCTGCCGGCGGCGGTGAGCCGGCCGCCTTCGAACACCCACACCACGTCACACTGCTGGAGCACCGACATCCGGTGACTCACCATGAACCGCGTAGAAGCGTAGCTATCCGAGGCCGTACGCAGCGTGTGTATCAGCTCCTGCTCGGTACGATGATCGACGGCCGACATCACGTCGTCGAGCATGACCAGCTCCGCTGGCCGTAAGAGACCGCGCGCGAGCGCGACACGTTGGCGTTGACCGCCCGAGAGTACGATGCCTCGTTCGCCGACCACCGTCTGGAGCCCGAGCGGCTGCGCCGCGAGATCGGGCCCCAACGCGGCAGCGGCCACTGCGCGCTCCACCTCGGCCTTGTCGGCGCCAAACCCTACATTCTCGGCGATGGTCTCGCCGAACAGGAAGGGGGTCTGCGGGACGAGCACGAAGCGCTGGCGCCAGGCGTCGAGGTCCAGGGTGCGGACATCGACCCCGTCGATCCAGACCGTGCCCGGCGGTGGATCTTCGAGGCGCGCGAGCACCCGTAACAGCGTACTTTTTCCGGATCCGGTACGGCCGAAAATGCCGATAGTCGCGCCGGCTGGCACCGTGACGTTCAGGTCGAGGAGCACGAGCTGGCCAGGGGTGTAGCCGAAGGACAAGCCGCGGAGCTCGATCGACGGCCCCCGGCCCGGTCGGGGGAGCGGCTGGGTGCCCGACTCCCGCTCCGGGCGCCGTTCCGGCGCATCCAGCACCGAATAGATACGTTCTAAAGATGCTTCTCCCCGCTGTATCACCGATACGACGAAGCCCAGGGCCATCAGCGGGCCGACCATCAGCCCCAGCATGCCCAGAAACGCGGCGAGCTGTCCGGGTGAGAGCGCGCCCGAGAGCGCGATCGGCCCACCCACCCAGATCAACACGAACACCGACACCCCGGAGCCCAGCGTGAACAGGGGGAACAGGACCGCGCGCATCCGGGCAAGCTCGAGGTTGGTGGCGCGGACCTGCCCGGCACGCTCCGCGAGTCGCTCGACGAACGGGCCCTCTACGCAGAAGGCCTGGACCGTCGCTACGCCTTGGATGGTGCCCAGGAAGTGGTCGGCGAAGGCACCGAGATTGGCCTGGGCCTGGCGTTGGAGGGTCATCATCCGGCCGAGGCCGAACTGTACGCCCAGAAAGCCCAGCGCGACGGGGATCAGCGCCGCGAACGTCAACGTCGGCGACAGCCACCACATCTGCGTCACCCCGAGCCCGATCGCGCCGAGGACGTTGATCACCTGGAGGGTGGCAAAGCCGGCGACAACCCGTGCCTGGGTGACATCCACGGTGGCGCGTGACATCAGATCGCCCGTGGTATTTGAGCGGTAAAAGTCAGGTTGTAAAATAAGAAGCTTCTGGAACATCGCCTCGCGGACGTTGAACTCGGCCTCTCGCCCAGGAGTGAAGAAGGCGACCCGGGACAAGCTCCTCACCACGATCACGAGGAGCCCGAGCGCGGCGATGTGCCAGGCCGCGCTCCCGACTCCGTCCGCGTTGCCCGCCCGCAACGCGTCGAGGCCATGCCCCAGCTCGATGGGGATACGCACCGAGAGGAGGTTGGTGAGCAGCACCGCGACGGCGCCGGCCAGGTACCAGGGCCAGAGGGGGCCCAGGAAGTCCCGCGTGAATCGGAGGGTGTACTTCAAGCGGGCCTCGAGGCGGCGGTGCAGAGGGAGCGGCCAGGGCTGCTAACCTGTGGCATCCCGTGCCGCCCCGAAGCCCAGGGCGTGCTCGCCGGCGGATTCGGATAGACGCGGCGTATGCCCACACACGGTCGTTTGGTGCTCGTCGACGGCTCCTGGCTCGTCTTTCGTGCATTTTTTGCGCTCCCTGCTTCGCTGGTGACCTCGGGGGGCCTCCAGACCAACGCGGTGCTGGGCTTCGCCAACATGTTCCGGAAGCTCTTCTCTGGCCGCCATCCGAGCGCCGGGGCGGTGATCTTCGACGCGCCAGGACCGACGACGCGCCATGAGCAGCTTCCGAGCTACAAGGCCGATCGCGGGCCGATGCCCCCCGCGCTCGCGGCGCAGCTCCCTTATATTCGCCGACTCGTCGAGGCCCAGGGTTTCCCTGTCGTGACCGTTCCCGGCGTAGAAGGCGATGATCTGATTGGCACACTCTGTCAGCAGGCGGTTGACGCGGGCCACGAGGTGTGGATCGTCGCGGGGGACAAGGACTTCGCCCAACTGATCGGCCCCTCCGTGCGGATGTTCGACCCGATGCGCGACGTCGTTTTCGACGCCGAGCTCGTCTACAAGAAGTGGGGTGTCAAGCCCGACCAGATCGTCGATCTCCTCGCGCTCATGGGTGACGCCGCCGACAACATCCCCGGCGTGGCAGGTATCGGGCAGAAGGGTGCTACCGACCTGCTCAACGCACACGGATCCCTCGAGGGCATCTACCACCACCTCGACGCGCTCCCGGCTCGCCAGCGAACCGCGCTCACCACACATCGGGACAGCGCGTGGTTGTCTCGGGAGCTGGCGACCATCCAGTGCAAGCTCGCCTTGCCGGTGACGGTCGCCGAGCTCGGCGTGGGCGCCCCAGATCACCCGGCCTTGCAGGCCCTCTATCGTGAGCTCGAGTTCAGCTCGCTCCTGGAGGGGCCGGCGACGGTGTCCACCACCGAGATCCAGTCGGGGCCTTTTGTGCCGGGCCCGGGTCCGGTGGCGGTCGTGCCAGTCCTCGGGGAGCGGAGGGGCGGCCGACGGGAGTTGTTGGCGGTGCTGGCCTGTGAACGCCCCGGAGAGGTCTATCGGGTGCCGGCCGAGGCGCTCAGTTGGCTCGCCCGCGAGGATGTGGTGAAGGTGGCCCACGAGTCCAAGGAGCTGCGAAAGGCGCTCGCGGGCCAGGGGATACCGCTCCGCGCGTGTGAAGACACCATGCTGGCCTCCTTCCTGATTGAACCGACGCGCAACATTCCCCACCGCCTGGACCAGATCTGCCGCGATTACCTTCAGGAGCCCCTCGCCGCGGAGGCGCCGGCGGAGCAGCGAGTGGGCGTGATTCGGCGTTTGTGGCCCGTGTTGGAGGCGCGCCTGGGGGAGCTCTCCGTCCATTACGGTCAGATCGAGCTACCATTAGCGGCGGTCCTGGCGGAGATGGAGCTCGCCGGCGTTCAGGTGGACCGGGAAGCCCTCGCGGGCCTGGGCGCGGCCTTCGGCGTCCGGCGCGATCGGCTCGAGGCTGAGGTCCACGCCCTCGCCGGACATAGCTTCAACCTGGGTAGTACGAATCAGCTGGGCGTGGTCCTGTTCGAGGAGCTGAAGCTCCCGGTGATCAAGAAGACCAAGACGGGCTGGTCGACCGACGCCGAGGTGCTGGAGGCCCTGGTCCACAAACATCCGATCGCGCAGCTCCTGCTTGACCATCGGATGTTGAGCAAGCTGATCAACACCTACACCGAGGTGCTGCAGAAGGCGGTGGACGCGGAGTCAGGACGGATTCACGCCACCTTTCAGCAGACGGTAGGCGTGTCGGGTCGCCTGATCTCGACCGACCCTGATCTGCAGCGTACCCCTGTCCGAAGTCCGGAAGGCCAACAGATACGCCGCGCCTTCGTCGCCCCGCCCGGCTCGGTGCTGCTCTCGGCAGACTGGAGCCAGATCGAGCTCCGCGTGCTCGCCCATTTTTCGGAAGATTCACTGTTGATCGATGCGTTTAGGCGAGACGCGGACGTTCACGCCGAGACCGCGGCCCGGCTGTTCGGGGTGCCCCTGGATCAGGTGAGCGGCGCCCAGCGCCGGATTGGGAAGACCATCAATTTCGCCACGATCTACGGGCAGGGTGCCACGTCGCTCGCGCAGATCCTCGGGGTGCCACGAAAGGAAGCCCAAGGCCACATCGACACCTTTTTCGCGACCTACAGTGGGATTCGGCGTTGGACCGAACGCACGGTCGCGGAAGCGAGCGAGCGGGGCTATGTCACGACGCTGCTGGGGCGGCGGCGGTGGATCCCCGAGCTGTCCAGTCAGAGCCCGATGGACCGGCAGGCCGGCGCGCGGATCGCCGTGAACACACCGATCCAGGGCTCAGCCGCGGACCTGTGTAAGCTCGCGATGTTGAAGCTCCACCGGGAGCTCGTCGGCACGGGAGCGCGGCTCCTGCTCCAGATCCATGATGAGCTGGTGCTCGAGGTGCCGGCGGGCGAGGTGGAGTCCGTGCGCCCGCGGGTGGAGGCGGCGATGTCGGCGCCCGGGGTGCTGCTCCGGGTGCCGCTCCGGGTGCAGGTGGGCATCGGCGCGAGCTGGGGCGAGGCGCACTGAGTCGCGTGATACCCAAGTCCCGCCGGTATTCTGGCGGGGTGTCGTGCCCGGCCCCTCGCCGCCCTGCACGTCGGGAGGCAGCACGTTAGGCGGGCTTCATGGTGCTCTTGTTGCTGGCATGTTCACGACCGGTCGAGGCCCCCGCGGATCTCGACGGGCTCTTCCATTGGTTCTTCACCAACTATGAGACGGCGAGCGACGAGGAGATGCTGGCTGCGGCGGCCAACATCAAGCCCTTCATCCTCGAGGAGGGTGAAGGCACGGTCACCGATCTCACTGCGGCCGAGCGGGCTACCTCGCCGGTAGAAGGGAACCTTGATCCTTCTCTTGCCACGGGCATCTATCTCCAGGGCCCGGTGGCGTGCCCATTCGACAAGATGGAGCAGGTCCACTACGACCTCGATCAGAACGGCCTCTACGAAGAAGCTACGGGGGACCCCCCCTATATCGAGTACAAGCGCACCTACACGAGCGACCTCGGAGCCTACGAAGCGCGGGAGACGCCGTTCTTGAGTTGGCACACCGTGTATACGGTCAAGCCGGTGACCGAGGAGTATGAGGCGGAGGTGTCAGGCAGCATTCGCTACGTGCCCGCCGCCGACGGCGTGGGTCCGGTCGTGGTGGAGCGCGCGGTGGTCCCCACCCCCGCCCTGTTTGAGGAGGGCAGCAACGACTATTTCAACCAGGATTATCAGATCGATGTGATGTTAGGCGACGGCGGAGGCTCGGTCCATGGTTACGCCGTGTGGCGCGACCTTTCATCGCTCGGCCTGACCGACGAGGACCCCGCGGTGCAGAGCCTGATCCTCAATGGGCTGACCGATTTCGATCGCGACACCGAGGAGGTGTGTAAGACCTACTGACGCGCTTTCTCGCCCACGATGATGCCGAACAGCATGTGATCGACGATCTGGTCGCCCACGCTCGCCGCGTGCAGGTCGACGAAGCCCGAGGAGGCGTGCCGATAGATCTGCCGAATCTCCTCGCGCGCTGACTCATCGATTGCGCCCGTATTGGACCATTCATCGACGTTCTCGACGGAGACGTAGTCGTGTACCTCGATGTTCACGGCACCCGCAGCCTCGAGCAGCGCCACCAGATCCTCACGCACGTAGAAGTTGCGCCGAGCTGCGTTACGCAGTCGGAGGATCTCGAAGTACTCTGCCCGGTCTTCGTCGCCGTAGGCACACAAGTTGACCAGGGCCACCCTCCCGCCGGGCTTGAGCACGCGGAGCATCTCGCGCACCGCCGCTTCATCGTCCATGAACTGGATACCCTGCCGGCAGACGATTCGATCAAAGCTGCTTCCTTCGAAGGGCAGCGCCTCGGCGGGCGCCGCCACCAGCTCGTCGATGAAGGCGCCGGCCTGGCTGAACATCCCGTCGGTGATGTCCACACCGACGATCTGCGCGACGCGGCCGCGGAAGTGTTTGGATACGAGCCCGGTCCCGCAGGCCACGTCCAGGAGCCGGTGTTGCGGCTCTGGCGCCAGCAGTTCGACAATTCGGGCGCCCAGCACCGGATCGTCGGCCCACGAGCTCGACCGGTTGTAGCGCGCCGCGCGCGCGCGGAAGTGTTCGACGACGGCGGGATCAGTACGGTACACCCGGGCCTCCTGGGGCCGGCCCTCTACCCCGAGAACTGGGGGACCTGCCACCCTTTCTGGCGCTCCGGCGTTGACACGCGCTGGAGTCTACGTACAATCAGCCGTCTTTCTCGGAGCTGTCTTTGCGCCTGCCTGCTGTTCTCCTCCTCGGGGCTTCGTTGTTTTTCGCCGCTTGTACTGGCGGTTCTGGGGGCGGCGCTGAGGCGCCCAAGGAGGTGGTCATCGGCCAGTATGGCTCCTTGACCGGGAGCTCTGCCACTTTCGGCATCTCCACCAAGAACGGCATCGAGCTCGCGACCGATGAGATCAACGCGAAGGGCGGCATTTCGGGGATGCCGCTACGCATGGTCGTAGAGGACGACCAGGGCAAACCCGAGGAGGCGGCCACCGCCGTCAACAAGCTGATCTCGCGGGATCGCCCGGTGGCTTTGCTCGGTGAGGTGAGCTCCTCGCGTTCGCTGGCCGCGGCGCCGATCGCCCAGAAGAACGGGGTGCCGATGATCTCGCCGTCGTCGACCTCGGTGAAGGTCACACAGCAGGGCGACTACATCTTCCGCGTATGTTTCATCGACCCTTTCCAGGGTACAGTCGCCGCGAAGTTCGCCTATAATTCCAAGGGCATCCGCAAGATTGCGATCCTCAAGGACGTCAAGAACGACTACTCGGTCGGGCTCGCCCAGTTCTTCAATGAGACCTTCGTCAAGCTCGGCGGCACGGTCACGGGCGACGAGGCCTACTCCGAGGGGGACAACGATTTCAAGGCGCAGCTCACCAAGCTGATCGCGGGCCAGCCTGAAGCGCTGTTTGTTCCTGGATATTACACCGAGGTCGGCCTGATCGCGAAGCAGGCTCGTCAGCTTGGTTTCACGGGACCGCTCATCGGTGGAGACGGTTGGGACTCGGATGAGCTTGTCAAGATTGGTGAGGACGCGATCATCGGCAGCTACTTCACCAACCATTACTCGGTGGACGATCCGACGCCCGCTGTCCAGAACTTCATCCGGAATTATGAGGCGAAGTACCAGAGCAAGCCCGACGGGCTCGCCGCCCTTGGTTATGACGCCGCCGTCATCCTTTACGCCGCGCTCAACGACGTCGCCAAGGACCCCGCGATGGCTGCGGCGCTCGGGGATCGTTCGAGTGATCCAGCCAAGGAGGAGGCCAAGAAGGCCGCGCGTTCGCGGCTCCGGCAGGCGCTCGCTCAGACCAAGAATTTTCCGGGTGTCACCGGTGTGATCACCATCGACGCCGACCGGAACGCCAACAAGGCGGCGGTGGTCGTCGAGGTGACCAAGGCCGGTCCGAAGTTCGTGGAGAGCGTCCCCGCCGATGGGGGGCCCGCGGGCTCGCCGAATGATGGCGCTCCACCGCCGACGAACCAGGCGCCCGTCGCGGGTGAGGCCGCGGGTGCGGTGCCTGCTCCGGGCGGCGTAGCGCCGGGTGGGCCGCCCCCAGGGCCCCCGCCGGGTGGACCGCCCCCGGGCGCGCCGGGCGTAGCGCCGCCTCCCGCCAAGTGAAAGGGCGTCGGGGGGTCCCAGCTTGATCGTCTTTCTCCAACAGATGCTCAACGGGTTGTCGTTGGGGGCAATCTACGCCCTCATCGCGCTGGGCTACACCATGGTGTACGGCACGCTCCAACTGATCAACTTCGCCCACGGCGAGGTGTACATGATCGGGGCCTTCGCCTCCTTGTATCTGGCGCGGTGGACGGGGGTGGAGGAGAACCCTACGCTGCCGGGTGTGGCGCTGGTGGGCCTGGGCGCGATGATCTTCTGCGCTGCGCTGGGCATGACCATCGAGCGCGTCGCCTACCGTCCGCTTCGTAAGTCGTCGCGTTTGAACATCCTGATCACCGCAATCGGCGTATCGCTCCTGCTCCAGAACCTTGGGCTGATGATGTTCGGCGCGATCCAGAGCTTTCCGACGCTCCTGCCCGAGACCCAGTGGGAGCCGCTGCCGGGCTTGCACCTCCGCTCCACCGACGTGGTGACGCTCTCGGTCACGCTCGTGCTGATGTTCGGGCTCCATCACCTCGTTGAACGGACACAGTTTGGCCGGGCGATGCGCGCTGTGAGCCACAGCCGGGACACCGCCGCGATGATGGGCATCCCCGTGGATCGGGTGGTGTCGATCACCTTCGCGGTCGGCTCCGCGCTGGCCGCCGCGGCCGCGTTGTTGGTGGCGATGGACAAACACTCCATCCGGCCCGACATGGGGGCGACTGGCGGCTTGAAGGCCTTTGTCGCCGCGGTTCTTGGGGGCATCGGGTCGATCCCGGGCGCGGTGGCCGGCGGCTTTCTCTTGGGCCTCTGCGAGACGCTGGTGAGCGGCTATCTCGCGTCCACGTGGCGGGACGCTATCGCCTTCGGCGTGCTGATCTTCATCCTGCTGTTTCGGCCGGCCGGCCTGTTGGGCCGTTCGACGGTGGAGAAGGTATGAAACACGCGGCCGTCTACCTCGTCGCCGCCGTGTTGATCGCGGCGATCTGGGCGCTGGACGCCTGGGTGATCCCCTACAGCGACTTCTACATCACCAACATCGTGATCAAGATCGGCTACAACCTGCTCGCGGTGATGGGGCTCGCGCTGGTGCTGGGCTTCACCGGGCAGTTCTCGTTGGGACACGCCGGCTTCATGGCGGTAGGCGCATATGCCGCGGGCGCGCTGGCGCTCCACACCGGGCTCCCCCCGATGCTGACGACGGCGATAGGCGGCCTCGCCGCGGCCCTGGCCGGTCTCGTGGTCGGCTTGCCCAGCCTGCGGCTGACCGGCGACTACCTGGCGGTGGTGACGCTCGGTTTCAACGGCATCATCATCGTGATCATCCAGAACACACCGTTCCTCGGAGGGGCGCAGGGGCTGATCGGGCTGCCGCTCGCCACCACCTTCGCCACGACCTGGACCTGGGTGGTGATCGGCGGATTGTTCATTCGTAACGTGCTCAACAGCCCGACCGGCCGTGTGCTGCGCGCGGTACGCGACAACGAAATCGCGACGCGCTCGCTCGGCATCAACACGACCCACGCCAAGGTGGTGGCGTTCGTCATCGGCGCGTTCTGGGCCGGGGTCGCCGGAGCGTTGATCGGTTTTCTGAATTCTTCCCTTTTTCCGGCCCAGTTCCAGTATGATCGGTCGATCGAGCTGGTGGCGATGGTCGTGCTGGGCGGCACCGGGTCCCTCTCGGGCCCGCTCATCGCCGGCGCCGCTCTCACCGCGCTCCCGGAGCTGCTGCGGCCGATCGCCGAGTACCGAATGGTGCTCTACTCCGTCCTGCTCATCGTGATGATGCTCGTGCGGCCAACCGGGCTCCTCGGCTCCCGCGAGCTGAGCGACCTCGTTCCGTGGCGGAGGTGGTTTGGACGCGCCGTCTGACAGTCGCCTGCTCGACCTGCAGCGGGTCGGGATCCGTTTCGGCGGTCTCCGCGCGGTGAGTGACCTGGAGATAAAGCTCGTTCCTGGCTGTCTTCACGGGCTGATTGGCCCGAACGGCGCCGGCAAGACGACGGTCTTCAACCTCATCACCGGCATCTACCGCCCCACCGAGGGGGACATCCACTTCGATGGGACCTCGCTCGTCGGGGAGGCCCCCGACCGGATCGCCAAGCGCGGCATCGGGCGCACCTTTCAGAACATCCGGCTTTTTGCTGGCATGTCGGTGATCGAGAACGTCAAGGTCGCGATGTACCGCCACGCCGCCGGCAGCTTGTGGGAGTCGGTGTTGCGCATGCCGCGATACTGGCGGGATGAAGCGACCATTCACCGGGAGGCTACACAGCTCCTCGACACCTTCGGCCTCTTGTCGGTGGCCGACCTCGGCGCTGAGCAGCTCCCTTACGGCGCCCGTCGTCGCTTGGAGATCGCCCGCGCATTAGCGACCCGCCCCAAACTGTTGCTCCTCGATGAGCCGGCGGCGGGTATGAACCCGTCGGAGGCGCATGATCTGATGAACCTCGTCCGGTGGGTCCGTGACAGCTTCGGCGTGAGCATCCTCTTGATCGAGCACCACATGCCCGTCGTCATGGGAATCTGTGAACGCATCACCGTGCTCGACCAGGGCGCGAGCATCGCCGAAGGCAGCCCTCGGGAGATCCAGAACGATCCGCTGGTCATCGAGGCCTACCTCGGTGCGGACGTGGAGGCGCGAGGATGAGCGGGACAGACCAACGTATCGCGCTCCAGATCACGGACTTGAACGTATTCTACGGGCCGATTCACGCGCTCAAGGGCGTATCGTTGGCCGTGGCCGAAGGCCAGATCACCACGCTCCTCGGCGCGAACGGTGCGGGAAAAACGACCCTCCTCCGTACGATCTCGGGGCTGAATTCCCCGAGCTCCGGCAGTATCCGGCTGTTTGGTGAGGATCTCACCGGGGATCCTCCGCCCGCCCGCGGGGCGTCGATCCCGCCGTCGTTGCTCTCCCTGGTGCCGCACCGGGTCGCCCGCGTCCTCGGTTGGGTCGGACGCCCAGGTCTCGCGCCGGACGAGATCGTAGCGCGTGGCATCTCCCAGTCACCTGAAGGTCGGCAGGTGTTCCCCAATCTGACGGTGCGCGAGAATCTCCAGCTGGGTGCTTATGTCCGGAGCGACACCGCTGGCATCGCCGCGGACCTGAGCCGGGTGTTGGGCCTGTGGCCGCGACTCCGGGAACGGTTGGATCAGCTCGCGGGCACGCTGTCAGGTGGTGAACAACAGATGTTGGCGATCGCGCGCGCGATGATGGCGCGCCCCAAGGTGCTGTTGCTCGACGAACCTTCACTTGGCCTCGCCCCCGTCATCGTCGCCGGGATCTTCGAGACCATCTCGGAGATCAACCGTGAGGGCACCACGGTGCTCCTTGTGGAGCAGAATGCGCACCTCGCCTTGCGGGTGGCCACCATGGCTTACGTGCTTGAGACGGGCGAAATTCAGAAGTGCGCTCCCGCCGCGGAGCTGCGTGACGACCCCGCCATCCGCGACGCCTACCTGGGCGGAGGGCATTGACCGTGTCACGAAACTACCTGCTGGTCGCCAATCCTTTCTCCAAGTCGGGTCGAAACGCTGGCAGGATCGCTGAGGCCCGCCGCCTGATGGAACAGCACGGCCTCAGGCACACCTTCTTGCCGACCCTACCGAACGGGGCGAGCGCGGGAGAGGTGGCGGAGAAGCTCAAGAGCGGCCAGTTCGCGGCCGCGGTGGCGATGGGCGGGGACGGCACCTTTCACGACGTCGCCAAGGGCGTCGTGGAGTCGGGCACCGGGCTGCCTATGGGTCTCATCCCCGCAGGCACGGGCAACAACCAGGCGAGGAGCTTTCACCTCCCGATCACCGAGGAGGACGCCCTCGACCGGGCCGTGAGGGTGATCGGCGACGGGGCCACCGCACCGCTCGATGGCGGGCGGATCCGCATTTTTGGTCCCCTGGACACGCTGCTCGCTGAGGACTGGTTTTTTGACAGCTTCGGCGTGGGCTTGTCGGCGAGCGTACTGCGTATGCGGAATCAAGACCGGGCGATGGTGGAGCATGTGCCGCTCCTGGGCGACATCTACCGGGACGAGCTGGTCTATTTTGGCGCCGCGCTCCGCAGCTTCATGGCCACCTGGGTCGAGGAGCGCTTCTTTGATGCCGTGGTGACGGTGGACGGCAAGGAGGTCTTCTTGGAGGACCTCTCCGACCTCATCATCAACAACACGCGGTACTACGCCCGAATCTGGGTCCCGGACCCATCCGGCCTACCGGATGACGGGTTGATGGAGCTCCTCGCGATGCGCGGACGCGACGAGTGGTTGGCCTCGGTCGTCACCAACCTCGAAGAGATGCCGCGCGAACCTCTCGAAGACCTGCCTCTCCCGCGATCGGTGATCTACCGGGGACAACGGTTTTCGGTCGAGCTCCGTGATCGACCGGGCGGGACGACGATCGAGTCGCAGCTTGATGGGGAAGAATGGCTCAACATCAGCCGCCTCGAGGTGGACGTGAGGCGGCACGCGCTGGAGTTGATCGTGCCGCGGGCCGCGTTGACCTGATAGCTCATTGTGGCGCCTCTCCGAGGTCCCGCCCCTACGTGGTGATCAGCCTCAAAGGCGAGGCCTCACCAGCCGGCAGTACGCTCCAATTGTTCGGCCACCGCGTCGGCGATCGCCTGGTGCGCCCGGGGGCTGGGGTGTTGTTCACCAGGAAGCACCATCCGAGCCGCCGGCGTGAGTTCGTCGACGCTGTCGTCGACCCGCAGCACCGTCACCTTGGCGCGCGTAGCCGCCTCGACGACCAGGGAGAGCAGTCGCTCCGCCTTTGGGCGAGGAAGATCCTCAAAAAACGGGAGAACGACCACGGCGCACCGCGCCCGTCGCTCCGCGCAGCCCCGCGCCAGGTCGAGGAGGTGACGCTCCAGGGTGGGCACGTGGAAGTGCCGCTCCAAGTCGGCGAGGTAGCTCCCGCCGGTACCATATAGGGTGGCGAGGATCCGACGCCGCTCGGCCGCGCGCCACACTGCGTTGTAGAGGAAACTCTGTCGCCTCAGGCCCGCTTCGGACCGGGCCCAGGATGGCGCACGGAGCGCCACGTCGCCGGCGCCGGCCCGCGCGAGGTTGAGGCCGGGCATGAGGTCATTTAGGTAGAAGGAGAATAAAACCTGTGAGGCTCCCAGCTCCCAACCCCGAGCGTGCAGCCACGCGCTCTGGTCCCCGATCCCCCAGCCCGGTACCGCCGCGACCTGTACGGACGCCCCGCGGGCCGCGGCGAGCCGCGCCGGCCAGGCTTGATCCGCATTCACGCCGAGCCCGAAGGTCACCGAATCGCCGACCACGAGGAGCTCTGGCCGTTCCGGGCCGGCGCGTAAACCGCTGGCGCCGATCCCGACCGTTGCCTCGTGTAGGATGACGCCGTCAGTGGCCCGACGGTAACGGGTAACCCCCGAATAACCAGGGATGAAGCGATACCCTTCTGGCACTGCCTGGTAGGGTGCGGGCGGGTCCCAGCTGAGCACCAGGTCGTGACCGGAGAGAGGGCTGCCGTAGCCCGTGATGCGGAAGAGCACCTCCAGCTCCAGGAAGCCGAGGAGCAGACCGAGGGCGACCATTCGGAGCCGGCGGAGCCAGCTGGTCCAACTCGGGGGCTTAGCCGTTATCTTCTTCCCACTGCTCGATCTCCCGCGTGATCTGCCGGGTGTTGAGCCGCACATCCATCGAGATCACCCGCATGTCTGGCGAGAGAAGGATGTTTGACGGGATGTAGCCGTCCTTGTCCCACGGTGTGATTCCCGCCACATCCTCGTCGTTTCGTGGGCCGACCACCGGGATGCCGTCGAGGCCAAACTCCTCATGCCACCGCTCGATCTCGCGATCCGAGGGAGCGTTGCCACGCATGTCCTGGGAGAGGAGCTCGAAGTAGGTGAAGTTCCCGATCTCGTCGACCATCTCCTCCATCTCGTCGGCCATCTCCTGGGCCGCACTCACGCAGGGACCACACCACTCGGCGGCCGTGCTCACCATGACGTAGTTGCCGCAGAAGTTGTAGACCGAGACATCCTGACCGAAGGCGTCCAAACCGGTCCAGTTCGTGACGGTGTCGCCCTCGGCGTAGGCGTCCCAGTCCTCCTCGTAGAGCACTCCCCGGTACTCGAAGTCCTTGATTTGGCCGTTCCCGTCAAGGTCGGCCTCCCCCACCCCGGTGGGGCCATGGTCCTCGTCCGGCACGTCGGGGCAGGTGCCGAGCACGTAGTCGCCCTTTTCGAGTGGCACCGAGTACTTGAAGTTGGGGTTGGTGCCGAGGTCGAGCTCATCGGGGTCGTCCAGGCCGTCCCCGTCGGTGTCGGCCTCATTGGGATCGAGACCGAGCTCCTCTTCCTCCTGGTTGGTGAGGCCGTCGCCGTCGTCGTCGCCGGCGCCGCTCTCGTCGTCTTTGGAGTCGTCGGAGCCGGACGGGCCCGCGGTACAAGCGAAGAGACCGAGAGGGAGGGACAGGAGGAGGAATAGTCGCACGTGCACCTGGTGAGGGCACTATTCTATCCGAAGATTCGGTGGCTGGGGCAGTCAACACCGCGTCAAGCCTTGCCCCCCGGTCCCGCTTCGGCTAGCAGAAAGCGGGCACGCGCCAGCCCGCGTGCGTCAAGGCAGCTCCTTGTTCATCGCCCTCTTTGCCCTGGTGCTCGCCGCCGATCCCGCCTTGCCCCACGAACATCGTGGCAAAGCTACGCCTTTCACCACGCCCCCGGCGCTGACCCTGACCGAGGCGGAGCTCGCTACCCTGGCCGCCGGAAAACAGGTGTTGAAGCAGGGCCAGGTGGGGAACGGCGGGCGAGGCGTCGCGGTCATGGACGTCAACGCCAGCGTAGAGCGCGTGTGGAGCCGGATCCTGAGCTTCTCGAGCTACCCCAAGTGGGTGGACCAGGTGGCGACCTGCGAGGAGTACAAGCGTGAAGGTGACAAGATCTATGTGCGTTTTGTGCTGGATGTGCTCGGGGTGGGCGTGGAGTACTACGTCAAGCACACGCTCCGAAAGAGCGCCGGCACCATGACCTGGACGCTCGACTACGACCGGCTGTCCGACCTCGACGACTCCGTCGGTTTCTGGCGTGTGACGCCGATCTCCACCGACCCGCCAGTCACGCGGATCGAATACTCCGTGGATATCCGCTTCAAGGGCTGGATTCCCGGCTTCATCCAGAGCATGATCGCAGAGTCCGGCCTCACGTCCGCGACCTCCTGGGTCAAAAAACAGTCCGAGGCCGGCTGAAATTCCAAGCGGTCCATCACTCTCTCCCCGGGGGCAACATGTTCCGTCTGTTTGCTCTACTCGCCGCCTGTTCCGACCCGCTTGCCGAGGCGCAGAGCGTCAACACGATCGAGGCCTTCGAGGCCTACATCGCCACCAAACCCGGCGGCTCCAGTCAGATGATCGCCGAGAGCAACCTCTGCCAGCTCCTGGTGAACCAGGCGCGAGCGCTGGAGACGCTCGAGGACTACGACAAGGCGATCAAGAAGTGCCCTCGCCACATCGAGATCAAGAAGCTCAAAGGTGAACGAATCAAGGTGGGGTTCGCGGTGGCCGAAAAGACCGGCACCACGGAGGGCTGGAAGAAGTTCCTCGACGAGAACACCGAGGCAGAACCCAAGCTCAAGTCCCAGGCGCGGGACCGCGTGGCGATCGCCGAGTACGGCGACAAGCTGGCCACCGGGCCGGTGACCTTCAAGAAGGTCAACCTCGCCGACGATCCTAAAGGCCCGCTCAACGGCTGGGGCTTCAGCGCCACCGTGACCAACAGCGGGGACCGGACGATCTCGTACCTCTCGATGGAGCTCCGCTTGTTGGATGCCGAAGGCCGCGTGAAGGGCACGAAGCGCTACCCGCTGGTGGCAGAGTCTGGCCCCGGCGGTCTGCCGATCACCGAAGGTTACGAAAAGCCGCTCAAGGCGGGGCAGAGTCGGGAGTGGGTCTACTCCACCGACGAGGTGCCGGAGACCTGGGCGGAGAAGGCCGAGCTGATCGCGGTGAAGGTCCGTTTTGAGGGCACCCCGAAGAACCAGGGCCCGGCGGAGGACTGATCCTCTTCCTCCTTCTTGGGTGCAGCCCCGGTACCTGGGTCCTCGATCCGGCGAGCTGCGATCCTCGGCTCCTCGAGCCGGGCGAGCTGCGGGTGCGTCGGATCCCTTGCGGCGAGGAGGTGCCCGCCGGGGGTGAGGGGCGGATTGGCGACTGGCTGATCGAGAATGCGTACGCCCGTTTTGTGGTGAGGGACGTTTATGCCCCGCTCACGGAGCTGTCCGGCGACGGCGGCACGCTGGTGGACGCGGCGGTCCCCGGCGGCACGGACCTCTTGATGGAGCTCACGCCTGCTGCGGATCGAAGCGCAATCGAGCCCGTCACGCGCGACACGGAGGCCGCGCTCGAGCTACCGGGCGTCGCCTACCTGCTTGGGCCGGACGATCGGGCGCTCCGTGTGGAGGCCGCTGAGGCGCGGGTCCTTGCGCGGCCGGGGGTGAGTAGAACGGGCCTGACCTGGCAGAAAGATGGGGCTTTTTTGGGCGTCGATGCCGGCGATGGTGTGAGTACGGGGGTCACGTGGGTCACGGAGCTCCGCGCGGTTGCGCTGACCCCGGAGGCGTACTGGCCGGACGGGGAAGACGTAGCGGGTGAGGCGGACGCCGACGTGGTGGTGGCCAGCGTCGCAGGTGAGCCGGTCGCGCGGCTCACGGTCGTGGACGGCGCGTACAGCGGGCGGGTGCCGGCGGGGGCGACGCTCTGGGGCGAGAGGGAGGGCTGCGTCTATGAGGGGTTGAACCTGGTGGAGTGCGGCGGCTTCACCGTCAGGGTGACGGATGAGCTGGGCCGCGACCTCGCCGCCACCGTGCTGGATACCGGCGGCGCGGCGGCGTGGCCCCTGCCGCCCGGAGGTGGGCGGGCGCCGGTGGGGCCCGGGGCGCGTGCCCTGACGGTGTGGGCGGGTCCCGCGTACAGCACCGCCGAGCTGTGGTTCTCGGGCGGAGAGGCCGAGGCTCGGGCGGTGCTGCACGCGGCCTTCGACCTTCAACACGAGGGCACATGGCTCCTTGCCGACCTCGCCCGGGAGGTCGCGCCGGACGTCGATACCGAGCTCGCGCCGCTGGACGCGCTGGCCGAAGCGCGCGCAGAGGGGGTCGGCGTGGTGGTGCTGCTGGTGGACGACGAGATCACCCAGTACACGCCGGCGGTCGACGATCCCTTGCTGAGCTTTTCGGGGTCTCGCGCCCAGAATGTGTGGTCATGGGATTGGAGCCCCACCAACCGGCGCCCCGCCCACGGCGCGGTGGACGGCGCGGCGCTGTCCGCGCTCGACCGTCTGACCATGTCGGAAGGTGCGGCGGCGAACCAGCGTTTGACGGTGGTTACCGCCGACTGGCTCACCGAGGCGTTCGAGGAGGTGCCCGAGCCGGCCCGCTGGGACCCGCGCCCGACGGCGCTCTGGCTGGCCGGTCCCGAAGAGGTGCCGGCCTTCCTCGATCTGGTCGCCCGTCGCCACGACGTGGCGCCGGTCGGGCCGCGGACGTGGCTCCGTCTCGACGCCTGGCCGAACGTGCCGGAGGCCGAGCAGGCGATCCTGGAGCGGCAGGTGGTCGCGGGAAATGGGCCTCGAATCCAGACTCGAGCGGCTGCGCTGCCCGATCGCGGCGTGTGGGCGGTGGAGGTGGTCCCTGAAGGGCCCGCGTGGATGGCACTGGAGCGGGTGTGGCTTCACTGGGATGAGGGCAGCGTGGAGCTTCCGACGTCAGGGTCGCCGGTTCATGCCGATCTTCCGCTCCGCGCTACCTGGATCTGCGCCGAGGTCCGCGGCCGCCGTGCACACCCGACCGTGCCAGGCGAAGCGTGGGCCGTGGACGCCCCGCTTTGGCTTGCCGACCCCTGATGCGGGTCCTGCACGTCACTCCTTATTATCCTCCAACCTGGGCTTATGGGGGGATCCCCCGGGTGGTGGGCGGCCTCGCCCGCGCCCAGGCCGCGCTCGGCGTGGACGTGAACGTCTGGACCACGGACGCTTATGACGCGACACGCCGTTTCGATGGTCCGGAGCGCCGGGTTGAAGCGGGGGTGACGGTGTGGACCACGCCAAACCTCTCCAATCGGCTGGCGTGGGCGCACCAGCTCTTCTTGCCCCAGGGCGCGCCGCCGCTCGCCGGAGTGGACCTGGTCCACCTTCACAGCCATCGCCATCTGCTCAACTATAAGGCGGCGAAAGCGGCACAAGCTTTGGGGTTGCCGCTGGTGATGACCCCCAACGGCAGCTTGTTGCGGCACGAGCGGAAGCAACTCCTCAAGGCGCTCTGGGACCCGCTGGTGGACGGCGACCTGCCGGCGCGCGCCGACGCGGTGCTGGCTACGAGCCGCGCCGAGGTGCGGCAGTGTCTGGAGGCGGGGCTCCCGGCCGCGCGGGTGTTCCAGGTGCCGAATGGCCTCGATCTTGGCGAGTTTGAGCGGCTGCCACCGCGCGGACGCTTCCGCGCGCGCCTGGGCCTGGGGCCCGACGTGCCGTTGGTGAGCTACCTGGGCCAGGTGAGCCCTCGAAAGGGGGTGGACCACCTGGTTGCGGCCTTTGCCGAAGGGGGTTTGAACGCCGAGCTCGTCGTGGCCGGGCCCGCGCGTGGCATGGCCTTGCCCAAGACGGTGCGCACCACGGGCACCCTGTCTGGAGCGGAGCGACTCGAGCTACTCGTGGACACGGATGTGCTCGCGTACCCGTCGACTGCCGAGGTGTTCGGCCTCGTTCCGTTCGAGGGGCTCCTGTGTGGCGCGCCGGTGGTGGTGGGTGACGACTGCGGCTGCGGCGAGCTCGTAGCGGAGGCGGGCGCGGGTCGGCTGGTGCCTCATGGGGACGTCGCGGCGCTCCGCGACGCGTTGGCGGGCTTGCTGGCGAATCGGCGCCTGTCGGGGGAGATGGTCGAGCGCGGGCGGCGTTACATTCGGGAGAAGTTGGATTTTGGTGTGGTGGCACAGCGCACTGTCGAGATCTACGAGCAGGTGCTCGGTGCGCGCCGGGCCGGGCGGGGAGCACATTGAGTGAGAGGGTGGCGGCGTTTGACCCGATCGCGTCCGGCGGCCCGGTCCCCGGCCTGTTGGCGCGCCGTCACCGGCGCGGCTAAGGCGCCGCCATGTCGCGCCCCGTCGTGCCGCCGCGCCTCCACGCCGCCGACCTCCGGATCCTCGAAGCCCGTGCGCCCAACTTTCTGCGTTGGTTGGCAACTGCCGCGCCCGCCGTAGTGTCGCGTAGCCCGCACGGGGCCCGCCAAACCCTCGTGCTCGATGGCATCCACCTCGCCAGCCCTCTGAACCCTGCCGCCGAGGCAGATTTTGTCGCCGACCAGGCCCTTCCCCGCCGCGTGGCGCACGCGTGGGTCTACGGCACGGGAAACGAGCTCATTCGCGCCGCGCTGGCCCGGGCCGACAAGCTCACCGTCGTGGGCCTCTCTGCCCGCGCTTCTGCCGCCCAGATCGCCGAGACCCGGCCGAGCTGGCTCGGCGACCCGCGCGTCAGCCTGCTCTCGCCCCACGAGGCGCCCACCCCCCAGACGCCTCGCCTCATCGCCGCCGCCGAGCTCCGGATGGCCGACATCTCGCCGATCCGTGATCGCCTGCTCTTCGCCCAGGCTCGCGCCAGCCAGGACGCCTTTTTAGGCGCCCGGGTCGCCCGGCGCGAGCAGGTGGGCCGCGCCAATCGGGCCCGGTACCCGGAAGATGCACCCGTCTCCTCGATCTTCGGCGCGGGACGCGCGTGGGCGGCGGTGGCGGCTGGCGGCCCCACGCTGCTCAGCGGGTTGGCTTCGTTCGCGGCGCGCCGCGCCGAGGGCACGCTGATCGCGGTGAGTACCGCCCTTGTGCCGCTGCTGCGCGCCGGCGTCCCACCGGACGTGGTGGTGATGGTCGACCCCCATCCGGCCCTCGGTCGGCACCTGGATGGGGTGGATCCGGAGGTGATACGCACCATACCTCTCGTGTACGCGCTCGACCTCCACCCCGATGTATTGGCCCGCTGGCCGGGGCCCCGGCTCGCCGCCCTGCTCGACCTCCCAAGTTACCAACCGCTCATGTCGGATCACCCCATCGGCTCGCTCTTCTGCTCGGGCACAGTCACGCACGCAGCGCTCGATCTCGCGGTCAAGATGGGTGCTTCGGATGTCGTGCTTCTAGGTGCCGACCTCGCATTCCCGGGCGGGCTCAGCCACGCCGAAGGCGCCGTTTTTGAGCGCGCTCCGGGGCCCATCAAGGTGCAGGTGGAGAGCGTTAGCGGCACAAGTGTCGCTACCGATGTCAATCTGCTGAGCTACCTCCGCGCCATGGAACAGTACCTCGAGAAAACGCCGAACGTACGCTTCTGGAACACCAGCACCACCGGCGCCCGGATCGCCGGCGCGGAGCCTTATCGCCCATGAACCTCGCCGAACGGAGTCTCGCTACCGCCCAACTGTTCCGCCTCGCTCGGGATCCGGAAGGCCACCAGCAGCTCGCCGAAGTGTGCGCGGCGATTGAGCAGGCCCTCGGCGAGGGTCGCCCCGTGCCCGGTGCCACCGCGCCGGTGCTCACCACGCTGGTCAACGCGCAGGAACGTGGCGATCTTCTCCTCGTCGCCGACCTGCTGGAGTATGTGCTCGTGCCGTCTTTGAGGCGTTGAGCGCCCTCACCCCTTCCGGAACAGCCACCACGTCGCGTCGTCCCAGCCGCTGGTGGGCTTCCACAAAAAGCCCACCTCGATCACCGAGAGATCGGGGAAGCGCTCCAGGTAGGCCAGCCCGAAGTCGCGTTTCCAGAGCAGTCCTCCGTGCCCACGATACGGAGCCTCTTCGGGCTGCTGCGAAAAATATTCGATCGCAAGCACATATTTGCGGGCCACCCGATGCACCTCGTCGAGGGCGCGATCGAGGTCGGGAGGCGCCACATGGATCAGCACGCCGCAGGTAAACACCAGGTCTATGCTTCGATCAGCAAAAGGAAGTGCCGCCAGCGTCGCTTCGTGAAGCCGGGTTGGCTCCACCACTGCGTCCTTGAGCACCGTCGCCCGCGCGCGAGCGTTGGGCTCGATGGCAAAGAGCTCAGCGCCGCTCATTGCGCCCAGGGCACGTAGGTTGAGCCCAACATTACAGCCACACTCCAGGATGCTCTGCGGCGGGTCGCCGTCGGTGTGCCGCAGGATCGAGGCAAAGGCGCGTACCCGGTCACGCTGGATCGTGGGGGTAGGCGCGTTTCGTTCAACATAAGCGTCCCCGAAGGCGCCGGTCCAGGCGGCGAGCTGCGGGGTGGAGGGGGGGGGAGGAACGTGGGCCATACCCGCACGTACACCTCTCCGCTGGCGGAGGCCACCTCCGCGTGGCGATGACCTCCGAGGCGACTTAGCTGGGCTGGCAGGTTCGTTTGGCGGGGGAATGCGAACGGTCGCGATCATCCAGGCTCGAATGGGGAGCACCCGCCTCCGGGCGAAGGTGCTCGCGGTCGTGGAGGGGGCCACGGTGCTCGCCCACACCGTCGCCCGGGCTCGCGCGATCACCGGGGTCGACGAGGTGCTGGTGGCCACCACCGTTGGCGAGACAGACGACGCCGTGGTGGCCGAGGCGGAGCGGCTCGGGGCACCCTGGTGGCGGGGCAGTGAAGACGATGTTCTAAGTCGTTATGTCGGCGCTGCCCGGTCGAGCGGCGCCGATCGGGTGGTGCGGATCACCTCGGACTGCCCGCTCCTCGATCCCGTCGAATCCAGCAAGGTGATCGCCGCGCTCACCGACGACTTCGACTACGCCTGCAACACCCTCGAGCGCCGTCATCCCCGCGGCCTCGACACCGAGGTTTTCACCCGCGCGGCCCTTGAGCGCGCCGCCGCGGCGGCTACGACCCAGCGGGAGCGGGAGCACGTCACGCTCCACCTCTACGAACACCCGGCGTCTTTCCGGGTCCTTTCGGTGCGGGGCGACGTGGACCACTCCACCCATCGTTGGACGGTGGACACCGCCGAAGATCTCCAGCTTGTACGTGAGGTCTACGCGCGCCTTGCGCCCCGTCACGGGCCTCTGTTTGGCATGGCGCCGATCCTGGAGCTCCTCGAGCGCGAGCCCTGGATCGCCGCGCTCAACCAACACATCGAGCAGAAACGGGTATGACCGGCGCCTCACCCAATGCCCCGGCGCCGGCATCGGGCCGCACATGCTCGACGCGGTCGTCGGCCGCAGCTTAGGCGCCGGCGTGCACGAACGTGCACCGCTCACCTGGGAGCTCCACTGACCCCCTCCGGCATCGTACTTGACCCTACCTACGGCTTCCGGCGGCTCGACCCGGTGCCCTCAACCGCCGAACTCGACGCCTTCTACACCGGCTCCTACATGGAGCTCATCGACGCGGGTGGCCGCGCCCCCGAGCTTCGCCGTCTTCTGGCCGGCGGGGCCGAACGCGACGCCGAGCTGGCCTGGATCCGCCGGACGCTCTACGCCGACGTCGAGGAGGCGGTGCGCGGCCGCGACGGCGCCTTGGGGCGGCTCCTCGACATCGGCTGTGGAACGGGTGATTTTGTGGAGTTCAGCGGCGAACAAGGCTGGGACGCTACCGGGATCGAGCCCTCGCGTCTGGCCTCCGAACGGGCGCGTTCGCGGGGCTTGAACGTGTTTTCGGGCACGCTCGAGCAGGCGGTCGCCGCCCACGCGGGGCCCGCGTACGACACCATCACGATGCTCTACGTATTGGAGCACGTGCCCGATCCCGTCGCGTGGGTGAGGAATGCGCGTAACATGTTGGTTCCTGGCGGAAGATTTGCGGTCGTGGTGCCCAACGACTTCACCGAGCTCCAGGCGGCTGCGGCTACCGCAATCGGTGCCGAAAAACCCTGGTGGGTGGCCGTACCCGACCATATCAACTACTTCGATTTTGCCTCGTTGGAGCGGACGTTGGTGGGCGAGGGGTTTGAGCTCATGGAGCGGAACACCAACTTTCCCATGGAGCTCTTTCTGCTGATGGGCGACAACTATGTTGGCCAGCCTGGTGTTGGTTCCGTCTGTCACGCGCGTCGCAAACAGCTTGAGGCATCGATGCCGACGGCGCTGCGGCGGTCGCTTTATCGGAGCTTTGCGGCGGCGGGTATGGGCCGCAGTTGTATCGTGGTGGCGCGGAAAGCGGGCTGAACGTCCTCGTTCACATCGCCGCCAGCGCCGCCGCCACCCGCGCCGCACCCTGCCCGTCTACCCGCTCCCGTCCTCGCTGGCGGAGGTCGCGCCGCTGCGCTGAATCAGCCGCAAACCTTGTCAAAATCTCGGTGCTCTCCGCGCGCCTCGCGGCGAAGGCCTGGACATCGCCGAGCCCCACGGCGAGCCCGGCAGCGACGACGACCGCGTGGTTGGCGACCTGGTTGGCCACGGTCGAGACCAGCGCCATCGGCACCCCCAAATACGCCATCTCCCAGACCGAGCTGCCTGCCGCGAGTACGCCGAGGTCCGCGGCCGCGGCGATCTCGAAAAAGTTGGGAGGATCGATATGAACCTTCAGAGCAGACGCAGAGAGCTCGATTGGCCGGGCGGCGGGTCCGAGCACCACGTGCACCTCTTCGAGCCCCGCGTCGAGCAGGCACTGCGCGGCCGGCGCGCTCAAACTCGCGGGATCCGCGCCGCCAAAGTTCACCAACGCGGTGCGCGCGTGCTCCGGAACCGTCATCGGGGCTCGCCGCACCCCGCGGAGCTCCCGACGCAAAAGGGCGTAAGCAAGCCCTACCAACACTCCCCCGGTCGCGTTGGGGTAAAGCTCCGTATGCCCGTGGAGATTCTGGTTCAAGACCAGCGCCCGGATGGGCCCATCTTCCCCGTCATCGTCGAGCAGCAGCACCCGAAGGCCGGCATCCACCAGACGATTGGCGTACCGAGGCCCAAAAGCGTAGCCGTCCACCACCACCCGGGCGCCGAGGGTCTGAGCCAGCTCGATCGTCCACTCCTGGTCGGCGGCGCTCCCCGGAGTCACCTCCGCCTCCACCACCATGACCCCCTCCTTCTCCAACCGAAGCCGTGCGCGTGGCGGCAGCGCGACCGTCGCATACACTACGGTGTTCCCCCGATCTTGCCACGCCTGCGCGAGCGCGAGGCAGCGGAGCACATGCCCCATCCCTATCGTCGCGCCGGCGTCGGCCCGAATGAGCAGCACCCCGTCGGCGCCGGCGTTCATGACGCCCCCGCCTCCGCGAGCACCTCGAGCACCCGGTCTACGTCTTCGTCACGCATGTCCGGGTACAGCGGTAGACTGAGGCAGCGGGAATAATGGTGTTCAGCCGCTGATAAGGAACCACCGCGTGGCGCGTCATGATGCACCGGGTGGTGGTGGACGGGCACATAGTGGACCTGAGTGTAGATCTCGGCGGCCAGGAGGCGGTGGTAGAGCGCCCGGCGGCGGTCAGCGAGCGCGCTGAGGCCCTCGCCCGGGCGGGCTCGGGTGCGCAAAACATACAGGTGATAAGCTGAAGATACCCCGTGACGCACGGGGAGCGGCTCCAAAGTGGCGCGGAGCGCGGCGTCACCCAAGCCGGCGTCGTACCGGGCCGCCAATGCCCGGCGGCGGCTGAGGAAACGATCCAGCTTCTTGAGTTGGGACAAGCCAAGCGCACAGGGTACGTCGCCGAGCCGATAGTGGTAGCCCATGGCCGTCTGTTCCTGGTACCAGGGCCCGTCGTTTTTCGACATCCGAGCTGGATCCCGGGTGATGCCGTGCGAACGTAGCTCCAGCAGCTGCCGGTAGGCTCCCTCATCCCGGGTCAGGATCGCCCCACCTTCGATGGTGGTCAGGTGTTTTACTGGATGAAAGGAGAGGATCGCGAAGTCGCTGTGGGTGCAGGAGCCGGCCCGGTAGACCTCACCCTCGTGGCGGTAGGTCGCGCCGAGCGAGTGCGCCGCATCTTCGATGACCCGTGCGCCGAGGCGCCGGGCGAGGTCGGCGATTGCCGGCAGGTCGGCGACGGCGCCAGCATAGTCTACCGGGACCAGGACTCGGGCGCGAATTCCCTGCTTTTGAAGCTCATCAGCGGCGACGCTCAGCGTGGGCGCTGTGACGATCGCCGTGTCGGGATCGATGTCGGCCAGGGCTGCGACCCCGCCGCTGTAGCGGATGCCGTTGGCCGATGCGACAAAGGTCATCGCCGAGGTGATCCCACCATTTTGGGTGTCCACCCCGGCCACCATCGACGACAGATGCAGCGCCGCGGTGCCACTCGCGACCGCGACCGCGTAGGGCGCGCCACAACGTTCCGCCAGCGCCTCTTCAAATCGAGCCACTCCCGGCCCCTGGGTGAGCCAGTCACCCCGCAGCGCGTCTGTCACAGCTTGAACGTCGTCTTCCTCGATACACTGACGCCCGTAGGGCAGCGGCCGAGGGGTCACGACGGCGCTACCTGGGCGCCGCGCGCCACATGGGCATCAACCAGACGTCGTAGCTCCTCTACCCCCAACCACTGGTCGTTGGTGTCGCTCGCATAATGGAAGCCCGGCGTGACCATCGTGGCTCCACGTTCCGTGAGGTACCTGGCTTCATCCCATATGGGGCTGCTCGGGAGGATGACGTACTCCTGGTCGAGGCGCGCGGTGCGAAAAGAGTCCGACGGGGTGATCATCTCCTCGTGGAGCTTCTCTCCGGGACGGATACCGATGATCTCGATCCGGCAGTGCGGTGCCACCGCGCGGGCCAGGTCCACCACCCGAAAGCTCGGCAGACGTGGCACCACGATCTCGCCGCCCGCCATCGTGCGAAGCACACGGAGAACCTGCTCAACACCCTCGTCGAGGGTGATGTTGAAGCGGGTCATTCGTTCGTCGGTGATCGGCAACACCCCCTGGGCGCGCCGCGCGAGGAAGGCGTGGACCACGCTGCCGCGACTTCCGAGCACATTGCCATAACGAACAATCGAAAAGCGCAAGGACCGGGCGCCGCGAACGGTGTTGGCGGCGACAAACAGCTTGTCGGAGCAGAGCTTCGTGGCGCCATAGAGGTTGATGGGGGCGGCGGCCTTGTCGGTAGACAAGGCGACCACCCGAGAGACGCCGGTGTCCAGCGCACACTCGATCACGTTTTGCGCTCCGAGCACGTTGGTCTTGATGAACTCGAAGGGGTTGTATTCGGCGGCGGGCACCTGTTTGAGCGCGGCAGCGTGGATCACCACGTCCACCCCTTCAAAGGCGCGCTTCAATCTGTCCTTGTCGCGGACGTCGCCGAGGAAGAAGCGCATCCGTCGATCTTCGAACTCCGGGCGACGGCTCATTTCAAACTGTTTGAGCTCGTCCCTTGAAAACACGACGACGCGCGAAGGGCCCGAAGGCATCTGGAGCAGGCGTTCGATAAAACGTTGGCCAAAGGAGCCCGTCGCGCCGGTGACCAACACGGAGGCGCCGGCGAGGGTGTCGGGCGAAGTGGCGAGGGTCGTCATCGTGGGTCTCCGAGGCGCGCCCCTTAACATCGGCATACGTGCCGGGTCGGGCTCGAGGGAGCGAGAGACGCCGGGCCTTCACTGCTGGCGAGAATTGACCCGGGCGCGTCCATCGGCGCCGGCCAGCTTCCCACCCCGATCCGCTCGCAGTCGGACGGTCGATGTAGCCCTTCGGTCCTGGACCGCGAGGTAGACGCTCTCGGTGGGTTTGGGGGCCCCCCATCGAGCTGTGGCGTCCCGTTCGTTACGCACATTCCCGATTTCCATAGGGACATCTGGGTGAATCGTGCCTCGCGCGGGCCGGCCGGGCGCCCAGTGCCGTGGACCGGTCACCTTGCGGGAAGGGGCGGCTTGCGCTACCACCGGACCATCAATGTTTCTTCCAAGCATAGAAAGGCCGCGGCTTGAAGACCTTTATTGTAACAGGCGTCTCGCGGGGGTTGGGGCAGGCATTTTACCGGCTCCTCCTTCCGTTGCCGGTGCGACTCATCCTCATTGGCAAGGTGCTCCCCGCTGACCCGCCTGAGTTGACCCAGGCCGAGGTGATCTTCGTCAAGAAGGACCTCGCCGATCTCTCGCAACCCATTGATGTGGCGTCCTGGATTCACAAGGATGCGCGCGAGATTGTGTTCATCAACAACGCCGGCACCATTGATCCTCTCGTGGCCATAGGTTCGATTGCGGACGCAGAGATTATTGAGGCAACTGCCGTCAATTTCGTGTCGCCGGCTATGATTTCGAATCAGCTCGCGCACCTATGTAAGCACAATGGCATCAAGCTCCGGATCCTGAACATCAGCTCCGGGGCGGCCGCCCGGGCCATCGCCGGCTGGGGCATGTACTGCTCCACCAAAGCCGCCATGAAAATGTTCTACGAATGCCTGGCATCCGAAAACGATAAGGTAACGGTCAGACACATTGATCCGGGCGTCATGGACACCGCGATGCAGGAAAAGATCAGAGATTGTAAAGAGGACGTCTTTGCCTTCGGGGAACAATTCATGCGTTTCAAGAGGGAAAATCTCCTGAGATCACCCGATGCCGTCGCCAAAGATATTCTAATAGGCGAGGATCTCCTATGAAGATTGGCATCCTCGCGGATATTCATGCCAACTGTTTTGCCCTCGAAAGGGTCATCGATGACTGCAAGCGCCTCGCCGTTGAAAAGTTCTTCTTCCTTGGCGATTTCGTCGGCTACTACTATTGGCCCAAGGAAGTGCTGGACATGATTTCCGGCCTTGGGGACTTCGTGGCCATCGGTGGCAACCACGAAGAGATGCTCAGAGAAGCTATGGTGGATCAGAGTCGGCGCGTGGCGATCAAGGCGAAATACGGCAGCGGCATCGACATCGCCATCGAGACCTTGAACGAGCAAGAGAAACGCTTTTTGAGCACGCTGCCCTCGACTCGGGCGCTTCGGATCGATGGCGTGAATTTCTTGCTCTGCCACGGCTCTCCTACTAAAATCGATCAATATATTTATCCAGACGCCAGCGAGTCCGAGCTAAGCGGCTGCTTCGGTGCGGAAGCCGATGTTGTCCTCCTGGGGCATACTCACTACCCATTTGTCTTGAGTCAGAAGGACAGAATCATTGCCAATCCGGGCTCTGTTGGGCAACCTAGGGATGTCGGGAGCTTGGCGAGCTACTTCGTATTTGACACAAAAAACCGGTCCATGGTGCCCCGTCGTGTCGCGTTCGACAACGAGCCTATTCTGGCCGAGATCGCGAAAATCGATCCGGAGAATCAGTACTTGGGCAATATCCTTCGGCGCAACGTCTAATGCTTGGGATGGCTAACGTGAACATCAACAATGTGCTTGTGACTGGCTGTGGGGGCGACATCGGTCAAGGGATCGGTAAAATCCTTATGGGCACAAGATACTTCGAAAGTGTCGTGGGCTGTGACCTTCACGATGACCATCCGGGGGCGCACATATTCAGCTCCTGCGAGCTCCTCCCGCGAGCTATCGATCCTGATTATTTTGAGTATCTCCGGCGGCTTATCCGCACTCATCACATCGACATGGTGATTCCCACCTCTGAAGCAGAGATTGAGGCGCTCCATCGGCATGGCTGCCATGAGTCTTTCGAGGGGATTCCTTTGGTCGTTGCCGACAGAGCCTCGATCAAGGTGGGTTTGGACAAACTGCTCACGAACGAGTTCTTGACGCTTCACGGCCTGGCTGCGCCTTGGACCCGTGTTGTGAGCCAGGGGCCGCCGCTGGAGCTGCCCTGCATTGTGAAGATGCGGCGAGGGCAGGGCAGCAAGAACTTTGCGATTGTCAGGGATCAGGCCACAGTGACTCACTGTCGCGAGACGCGCCCGGACGACATCTGGCAGGAGCTCCTCTTGCCTGAGGACCAAGAGTACACGTGCGGTGTCTTTCGCGCTCGTTCAGGAGAACTCAGAACCCTCACGCTGCGGCGGAAATTAGTGGGCGGACTGACGGGATCAGGGGTCGTGGTCGATAACCCCGCGATTACGACATACCTTGAGAGAATTGCTCAGGGCTTGAGCTTGCGCGGCAGCATCAATGTTCAGCTGCGGCTGACCTCCGCGGGGCCTATAGCGTTTGAGATCAACCCACGATTTTCGAGCACCGTTGTGTTCAGGCATCTTCTGGGTTTCCAAGACCTCATGTGGTCAATCATGGACCTCATGGAGCTCCCGCTGGAGCCCTATCAGAACGCGGCGGTCGGGGCCAAGATTTACCGCGGCTCTCACGAGTATATTGTCAACGCGGCGCCTTAGGCGCCCGCGGGTATACGTCGGCCCATGCGAAAAACGTGTATAGGATCTCAGTCATCGCCGAGTTGACTGTATCGAGCGCAGCCGAACGGATGACAGCTTGGATATCCCGGCGGCATCGTCGGGCCACCCGAGCGAGCGGCTCCCCGGTTGGATGAGGGTGTACGCAGCAAAGTGAGCCGTCACACCGGCCCGGAGGCCCCGCTCCGCTCGCCGCGCGACGTTGCTTGCGGAGGTCCCCATGGAACGCCGCAAGATCCAGGACGAGGACGACGCCCGAGCCTGTCTCGCCGAGGTCGCGCAGAGCGGCCTGGAGCGTGCCGCTTGGGCTCGGGCCCACGGCGTCGACGCCCGCAGCTTGAACGCCTGGCGGCTCACGGTCGGTCGGCGAGACGCCACCGCCGCGCCCGATCCGATCC
>CANKTH010000030.1 GCA_947486185.1 Deltaproteobacteria bacterium
CCGACCGAGAGCCGTTTACGCCGCGGCATCAACGGCGACTTTCGACCATGCTCGTCCTCCCACCAGCCCCGTTTCCGCAGTGTCCCCGGAGTCTCCGAATTCGAGGTGTTTGCCGATCGGATCGACCGGGATGAAGAAGCCCGTCTGGGCGTAGAAGCCGGCGGTCTTGACACCTGTCTTGGAGGTGTCGGCGTAGCTCACGTCGGTGGTCAGGTACTCACCCTGGAGCGAGAGCCAACGCCAGGCGAACTGGGCATCCACTGCGATGGTGCTGGACATCTCACCGGTGAGGTTTCGGGCCTCAAGCGAGGTCGGCTCGGTTCCGCCGGCGGCGATATAGGTGTACGTGGTCTCGCCGCCCTTGAGGTTGGACAAGTAGCTGACGCCGAGCCCCAGGTAGGTCTCGCGCTCCGTGCCTTCGTACCAGCTGCTGCGCGCGCCCATCGGGGTCACCACTCCGCGCAAGGCGTAGAGGAACTCCTGGTTTTCGTTGGTGGTCTTCCCGACTCCCTCGCCATTGTAGAGGCCGGCGGTCAGGGTGCCGAGCACCTTGCCGTTCACCGGGATTCGGCCGTCGATCTTGGCGCCGACGTCCCGGCTGTAGCCTGTGGCGGAGACGACACGAGGCGCGATCGGGAGCAGGCGTTTGGTGTCCCAAGACAGCGCGTACGCGGACACCGGTACTTTGTGCTGGCCGAGGGTGAGCGTGATCGGTTCGAAAGGTTTGACGGCGATGTATGCGTCCCGCGGGGTGAGCGAGGGCACCACATCGGCCTCCACGACGGCGACCACGTTGAGGGGGGTGTACTTCAGCGTCGCGCCGATCCGACCGGCCACGCTGAAGCCGTCCCGGTCGGTCAGCAGGGTGGCGCCGCTGGTCTTGTCGGCCGCAGCGGTGTCGACGTCGTCGGCCGACCACACAAATGCTGGACGCACGAAACCCGAGGGCTTCAGCTCGAAATCGTCGCCCGCGAGAGCGGAGGGGAGGAGAAGGATGAGGGTGTTCATGCCTGCGGCTTAACCGGTAGAGGGATGGATCCCAGCATTGCCTGTCCACACGATGCGAACAGAAACTACAATATACTGCGGCGACCACGAGCCGATTGGCCCGGGTTGCTTGCCAGCGCGAGCAGCGCGATCTACGATGCCGCCCGTGCCGTCCAGCCCCCTCCCCGCACCCGTCCCTACCGCGCCGCCGCCCGGTCGTGCCCCTCGCCCGGGTCTCTGGTCCTTGTGTCTGTCTGGGTGCGCTTTTGGGCTCACGCCCTCGGGCAGGGCGCCGGAGGACACTGCGACCGACCTCACCTCGGAGGAGACGGAGGAGCGCGAGATCATGATTGAGCGGGTTGTACCGCCGTATGACTTCACCGATGGCGGTGCAGAGGTCGTGGTGGAGGGAGGCCCGTTTGCCGCTGACGCCGAGGTGAAATTCGGGGATGAAATAGCTGAAGTGCTCGACGTCTCCCGAGGCGAGATCCGCGTGGTCGTGCCGGAGCAGGGCCGGGCCGGGACCGTGGACGTGTCCGTCAGCGGCGCCACCGGTAGCGCGTCGTTGGCGGCGGGCTTCAACTACTTCGACGATGGCAGGGGTAAGACGGGCATCATCGGTGAGCTCTCGTGGACCCGCTACCTCGGCGCGTACTGGCAGCTCGATCCCGTAGACAGCGGCGTGGCGTGGTTCAGCGTCATCTCCCCGGTGCGGCTGGCCCACTCGGAGCTCTACGGGCGCGCGATCGGCTATTGTGCGGCCAACTATGAGCCCCCGGCGTTCACCCCCTACGCGGGTGTGGATCCGGCCGCACTGTCTGCGCCCGGCGTCAGTAATTTGCGCCTGGGTTGGAGCGCCGCGGACAGCGCGTTCGTCAGCGCGTTGGACAGCAGCGATTTCTTGACCAATACCAGCTACGACCTCGACGGCCTCGTGCTCCCCGGCTTCCCGGAGATCGACGTTGAGGGCGTGGTCCAGACCCCGCCCAGCTTCAACTTGACCAGCCCGAACCTCGACGGGGCGGTCGCTCCCGAGCTCGGCCCGGCGACAACGGTGCGCTGGACGGGCGCGACGGGCGACGGCGTGCTCCTGGTCATGGGTCTCCACAACGGAGCCGGCACGGCGTACGAGGCGGTGGTCTCTTGCGTCGCGGACCCAGCGGTCGGGGAGATCAGCGTACAGGGTAGCGACTGGTCCTCATGGATCCCCGGCCGGCAGGTCGACGTCTATCTGGGCGTGTCTCGCCGGAGCGACGCCACGGTGCCGTTCAACGGCTCGCTCAGCGAGTTTGCCGGTGTCTACTGGCTGTTTGGAGCGGGGTTCTCCATCTGAGGCTGCATGGAAATCGGGCGCGTGAGGATCGACGGGGTCGGGGTCCACCCGCTCGACAAAGAGGGCTTGTTGAGCTGGGTGGACGTACGAATCGCGGCCGCTCGCGCCGGTCGGGCTGCGGGCGCGTTGGTGATGTACAGCAACGTCCACGTGCTCAACACCGCGGCGCGCGACGAGGAGCTTCGAGCATGGCTGAACGCCGCTGATCTCAACTACTGTGATGGAGCCGGCGTCCGTCTCGGCGGCCGTCTCCTCGGCCTCGACCTCCCCGAGCGTATGACCGGGGCAGACTGGATCTGGGATCTGGCGGCTCGCGCCGAGGGGCGCTGGCGGCTCTACTGGCTGGGTGGCGCGCCGGGCGTGACGGAGCGCGCCGCCGCACTGCTGTCACGGCGCTACCCGCGGCTTCAGATCGCCAGCGACCATGGTTTTCACCCACGAACCGGTCCCGAGCACGAGGAGGAGCTCAAGCGCATCGAGGCGTTTGACCCTGATATTCTCCTTGTGGGGATGGGCACCCCAGTGCAGGAACGTTGGGCGGTGGCCGCCCGGAGCCGACTACGTGTCCCCGTGATTTGGGTGTTGGGCGCGACGGCGGACTTCGTGAGCGGCGAGGTGTCACGGGGCCCCGCGCTGCTCTTCCGGCATCAGGAGTGGTTGGCCCGGTTGATGGTCGATCCAAGGCGCCTGTGGCGGCGATATCTTCTCGGAAATCCAGCCTTTCTCTCGCGAGTGTTGGTTGAGCGCCTCAGAAACACGACCAGAGCGGAACCGTGACCACGGTCTGGGCTCCCTCGACGTCGGTGGCTACGATGTCCGCGGAGTACAGGCCATAGCCAGGATCCAGGCCGGTGCTCTGGTAGATCCAGGCGCTGTACCAGACCGGGCTGAGCTCGAGGTCGAGGGCGTACGTGGCGAGGTACACACCGACGCCGTCGTCGTAGACGTCCGCGGAGACGTCGATCAGCGCCCCTTCGGGGTCGGTGGCGTCCACGTCGAAGTAGAGGACGTGGGTGCCCTGGGCAGGGTCCCATACGCAGCCCGCGTCCGCGTAGCCGATCCGGGGGACGAGGTTGGGCTTGTCGGCGTAGACGACGCAACCCGTCGCTACGGGGAGCAGGACCAGGGCCAGACGAGAAAAAGCGGAACTCGGGATCATCCTACCTCCATCATCCCGCCGCGCGCCGGCTGTCGGTGCTGCGGATTGGGGACTGCCCGAGCGACGCGTCCAGCGGCGGGGCCATTCAACCGCCACGCAGGCCCCGTCTACCGTAGTGGGTTATTCCACGTCTGCTCGGTGGGAACGCCCGCCGCCGAGTGGCGGCCTTGTCCGCGGCGTGTGGGATCGAAATGTCGATGATCAACCCGAGCACCGACCAGCGCGTCCGTGACGCGCTCGAAGAAGAGCTTCAGCGCAGAAGCCGGGAGCTTCAGCACCTCCTCCTCGAGTCGCGGCAGATCGACGGCTTTTTGGGCATCGCGCAGTCGGTGGAGCTGCGTGCCTTGTTGGAGCGTCGCCAGGCGGAGATCGGGCTGTCAACCCTTCGCTGCCTCGCCGAGTGGTACCGCGTGGGAGGGGAGTTCCGGCTAAGCGCACCGCGCGGGATCGGCGAGTCGAGCCGGATGCAGACGCCACGGCCCGCCGCTGGGGGCCGGCTGGACACTCCCCGCGAGCCGCCTCGCACCACCGCGCGCGCGCTCGAGCCCCGGGCCTCCGTCCGTCCTGATGCCGCAGGCCGGTCGATGTTGCCGTTTGATCCTATACCGCCCGAGCCAGTGGAGCCGTGGCCGCCCGAGACGCCGGGGCTGGATGCTTCGGAGGACTGCGCCCACGAGACCGTTCTCCCCAACCGTGAGCGGCCGACCGCAGAGACGCGCCACCGGACCGCCGAGCCGCTTCCGGCACGCGAAGAGCGTAGCTTTCGTGCGGAGCCTGCCCGGCTGGAGGGCGCTGCCCCCGAGCCCATGCGGCCTGAGCTGCACCGTCCCGATCTCAACCGCCCCGACCCCGGCCGCGGCCTAGCACATCGTTCCGACCTCCACCGCACCGAGCCGGGCCGGATGGTCACGCCGCTACCCGCCCACACGCCGGCGGAGACCCCGCCCGATGTCGGCGATCCCCCAACCGAAGAGAGCGTGGGTCGTCTGGCCGACCATTTCCTGACGCGCCCCGAGTACAAGGACCCGGCGTCGGCCGACTGGCGGACGGAGCTGATGATCGTGCTGGCCGCGCTGCAGCCCGCGGTTGACGACGACGTTGAGTCGGAGAAGGTCTACCGCGGCATCCGGGAGTGTGACCGTTGGCGCGTGCTGCCGCGGGACGTCCAGCGCGGGCTCGTCGGGATGTGTGCTGCCCGGCTTCGACGCCTCCAGGACGAGCGGGGTTATGCCGGGGTGCGGATCGAAGAAGGATTCAGTCGGCTCTCGGCCTATTCCAAGCGCGAACAGCCGGGCTTTGTGTTTGGTCTTTCCCGAAATCACCGGCCGCTGCGGGAGACGTGGGAGGAGGACGCCGAGGCGATCTGGGACCGGCTCTATGCATCGGCGCCGATCCCGGTGGCGGCGGCGCCCAACCACGAACGGCTGCTTGTTGAGGTTGAACGTCTCGCCCCCGAGGTGGAGGCGGCGCCTGCGGAGGCCAAGGAGGCGGTCCTCGGGCAGCTCCGGCGCGCGGTGAAGGAGGCGCTCAAGGGCGGGGTCTCGGCGCGTGACCCCAGGCTCCTCCGGCACTGCGCGGGGGTCGCCGAGCTGCTGGACGCCCCCGAGTTTCGGGCGTTGCGTAAACACATACGCGCCTATCGGAAGGACGAAAGCGACGAGCGCGTGGAGGAGAAGGAGCCCGGCAGCATCGTGCCGGCGGACTGGCGCTGGTGGACCCGTACTCGCGGGCGGCGTGCGATCCTGATCGGCGGGGAACCGCGTGAGCCCAACCGCGTGCGGCTGCGCGACGCCTTCGGCTTCGCTGAGCTCGAGTGGGAGCCGGCTGAACACCGGCGCAACGCGCTCATCGCCGTGCGTGATCGGGTTCGCGGGGGCAAGATCGACCTGGTCGTGCTGCTCGGCGCCTTTATCGGCCACGACGCCGACGAGATCATCCTCCCCGCCTGCCGCGAGCGGGGGATCGACTGGGTGCACGTCGACAAGGGTTACGGTATCGTTCGTTTACGTCGTTCGATCGAACGTTTCCTCGATCCTGGGGGCGAGATCGGCGAGGTCAGCCCGTGAGCCCGCCGTGAACCTCCGCGACCAGCTCCTCAAGGCGGGGTTGGCGTCCAAAAAGGACGTTGCCAAAGCCGAACAGGAGTTGAAAAAGCAGGCGAATGTCGAGCAGGGGCACCGCGAAGCCCGCCGCGTGGTGGAGGCGCGTGAAGCGGCGGCGGCTGAGCAGGCGAGGCGCGAGCGTGAGGCGGAGCTCATCGAGCGTCGGCGCGGCGCGGCGGCCCGGGACGCATCGGCGATCCGTGAGCTCCGCTGCCGCCAGATCCTGCGGGCGCACCAGCTCCGGGTGAAGTCCGGCCCGCAACGCTTCTGGTTTCGCAGCTTTTCAACAACTGAAGTCTGGAGACTGTGCCTGCCCGAGCGGGTCGCCGAGGACCTTCGGCGGGGACTCGTGGCGGCGGCGTGGGTGGATGACGCCCAACCGGAGGTGGTGCTCGTGCCGCGGGACGCTGCGGCCCGGGTGTCCGAATTTCGGCCCGAACTGGTGCTTTTCTGGAATCCTGAGGGCGCTTCGGCGGACCCGGCCGAGCGGCTGCTGCCGTACTGAGGCCTGCGACCGAGCGGTGGGCCCACCACTGGGATAGCTCCCGCGCATGACCCTCCTCCTCCTGCTTTTCGCATGTCAGAGCGCCACGAAGGACCCTTCCGAGGTGCGCGACACCACCCCCACTGACGACACGTCTCCCGAGACGACCACCGAATCCTCCACCTCCGGCTCCCCCGGCGTGCTGTACGGGTCGACGCCGGAAGAGGCGATTCCGGCGCCGGAGTTTGAGGTGCTCGCCCAAGACGAGACGGTCCGGACCCGTGACGACCTGCTGGGGCACCCGACGGTGATCTGGTTTTATCCCGCCGCCAACACCGGTGGCTGAACGATTGAGGGTTGCGGGTACCGCGACCAACAGGCCAATTTTGATGCGCTCGGCGTCACCATCGTAGGGGTGTCGTTCGACGATCCGGACGAGAACGCCGACTGGCGCGAGGAAGAGGGGTTTGAGTACGAGCTCTGGTCCGACGCGGATCGGGTTCTCGCGCTCGCGTACGGTGCCGCGTCGTCCTCGTCCCAGACGATCGCTAGCCGCATCACGGTCATTCTCGACGCGGACGGGGTGCTTGTGTTGGAGTATCTTAGTGACATCAACCTGGGCACCCACCCAATCGAGGTGCTGGAGGACTGCGAGATCCTGTTCGGCGACTGAGCGCCGTCAGCGGCCGTACCAGCGCCCGATCGTTCGGCGTTCGAGGAGACGGACGCCTGCCTGTACCCCAAGCGCGAGCGCTGCCGCCCCGCTGATCGCCGCAAAGGCCAGATCGGGCCTGGCGGAGCGGGCACCGTAGAGCACCAGGAAGCCCAGCGTCGGAGGTTGGCCGTTACTGCCGACAAACTCACCGACGATCGCGCCGATCACCGACAGCCCCCCGGCCGTACGGAGCCCGGCCATGAGGCTGGGGAGAGCCGACGGGAGGCGGAGGAGCCAGAGCTCGTGCGCGCGCGACGCACCATAGAGGCGAAGCAGGTCGGTGAGGTTGGCGCCCGGGGCCCGGAGCCCGGTGCCGGTTGATGCATAAACAGGATAGAACGCGGCGATCAGCGCTGTTACCGTCGCGACGCCCGTGCCGTACCCGAGCCAGACCACCAGGAGCGGCGCGATCGCCACGATCGGGAGCACCTGGAGCAACGTAACATAAGGCAGGATCAGGCTTGCGACCCCACGGCTCCACCAGGACGCGCTCGCGAGCGTGACGCCGAGGAGGGCCGCGGCGAGGAGGCCCACCCCAGCTGCGCTCGCGGTGGAGGTGCACGCGAGCAGAAGTCGACTTCGTTCCGTCCATATGGCGTCCAGCACCGCGACGGGCGTCGGGAGGAGCAGCGGGCCCACCCGGGCGGCGAGGGCCCACCAGAGTGCGACCCCAAGGCCCAGCCCCAGCACGAGCCCGGCGGCCTCGCGCCCGGACTCAGATCGAGGCCACCACCGTGAGGGAGCCACAGGACCTACTGCTCGCAGGTGTCGGTTGTGTCGTCGATGTTCCCGCACAGGCGGATCACCGAGTTGTCGAGATCCAATGGATCAACCGAGCCGGTGAAATACTCGTAGTAGGCCCACTCGGTCATCGTGCCGAGGCCCCAGCGGTTGGCTGCGCGGGCCGTCATCGTGGACGAGAGGTTGGTCTCCGTCCAGGTGGTGGTCGGCACGCAGGACCAGCCGACGATCGCGTCCGTCAACGCCATGTTCTCGTATTGGAGTACGATGCGGCCGCTATCCATGAGGATGATTGAGAAGGTATTGGTCGCCGTGGATCCCACCTCGCGGATCGCGTCGTAGTAGATCCCCACGGCGCCATCCATCTCAGTCCAAACGATGCTTCCGCTGCTCGCTGGGTTGAGGTCGTCCCAGGCGCCCGCGACCGTCCAGTCGTAGTTGAAGTCGGCGATGGTCTCGGTGTAGTCGGTGTCGGGCGCGTAGAAGGTGACCCGTCCGTTGGAGGTGATGTAGATGGTATCCAATACATCGCCGCAGCTGGGGAAGGTGATGGTGCTCAACGACAGCGCATAGTAGCTGTCGTCGGTGAAGCTGGCGGTGTAGGCGATGTCGGGATCCGCGGCGTCGGCGCTCCCATCGCAGTCGTTGTCGATGCCGTCAGTGAGCTTGTCGTAGGCGTACGGGTGGATCAGGATGCTCGCGTCGTTGCAGTCGCCGCCGAGATCGCTGTAGCCCGTGGGCGCGGGGCAACCCGCGGAGGTGGTGGTGTCCAGCCCGAAGCCGTCGTTGTCCGCGTCACGATAAACCACGGTGTCATCGGTCGTACCATCACAATCGTTGTCCAGGCCGTCGCAGGCCTCGATCCCGCCGGGATAGGCGTCGAGGCTGCTGTCATTACAGTCGTCGTCATTTCCAACATAACCGGTAGGCGCTGTGCACGCGGTGTAGGGCACCGATGCGTTGCCATAACCATCGCCGTCCGTGTCCTGCCACCAGCTGGTGCTCGCGCCGTCGTCCACCACACCGTCGCAGTCGTCGTCGGTGCTGTTGCAGGTCTCAGTGGCGCCAGGCCGGATGGTGGCGCTGCTATCGTTACAATCCCCCGAGGACGCCACATAGCCCGAAGGTGCGGTGCAGCCGGTCGCCGCGCTCCCGCTGTCGCCGTAGCCGTCACCGTCGAGGTCACGGTACCAGGTGCCCGCTGCCGCGCCGTCATCGGCGACGCCGTCGCAATCGTCGTCGATGCTGTTGCAGGTCTCCGAGGCGCCGGGCGAGATCGTGGCGCTGCCGTCGTTACAGTCGGTGCTGGACGTGACATAGCCCGCAGGTTGGCTGCAGCCGCCGCTCGAGCTCGAGGCGGTGCCGTAGCCGTCGCCGTCCGCGTCGAGATACCAGGTGCCGGCGCTGGCGCCGTCGTCGATCGTGCCGTCGCAGTCGTCGTCCTGGCTGTTACACGCTTCCGAGGCACCCGGATAGGTGGTGGCGCTGGCATCGTTACAGTCGGTTGACGTGGCAACGTAGCCAGATGGTTGGGAACAGCTCGTGGCGGTGGCGCTGCTGACGCCATAGCCATCGCCGTCGCTGTCGCGGTACCATGTGTAGAGCGTGACCGACTCATCGACGACGCTGTCGCAGTCGTTGTCTTGGGCATCGCAGGTCTCGGCCGCGCCGGGGTAGGTGGCGGTGGTGGTGTCGTCGCAGTCCGTTCCGTCGATGACATAGCCAGAAGGCGCGGAGCACGCCGTTTCTCCCTCGCCGCTGTCTCCGTAGCTATCGCCGTCGGCGTCGAGGTACCAGGCGCTCGCGTCGATCGCGTCCGCGCTGTCCACCGTTCCGTCACAGTCGTCGTCCAGGCCGTTACAGCTCTCCGCCGCGCCGGGGTAGATCGCGGCGTTAGACGGCGAGCAATCCGTGTCCGACGCGACATAGCCCGCGGGCGCCGTGCAGCCGGAGACGGCGGAGCTCGGGTCCCCGAACAGATCTCCGTCGGTGTCGGCGTACCACCACGAGGCGTTCGCGCCGCTCTCGTCGACGACCCCGTCACAGTCGTCGTCGAGGCCGTTACACGACTCGGTCCCCGATGGGCTCACGTCGGCGTCAAAATCATCGCAGTCATCGTCGTTGTTGAGGTAGCCGGATGGGGCCTCACAGGCAACGCTTACGCTGGTGGCGCTTCCATAACCGTCATCATCCGCGTCCCGGTACCAGCTCGCGGCGTCGGCCGCATCGTCCGGATCGACCGTTCCGTCACAGTTGTCGTCACGGTCGTTACAGCGCTCAGTGGCGCCGGGGTAGATCGTGTCGTCGCTGTCGTCGCAATCGCTCGCGTCTTCGGTCCAGCCCGTAAGCGCCTCGCAGCCCGTTGACGTGACAGTTGGGTCGCCGTGTTCGTCACGGTCGGCGTCCCGAAATACCGTAGTGGCCCCGTACGCGGTGTCGGGGTCGACGACGCCATCACAGTCGTCGTCGTAGCCGTTACAACGTTCGGCCACAGAGGGATTGACGTCGACGCGCTGATCGTCACAGTCGGTGTTGTCGGCAGTGTAACCGTCTGGCACATCACAGGCCTCGCGCGTGTCCCCGGCGTCCCCGTACCCGTCCCCGTCGAGGTCGACGTACCAGCTGGTGCCGCCGCTGGCGCCAACCTCATCGACCTCGCCGTCACAGTCATCGTCGTAGCTGTTACACGTCTCGGCCGCACCCGGCCGGACGGCGGCATAGCCGTCATTACAGTCTTCGCACGCCGAATAGCCGTCCCCGTCGAGGTCCTCCGTACCCGTCGAGCCATCGCAATTGTAGTCGGCGGGATCCGTGCAGTCCAGCTCGGAAGCACCGGGGTTGTAGGCGGGATCCTTGTCGTCACAGTCGCCCGCTTCCCCCGCGTAGCCGCTCGGGCGATCGCAGGCGCGTTCGGTCTCGGTCTCTTCTCCGTAGCCGTCGTTGTCGGTGTCGCTGTACCAGGTGGCTGCCCCGGTCGCGCCCTGATCAACCGTGCCATCACAGTCATTGTCGAGCGCGTCACAGATCTCCGGCATTCCCGGACGGATCGCGGCCCGACTGTCATCACAGTCTTCGCAGGCGACGAATCCGTCCCCGTCGACGTCGATGGCCCCAACCGAACCGTCGCAGTTGTAGTCCACGATGCCGGTACAGTCGTTCTCGTCCGCGCCCGGGTGGAACTGAGTGTCGGTGTCGTCGCAGTCGCCTGAATACCGGCTCAGTCCTGTAGAAAGGCAGCCGTCCGCCCGAGTCGCCGTGTCGCCGTAGCCGTCGCCATCGCTGTCAACAAACCAGTTGCCCCAGTCGAAGGCGTCGGTGTCGATCTCGCCGTTACAGTTGTCGTCGATGCCGTTACACTGTTCGCCAGCCCCAGGGTTGGTCGTGGCGGTCCCGTCGTCACAGTCGGTGTGGTCGGGCACGACTCCGGTGCTGTGGACGCAGGTGAGGATCGGGGCGTCGCGATCACCATAGCCGTCTTCATCGGCGTCTACCCAAGCATTCAGCGCGTCTACCGCGTCGACATCCACCGCGCCGTCGCAGTTGTTGTCCAAGCCGTCGCAGCGCTCCTCCCCTTCGGGGTGAATCGCCGGATCCTGATCGTCGCAGTCAACTCCCGCGGAGAACCCATCTTTGTCGGCGTCCGTCGTTAGAGTGCCGGATGGGGCGAGGCCGAAGCTGCAGGCTCCGAGCAGGAGGGACGCGGCCGAGAGCCAGAAGGAGCGCGTCATGGTGGATCCCTTCGTCGAGAGTTGCGGAGCAGGAACGTGCTTCGGTCGGCATATAGACGCTTTCGGGGTGACTCGCCACTCTGCCGGCGGGCGCCCGGTGACGGTGGGACCGACCGACGTCGGGTCACCATCGACGTGACGCAGGCTTGAAAGGTGTTTCGCTGTGCTCCTGGGGCGGGGCGCCGCCCCGCAACGCCCCGCCCGGGCGCCGCCCGGGGCCCGGCAGGGGCCTGGGGCCCCTGCACCCCCCGTCACATCGACCTTGGTCGTCCCGACAATTCGCCCGCGTCACCCCGTCCGGAAAACCAACCTGCAAGCGTATGTACCAGCGGGGCGACCCCCGGTGCTTCGGGGTCGCGGTTGGGCCCGAGCGAGACCTCCAGGCGGCCGATGACCCGGAGCGGCGGCCCGTCGAGCGCGATCACCCGATCCGCGAGCCACACCGCGTCGGTCAGCTCGTGGGTGACGAGAATCGCCGTGAACCCGACGGCCTGCTGCAGCGCCCGAAAGTCACGTTGCAGCCCCCGGCGGGTGACCCCGTCGAGCGCTGTGAATGCTTCGTCCAGGAGCACCAATTCCGGACGTGACACCAGCGCGCGGGCCAGGGACACACGCATGGCCTGCCCGCCAGAGAGCTCCCGCGGGAGTCGATGCTCCAGCCCGGCGAGCCCGACCCGGGCGAGGGCCTGCTCCGGCGGGTCGATCGCCGAGAACTTTCCTGGCAGAGCCACGTTTTCGCGAACCGTGAGCCAGGGGAGGAGCGCCGGATCCTGGAAGACGAAGGCCTTCTGCTCTGGGATGCCGCTGACGGTCCCCGAGGAGGGCGGACGTAAGCCGGCCAACAGGCGAAGCAGCGACGATTTTCCGCAGCCGGAAGGGCCGACGAGCGCCACGAAGCTGCCCCGCGGGAGCTCCAGACTCAGGCGGCTGATCACCGGCTCCGCCCCTGGCGCCGGCGCCCAGCTGAGGTCATGGGTTTGGAGAGGCGGAGTCATCAGAGGCTGCGCCACTCAGCCAAGGAGGGTGCGCGCAGCGTCGGCGTCCGGCCCCCGCACCACCCGCGTCTCCAGAGTCGCGCTTACCCGTTCGCCCCGCATCTCCAGGCACAAATGGCGAGCACGAAGGCGGATCGCCACGGTCCCCCCCAGGGTAGACTGCAGGTGCTCGGCGACCGCCCCGCCGAGCCGCTCCTGGAGTTGAGGCTGCGTGGCAAAATGCCGCAAAACACGCGGGAAACTACCCAGGCCGGCCACCGGTCCTACCGGAAGGTGTACCAGGTCCGCGGTCCCAAAGAAGGGAAGGAGATGGTGTACACACAGGCTATGAAACGGCAGGTCGCGCACCACGACGGGATCGGTGGATTGTAGGACACACCGGCTCAGCTCAGGGACCGCGGTTGTGGGCCTGAAGTCTTCGAGTAGCCTGACAAAACGCGAGGCGGTCGCGCCGGCCTCGGGATCCAGGTCGTAGCCCAATCGGCTCAGCAGTTCGTCCATCAGGCCGATGAGCGGGTCTGCCTCCTCCGGGATTCTCGGCGCTTCGGGTAGCTTCACGGCACCTCCGGGGGACGGCAACAACGGAACCCAATCGACCCCGCGAATTGAGGTGGATGCTCCAACGCCGGCGCAGTGTCACACCGGCCATGGTCGGGCACACCGACCAGGCCAGCCGGCGGACGCCCACTGTAGAACGCGGCCCCGAGCTTGGCCGCCACCGGGGTGCCGTCCGCGCGGTTGAGACCGGGGTCGGCCCACTCCCACGCGTTACCGACCAGGTCGTAGGCCCCGATGGGTCCGCGACAGTCGGGCAGCGATCCCGTAGGTTGAACCTCCTTGAAGATCGCGGGTCCAGCAGCGGATTGGGTGGCGCAGCGGCTCACCGGATCCGGGCTGTCGCCCCAGGGGAAGGCGCTGCCGCCGGGGCCCAACAGCCCGTCGCAGGCGTCGGTCCACTCTGCGACAGTGCACAGGTGTTTCCCCGCGTTTTTGCACGCGGCGCTCGCCTGGTACCAGGAGACCGCCGTGGTGGGCTTCACACCCGCGCGGCTCACGCTGGCGGCGCGGGAGGCCGGCTCGGGCCAGGTAGGGTACTGGTCGGCGGCGCCGAGGTCGCCCGCCGCCAGCCCCTCCCAAGCGTCGATACAGAAGAGGGGGGCTTTGGCGTCGGGCACGGGCACCATGCCGGTCGGACAGCGCCCACCGACAACAGGGCTGCCGGAGTGTTTCATGTTGATCGTGGCCGGATCGATAGGCGGCCCCGGGGAGATCACCCCGGGGGGCGGGTTGCCGGGCCCGGAGCGCGGCACCGGGTCACCCGTCGCGGGCACCGGGGGCCGCGGCGGTCCAGGCTCGCCAGCGGGAGCCGTGTTGGACGGAGTCCCGCCACAAGCCAAGAAGCCGCAGGTGAGCAACAGGACACTCGGCGTAGAACGCTGCACGAACCTCAGGGTCACGCGCCACCCCGGCGCTCGGGCCCGCCCAGGGCCCAGCGTACACTTGGGCGGGCGAGCAGGGCGTCGCGGAGCCCGTGATGGAGCCCGTCCAACATGTCACCCACGATCAGTTTCGCCTCCTCACGGGCTTCGGCGCCTCTCAACGCCGAGAGCACCTCGAGGAGCATCGGCTGGTCGCCGGCGGCGCGCGCCTCCGACTCCGCCACGGGCAACAGGTCAGGGTCCTGACCGATTCTGGCCCCGGAGAGAAAGAGTCGGGCAAGGTGGCGGTGAATGCCCGCGCGGCTGAGATCATCGGCTGCGTGCCCTACGCCGACGGCGTCGGCGGTGACGATCGCGGCGAGGCCCTGGTGCAGCGCGCGGCGCGTGACATCGCCGGCGGACGCTGCAGCCTCGGCGGCTCGGAGGTGCGCTGCGAGTGTTGAAGGGTGATCCTGCTCTTCCTCCCGCAGTCGCGCCATCGAGTCGAGCCAGGTCACGCGCACTGGGTACGGAGTGCCGGGATCGCCTAAAGAGGCATTGGACGAAAGGATCTGGGAGGCCTCGGCGAGCGCACCGATACGGATGAGCACCGACGCGCGCAGAGCGGCGGCCCAGCCGCGCATCGCCGGAAGCTCCTGGGCAGACGACTCCGCGCGCGTGAGCAGGCCGAGCGCCGTTGCGTAATGGCCCTGGTCTCGCAACATCATCGCGAGCCAACAGGTGGACTCGGCCATCAGGGCCGGCCGACCCAGCGCCCGGTCCTCTACGACCAGCGCCCGCAGCGTTCGCGCCGCCGCGTCGAGCTTGCCGCTGTCGCCGTCGAGCCGCGCCCCCAACACGCGGATCTGGTGTGACAGCTCCTGGCCCGGGGCCGGCGGCGCCCGCTGTTCGGCTGCCTGCAGCGCCTCCCTCGCCCGGCGTGGCTGTCCCTGGCGATAGAGCACGTGCGCCGTCACCAACCACGTCCAGGCGTGGGCGTCGGCGTCCGGGGCGGAGGGTTCAGGCAGCGCCGCGCCGGCAGCAAGCAGCAAGCGGGTCTGGGTGAGGGCGAGTCGCACCAATAGATCAGCATCCCCGGCCTCCAACGCCAGGGCTCCCGCTGCGTGGAGGGCGAGGCGCGCGTCGGCCAGTCGGCCAAGGCCGAGGAGCGCTTCGGCCCGAGCGACCGCCCACGCTACGTTGATCCGAGGTTCGGGCGCGGCGATGTTCGCCGCGGGCTCGAGCGTCGCGAGCGCTTCGAGCGGCCGGCCCGAAGCGGCAAGCCAGGCGGCATAATCGGTGAGCGCCCCGAAGTGGGCCTGGTCGTGTGTCGCGAGCGCACGGTGCAGGAGCTCGAAGCGGAGCTCCCATTCCCCTCGCGGGCGAGCCCTCGCGGAGTCCGCCAGAGCAAGGTGATACTCCGCTTGCAACGCCTCATCCACGTTGCGCGTAACGGCTGGCCCGAGCACGGCACTTCGAAGCGTCACCCACTCCTCGCCCTCCTCGAGCTCGATACGAACCAGACCGCCGCTGAGCAGGGGCGAGAGGCTCGCGCCCGAGGCGTCCTGTTGTGCCGCGACCAGGAGGAGGTCGAGCGGGAGCGGCTCGTCGGCGACCGCGAGCACATGTAGGAGGATCCTGGCCTCCTCCGGCATGCGGGTGATCGACTCCTGTAGCCGGCGTTCAAACTCCGCGCCCGGCCGGCCGAAGCTGCGACTGTCATACGACCATCGGGGCTGCCCGTCTTCACCAAGCCCCTCGAACCGCAGGTGACTTGCCGCCAGGCCCTCACGCAGCACCGCCGGGATCAGCGCCGGCAGGCCGGCGGTGGCTCGGAGCACGCTGTCCTCCAGGCCCAACGGTAGGGTGGGGGTGCCCAACATCGCCTGGATCATCGTGCCGACTTCCGCGCGGGAGATCGGCCTCAACGTGAGCTCGTGCCCGCCTGGCTCGGGCGGCAGGTGCGCGCCCAAGAGGAGCAGCGAGATCCCCGGCAGCTTCGCGAGCGAACCCACCACCTCCGCGGCGGCCGCCTGATAGTCTTCTACAAGGATCAGCAGGCTCTTTTCTCGGATCAACGCGTCGCAGGCCTCCAGCAGATCGGGGAGGAGGGGCGGCGCGCTCACCCCGAGGGTCCGGAGACCTCGGGCGAGCTGGATGGTCAGCTCGTGGGTGTCGGTGCGGCTCCGACACCGGAGCACGAGACGGTCGACCTGGGAGGCCGCCGCAAGGTCCAGCGCCGTACGGACCACGCGGCCGGTCCCGCTCCCCGGCTCGCCGATCACTCTCAGCACCCCGCCACCGTCGAGAATGCCTTCAATCGCGCCGCGCACCGCCTCACGACCCACCATCGGAGGCGGGAAGAGGCCACGATTCTTGGGGGGGCGACCCGTGAGCAGCAGCGCGGCGCTGGAGGCCGTCCCCGGGCGCGCCGCGGGGTCCCTCGCCATGAGCCGTTCGACGAGCTCGGCCAGCGGGCGCGCCAGCCCTGGCACCCGGGTGCGCAAGGGCGGCGCTCCGCCGTGACGGTGAGCTGCGAGATAGCCAGTCAGACCGCGGGCTTCGTAGGGTCGTCGGCCGCTGACGCACTCGTAGAGCGTGATGCCGAGGCTGTAGAGATCACAACGATGATCCACCTCGCCCCCGGCGATCTGTTCGGGCGCCATGTACGCGTGGGTGCCCACGACGTCACCCAACGTGGTGGTGAGCGGGTCTGCGGGATCGACCGCAAGGCCGAGGTCCATCAAGACCACCCGGCCGTCATCACATAGGAAGATGTTGGAAGATTTTACGTCACGGTGCACGATGCCGCGGTCGTGCAGGTGCCCCAGCACGCCGAGGAGATCGAGCGCGACCCGCTCGGCCTCCGCGGGGGGAAGCACCGCGCGTCGCAGCCGCCGATCAAGAGATTCACCTTGAAGAAGCTCAAGGATGAGCGCTGGCGCCTCCGTGTCGATCACGTGTCGGCAGTACACCAGGTTGGGGTGACGCATTCGCGCCAGGAGCCGCCCCTCCCGCAAAAAGCGCTTTCGGATAGCCACCCGGTCGGGCTCACGCAGCACCTTGACCGCCACGGCTTCGCCCCGCCATCGGCCTTCAAAAACGTCCCCGATACCCCCTTCGCCAATACGCCGGAGCAAAGTAACTTCTTTGCTCTCGGTCGCGCTGGCGGCGATCTTCGGGGTCGGAGTGATTGAGGAGGACAGGGCGTACCTTGGCGCTGCGCCTCCACGTAGCCCGAGCGCGGGACCCGGGCAGGCGGGGAGCTGAGACACATCCGAGGGTGCCTGGGTTGATCCTGTTTCATACTTGTTTTCAGGCGGCCCGGACAGATTCTGTCCGGGGGTCCCGGCCGGATCCCGGTCGGGCCGGTTAGCCCATTGGGCCGTTGGGTCGTCGGGCTGCCGGCGTAGAGGAGCGGAACCTTGCTTTTGGTGGTGACGGAGAAACCGTCGGTGGCGCGTGACCTCGGGCGGGTGCTCGGTGCCACACGGAAGCGCGAGGGCTTCCTGGAGGGAGATGACTTACGTATAAGCTGGTGTTTTGGCCACATGTGTGAGCTCGTCCAGCCGGAGGTCTACGCGCCCGCGTGGAAAAAGTGGAGCTTCGACACCCTGCCGATGGTGCCGGAGCGGTTCCGACTCCAGGTGAGGGAGGGCGCGCGAGAGCATTGGAAGATCCTGGCAGGATTGTTGGCCAGCCGGGAGAACGGCGAGGTGGTCAACGCGTGCGACGCCGGGCGTGAGGGCGAGTTGATCTTCCGCTACGCGTGGGAGCTCGCCGGGGGGCGGGGTCAGGTCAGCCGACTCTGGGTCGCCTCGCTGACGGACAGCGCCATCAAGGCGGCGTGGGCGTCGAGGCGCCCTGCGGCCGTCTACGACCCCCTCGCGGACGCCGCCCGTTGCCGGTCCGAGGCCGATTGGCTCGTCGGGCTCAACGCGACGCGGGCGATGACCTGCCTCGCGCGCTCGGCCGGAGGCGAGCAGCTCCTCTCGGTCGGTCGCGTGCAGACGCCCACGTTGGCGATGATCGTCGGCCGGGACCGGGAGATCGAGGGATTTGTGCCGGAGGCCTACTGGCGGGTGGAGGCCGATCTGGGCAGCGAGCCGGGCGGGCTCCGCGCGCGATGGTTCCGCCACGATACCCAGGAAGCCCCTGCACGTACCCCGGAGTCGGAGGGCGAGGACGAAGCGTTGCCGGTGGAGCGGCTGGCGGACGAGGCGCTCGCGGCCCGGCTCGTCGCGGCGATTCGGGGCCGCGATGCGGTGATCATCGAGTCTGAACGCCGAGAGCGGCGAGAGCGGCCCCCCTTGCTCTACGACCTCACCGCCCTCCAGCGGCGCGCCAACCAACGTTACGGCTTCCCGGCCGACAAGACCCTTGAGCTCGCCCAGGGGCTCTACGAGGCCAAGCTCCTCACCTACCCCCGGACGGACGCCCGGTTCATCACGCCCGACCAGGTGCCGGAACTCCCGGCGGTGTTGCGCGCCCTGGCTGAGCTGCCGCCGTACCGCACCGTGGCCGACAACCTGCTCGCCGCGCCGATCCAGCCCGGTCGGAGGGTGGTGAACGCCGCTGAGGTGGGCGATCATCACGCGATCCTCCCCACGAGCAGCCGCGCCGATCCGGCCCGGCTGGGTGCCGACCAGAAACGCATCTACGACCTGGTTGCACGCCGCCTGCTCGCGGCGTTGTCGGGTGATACGGTTTTTGATTCGACGAACTTGATCGCGGAGGTTCGTGATACATCGTCGCCGGAGCCGCTGCCGAGCCCCCCGCGTCTGCGCGCGCGTGGACGGGTGTGTCGCGAGCGCGGCTGGCAGGAGATCGACCCACCCAAGAGCTCCGCCGAACGTGAGCTTCCGCTGCTTCCCGTTGGCGCATCGCTCGTAGTGCGCTCAGCCGAAGCGATCGCGGGGAGCACGAGGCCGCCGCGACGGCACACCGACGCGAGCCTGCTCCAACAGATGGAGACGGCCGGCCGCAAGCTCGAGGATGAGGAGCTTGCGCGTGCCTTGAGGAATGCGGGCCTCGGTACGCCCGCCACCCGCGCCGCTATCCTCGACACCCTGCTCAAACGGGCGTTCATCGAGCGCCAGGGCAAGGAGCTGTGGGCGACCGCTCGTGGGGTGGCGCTGATCGAGGCCCTCCCCGTGCTGGAGTTCAAGAGCGCCGAGCTGACCGGTCGTTGGGAGGCTCGGCTCAGCGCGATCGCGGAAGGTAAGGAAAAACGTGAGCCGTTCATGGCGGATGTGGTCGCGCGGCTCCGAGAGGTGGTCGCGGAGCTCAAGGTCGCGCCTCCCCCGGCGGCGGAGCACCAGGCGGGCGAGGGGCCGGCGCTCGGTGCCTGTCCGCGGTGCCGTGCGCCCGTGCTCGCGCGCCGGAACCGATACAGCTGCCAGGCCAACTGCGGATTTGTGGTGTGGGGCACGATCGCGAAGCGGGAGGTGTCCGCCCGTATGGTGCGACAGCTCCTCAAGGATGGGCACACCACCTCGGTGAAAGGTTGGAAGAGCAAAGCGGGAAAGAGCTTCGACGCGGGCCTCAAGCTCGACGCCGAGTTCAAGGTGGGCTTCGTATTTGAGGGAGGCGAGCGCCCGCGGCGCGCGCCGCCCCGCCCCGAGGGGCTGCCCTGCCCGGCCTGTAAAGAAGGGAAAGTGATCGCCGGTAAACAGGCGTGGGGCTGCTCACGCTGGCGCGAGAGCTGCGTGTGGAAGCTGGGTTTTGTGGAGGACGGCCTTCCGGTGGACCCTCAAGAGGCGGCGCGCAGGGTGCTGGGCCGCTGATATCGGCGGTGGATGCGGATGGCCGGCCCGGCCGCCCCCGGGCTACGATACGGTCAGCTCCGTCCGCGTCGCGCGCGGGCGGCGACCATGAGGATCTCCCGCCCGTGTCTCGCCCCATACTGCTCATCCTCACTGGACTCGCCGGCTGTACCGGCCCGGATCCAGTACCGCGCGCCAAGGGCACGACGTCGCCGCCGGCGACTACCCCGAGCGAGCTCGAGGGTCCGAGCCCCGTGTGGGACGCGGACGCTGCGGTCTCCGCGCTTGCGGCGATCCCCGAGCTGCCGCTGGCCGGCCAGGTGCTGGACGCCTACCTCGACGCGATGGCCTGGGGGGACGACAACTGCCCCGGCTCCGAGACCCAGATGGCGGGCATCACCTTCACGGGGTGCACAGCGAGCTCCGGTGTTTTGTACTGGGGCATCGCGGACTACCGCGACGAGAGCGAAGTGGACGGCGACACGGTGCGGACCCGCACCGCGCTCGGCGCAGACTTTGAGATCGTGTTTGTCGATGGTCGTCACTTTGAGGCGGGTGGCTCGGCGGGGCTCGGCCTGGAAGAGGCCGCCGGGCGCGCCGCGGTCTGGCACTCCGAGGTCAAGGGCACGTGGTGGGACACCTCTCGGGAGGGCGCCTTGGGCGCGGGCGTGTCGAGCACGCTCGCGGCATCGGCGTCGGCCGACGGGGGAGAGGTGGTGCTCGAAGGCGGCGTGGGGATGGGCGATCTCGCGGTAGCCTTCTCGGACGTACGTTTTCCCGTCGGGTGCGACGATCAGCCGATAGGCACGTTCCGGGTCCGCGATCCCGTGGGCTACTGGTACTCTCTGGAGTTCCCCGAGCCGTGTGGATCGTGTGCAAAGCTTGGTTTTGGTGATACATCACTCGGTGAGTCCTGTGTAGATCTGCGCGCGATCGCCGGTCTGGTGCGGTCGGGGTTCGGCATATGACCTTGCTTCTGCTCCTCGCGTGCGCCGAGCCCGCGCCTCCGCCCCGAGCCACGCCCCCGGTCGCCGCCGAGTCGCGGACTCCGCTCGACGCCCCTCGGCTTGCGCGCAGGATAAGTCTGGATCTTACGGGCGTCTTGCCGAGCGTTGCCGCATTGGACGAGATCGAGGCCAGCCCGGGCGCGCTTGACGGCTGGATGGAATCCTGGCTCGTCGACCGCCGATTGGAGGACCGCCTGGTTCAGCTCCTCGCGGAGCGCTGGCACACGCGAATCGACGATTTCCAGGTGAACCACGATGATTATCGGCTGGGCGACGGCGAGGAGTACGCCTACGAGCGTGCGGTGGGGGAGGAGCCGCTGCGGCTCGTGGCCCACGTCGCTGCCACGGACGCCCAATGGAGCGAGATCGTCACGGCGCCCTACACCATGGGCAACTCGGTGTTGGCCGACATCTGGCCGCTGACGTGTGATGCTCCGCTCGAGGGCGAGGATTGGCGGGTATGTACCTATTCCGACGCCCGTCCTGCGGCGGGGGTGTTGGCGACGAACGGGCTCTGGTGGCGCTATACCACGACCCCCTCCAATCTCAATCGGGCGCGGGTCGCCGCGCTGGTACGGCTCCTCGTCTGTGACGATATCCTCGCCCGCTCGATCACCTTCTCTACGGTGCCCGCGCTGGCCGACGCGGACGCCGTGGCCGCGGCGATCCGTGAAGAGCCAGCCTGTGCGGCGTGTCATGCGGAGATCGAGCCGGTCGCTGCGGCCCTGCTCGGCTTCTACTGGCAGTCGGAGTATTCAAGGATTGAACAGGATACCTATCATCCCGAGCGTGAGCCGATGGGCGAGACGCTGCTCGGGGTCAGCCCCGCGTGGTACGGGACCCCGATCGCCGGGTTGATGGAGCTCGGCCCGGCCATCGCGCAGGATCCGCGCTTCGAGGCCTGCGCGGTCGAGAGTTTTGCGTCCTTGTATTGGCGGCGGGACGTGGTGGACGCCGATCAGGCCCTGCTGGACGAGATCGGAAGTCAGTGGGATGGGCGGTATCGTAGCCTCGTACGTGCGATTTTTGAGAGCCCACAGTACAAGGCGGGGGACGACAGTCTCGTCGACTCTCCCGAGCGTACGGTTCGGCTCCTGAGCCCCGACCAGCTCGCGGACGTGTTGGAGGCGCTCACCGGATACCGATGGACACAAGACGGTTTTGACCAGATGGACAACGACGCCTACGGCTTTCGCGTGTTGGCGGGCGGGGTGGACGGTGAGGCGGCGGTCTCGCCCCAGGCCGACCCGGGTCTCACCTGGGCGCTGGTGGTCAAGCGTCTCGCGGAAGCCGCGGCGATGGCGGTGGCCGAGGTGGACATTGGCGGTGGGCAGGGGCGGCTCCTGGACGGGGTCGACGCCTCGACAACTTCTGAAGATCCGGCATTCTCAGAGCAGATCCGCGCTCTGGGGTGGCGCCTCTACGCGGAGCGTATCTCGGAGACGGAGGTCGCCGCGTGGGCCAGCTTGTGGACGGCGATGCGGGCCGAGGGCGACGCGGTCACCGCGTGGGCCGGCTTGTTGTCGGCGATGTTCCGGGACCCTCGAATGGTGAGCACCTGATGCGCCCCACGCGTCGCGGGCTTCTGGGTGCGATGTCGGCCGGTTTGGGCGGAGCGGTGGCCGCGAGGCTCCTGGGCGCGGGTGTCCTGGCGGGCATGCCTCCGCGCCGGGCGCGGGCGGCCGCGGCAGATCGCAAGTTTCTCTTTCTATTTTGTAATGGTGGGTGGGACACCAGCCGGGTGTTCACGCCGATGGATCGGGTGCCCAACGCCGAGCTGGAGGAGGCCCGCTCCCTCATTGACGTCGGTGGGTTCCGCATCGTGGACCACCCGAGCCGACCGCTCACACGGGCGTTCTTTGAAAACCATGCGGGACGCACCTGTGTCATCAACGGCATCGAGGTGCGGAGCGTCGCGCACGAACGAAGTCGGCGAATGTTGTTGGCGAGCGAGAGCGGTGATGACTGGCCGACCTTGATCGCCGCGGCTTCCGCCGAGACGCTGACCTTGCCGCACCTCGTGCTCGCTGGGCCGAGCTACGTTGGGCGTCATGCGGATCGGGTCGTGCGGGTGGGCAACGACGGTCAGCTCGTCAAGCTCCTCGATGGCGAAGCACAGGCAGCGTCGGCGCGTCCGATAGCGCCGTTGCCGGAGGGTGTCGAGGCGCTCGCGGATCAGTTTGTCGCGACGCGCGCGGACAGCCTGGCGGCAGGGAGCCATGCCGGAGAGCGTACGTTGGGGCTTGCTTATCGAAATGCGCTTGGCAGCGTGGCTGCCCTCCAGGAGATCGAGGGGCTGTCGCTGGAGGCCCAGGAGGGTGTGTGTTCTCGGGACGTGAGCTCGGATGCCGTGTCGGCGCTCAACTGTTTTCAGCTTGGATTGTCCCGGACGGCGATGCTCCAGTACAGCGGCTTCTGTGACGAGTCCTGGGACAACCATACGAACCTGGATAAACAGAGCCTACATTTCGAGGAGCTGTTCGTCTACCTGGACGGGCTCCTGCTCGAGCTGGACAGCCGGGGCATGCAGGATGAGGTGACTGTCGTGGTCTTGTCGGAGATGGGCCGGCACCCGATGCTCAACAACTGGGGCGGGAAGGACCATTGGACCTATACTTCGGCGATGTTGCTCGGCGCGGGCGTAGCGGGCGGGCGGATGATCGGGGAGCTGGACGAGAGCGCGATGGGGCGGCGGGTAGATCCGGATCTCGGTCTGGTGGATGACGCGGGGGAGGCGCTCTTACCTGAGCATCTCGGTGCGACATTGTTAGCGTTGGCAGGTGTGGATCCGTTGAGCTTGGGTGTGACGGCGCCCCCGATCGGGGCGGCGCTGAGCGGCTGAACCTCCCGGCGTTGTCGCGGTGCTGTCCTCGCGGGTGCCAGGCTCGGAGGTTGTGGACGGCCGCAGGCTTTCTGCAGGTTGAACCATGGCGCCGCGCGAACAGGTGTGTACAAGGCCGACGGCCCCGGATGCCGGCCACACGCGCTGAGGTTGGAGCCGATTTCGACCACGACCTCGGGACCGCCCCGATCGACAACGCTCGGCGATACTCACAGCCGGAAACGGGTATTCTACCGTGGAGCGACTTGGTCGAGACTCCAGGTGCCGCGTCTCCCCAGATGGAGCTCGGCTCACTCCTTGTTATTGTGACGGGATGCCGGAGTTCGCAGTGTGCCCTCTCACGCTCGCTCTCCTGCTGCTCGCGGCCTGCCGCGCGGGCGCGCCCCCCGGCGGCAAGCCCGACCTTGGCAATACCGGGCCGAGCCCGACCGACACGGGCTCGACCGACACGGGCCCAACCGACACGGTCCCCACCGACACGGGCCCCACCGACGCGGACGGCGACGGGTCCCCCGACGCCGAAGACTGTGCGCCGGACGATCCCGCGATCTTCCCGGGCGCCCCGGAGGTGTGCGACGGGACGGACCAGGACTGCGACGGCGACGTCGATGAGGGCTTCGGGGTGACTGCGTACGTCGACGCCGACCAAGACGGCTACGGCGCGGGCGCGGCCGCTGAGGTGGCTGGCTGCGCCACCCCGACCGGATACGCCGCGGTGGAGGGGGATTGTGACGACGCCGACCCCGGAGCCTACCCGGGCGGGACGGAGCTGAGCGACGGCGCCGACAACGACAGCGACGGCACCGCCGACGACGAGGCTGTCGACGCTTCGATCTGGTACGCCGATGGAGACGGGGACAGCTGGGGCGTGACCGACCGCAGCGTGACCGCGTGTGACCCGCCCGCGGGCTACGTCGCACGTGGGGGTGACTGCGGCGACGCTACGGCGGGGATCTCGCCGGCGGCGACGGAGGTCTGTGATGCCGTCGACGACGACTGCAACGGCACCACCGACGATGGCGCCGGCGCGTGCCCCGACCTGGTGCCGAGCGAAGCGATCGTGATCGTGACCGGGAGCGGCTCGGTGGAATCGCGACGGTAGACTGCGCCACGGGCGACGTTGTCGTCGGTGAGACGGTCGGCTCGCTCGACAGCATCTTGATCGATCACGGCGTGTTGGTGACGCTCGGGAGCTCGTCCGACTGTGACTGCGGGGATATCGCGGTGTTCGACCTGGGCTCCGATCCGGTGCTGCGCGACGAGTCGCGGGACCTCGGGTGGGTGATGGGTTGGTCTGGCCGTCCCGATGACGCCCCGATCGCCCGGGTCAGCTGGACCCCCTACATCGCCAGCTGGACGGGTTCGGGCGTCGTGACGGCCGGGCCCGATCAGGACGTGGGCCCGTTCATCGCCACGTGGGACGCGGGGGTGCCCGCCCAGATCTGGGCGGCCGACGGTCCGCTCGCCGGCTGGACGTTGGCGTCGAATGGGGACACCTGGGATTGGCACCTCGCCTCCGTGCCGGACCTCGGGCAGGTGGTGCGCGTGGACACGCTCGAGCCCTGAGGGGGAGCTCGCACCGGGGGCGAAGGTGACGCGCTTCTCGGTCCCCGCAACGGGGCGCTGGGCCTGCTGCGGTCGCGGCCCCGGTCAGCCCCCGGTCGGCACCAACATACGCGTCTGCCAGGGGGCGAGCTCCAGCTTCTGGCTTCGTGTGGCGAAGGAGCTTCCGTCCCAGGAGATACGGTACGCCTGGACAGGAATACTCTGGTTACGCGGCTCGCTCCTGAGGTTCAGCTCGATCGGCGCGGAGGCCAGGTCGGGCGGCAGCATCAACGCGCTCACGCCGATCGGTGCCCCGGCGACCGGATCGGCGCCCCCGGGCACCGCCGCCAGCTCCATGTCCAATGCAAGGTTCTCCCAACACAGGAGCACGAGCGTGCCGGGGGACGCGAACAGCTGGAGCTCCTTCATGCGTCGGCGGACGCTGTCAGGGAAGGTCGCCGCATCGACATCCGCGGGCGGCGGCCCGTTCAACAAGGCGCCGAGGCGCACAGCCGACCACAATCGGCCCCAGAGGCGGGCATCGCTCGCCCCCGCCGCGCCCGGCGTGGCCGCTACCGCGCGCTCCAGCCGGAGCGCCTCGTCCACCCGGCCCGCGCCCGCCGCCGCCATCGCGAGGCGGAGCCGATGGAGTGGGGACTCCTCTACGAGAAGCAGGCTTTCATATTGACGATAGGCCTCCTCGTACCAACCATTAGCGAGGAACAGATCGCCGAGCAGACGGCGCGACCCGGGTGCGTCAGGATCGAACTCCACGATCTCTGACCAGGCCCGAATCGCCGCGTCTTTCCGGCCCGCCCGCGCCAGGATGTCGCCTACCTCTTGCGCCATCTCGGTCGTCACCACCCCGCGGCCTTGAAGCTCACGCACCTTGGCCAGGAGCTCATCGGTGTGACCGGCGTCCGAGAGCGCACGCACCAGCCTGAGGGCTGCCCGCGGGTCGTCGGGCGCCGAGGCATAAGCCTCCCGCACCCGGGCCAGCCGACGTTCTGGGTCAGAGCTTCCCTGCAGCTCCCGGTCGAGCGCGACCCAGTCAACTCGGCTTTGGAAACCATACTCCTCCGCCGCTTTGACGATCGCGGCGTCAGGGGTGCGGCGGAGCACCATGCGGGCCAGCCGGAGCGCGAGGTCGTCGCCGACCCCGTTCAACACCACCCGCACCGCGCCCGCGTTGTCCATCCGACGGACCACCAGCGATAACATCGCGTTCTCCGCTCGGTAATCGCCGAGCTCGCACGACGCAGCGGCGGTCTGGACTACCGCCACGAGGGCGTCTCCGCCGTCGGCGTTCTGCACCCGGGTGCGCCATACCGGCACACGATCCGCGACAGGGCGGGCCGAGATGTCCGAGCACGAGGCTGCCACCATGCGGGCGCCGCGCGCCTGGGCCCGGTCTTTGGAGCTGTCGGTCGGGCGCGGGGTGGACGGCGCCTCCTTCTTGCCCCGTGCCCGCTCATTCTGGGCCTCCAACTTCTGCTCACGGTGCTCCCCCCCGCGGCTGGCTCCCTGGCCTCCGCTGACCCTCCCGCCTTCGCCACCGAACGCCGAGCCGTCGGGCCCGGCTACCAGCCCGCCGACCGCGAGGGCACCTTCCAAGGCGTCTTGCACGCGACCGTCCCCATCCATGCGGCGACCGTCGCGGGTGCTAGGGGTGGTGGGCGCCGCGGCCGACTTTGCGGCGGGCTCCCGCATGGGCGCCTCCGCGGCCGGCGCTGGGGCGTCGTAGTAGCTGGGATCGGGGCTTGTTCCGGGCATGTTGAGCTCAACGGTGGAGGGCGGCTCCACGACCACCAGCCCAATCGGGCTCATCTCTTGGCCCGAAGGGGACTCCGAGCAGCCCAGGGCGCCCAGTGCGTGGAGGCCGACCCCGCGCAGCCGGGCCTCCTCGACCGCGCTCAGATGGACCAGGGACACGCCACGGAGCGTACTCTGGCTGCGAACAATGCCCATTCGGGCATAAGCCTGGTCGTTGGGCAGCGCGAGGATGCTGGAGTAGCGGGTGAGGAGGCCGTATTCCACACCCATCCGCGACACGGCGCCCCACTGATCGTCCGGGTCGTCAGTTCCACCCAACAGATGGTTGATCGACGCCTGTGCCCACAGTTTGGGCGCGAACTGGGCGACGAGCCCGTCGTCGGCCTCCACCTCGTAGCTCGCGCTGAAGGGCTCGCCGGCCAGCACCCCGGTGACATTGACCGTGTCCGGGAGGGCATGGTGGCTTCGTGCGAGCACCAGCACCTCCTCGCCGCGGCGGATCTTGCCGCCGGATGAGAGGAACACTTCGTCGAGGCCGGCGCCCAGGTCGAGCTTCAGATCGGTGAGCGTCGGCGCCTTGACGTCGGCGGCCAACTGAAGCGCGCGGTCCGTCGCGTCCACGGCGTCGTCGATCCGGAGCGCTCGCCCGCCGCCCGCCCGCGCCAGCTCGCCGAGGAGCACCATGTCGGCGTCAGTGCCGACCCCGACCGTGAAAAGGCGAGCACGGGAGGTCGAAAGGGCGTGACGGAGGTCTTCACGCAGCGCCTCTCCGGTGCGTGAGCCCGAGGTGGCCACCCCGTCGCCCAGGTAGATGACCGCCGGTTGGGGCGCGTCATTGAGCAGGCCAAGGGCTACGTCGAAGGAGCCCGAGATGTCGGTCGCGCCGCCCCAGGCGTGCTCGTTGAGCCGCTCGAGGGCTGCTGAGATCGCCGCCGGCTCGGCCGGAGACAGGCCCTCGGCGGGGTAGAGGGCGCGCGCGTTGACGTCGACCGAGACCATCGCGAAGCGGTCCGAGGCCGAGAGCGACCGAAGCACCGCCTCCACGGCTGATAACTGGAGACGACGTGCCGCCTCGTCGGCGCCGCCCGAGGTGTCCACCACCACCACCACCGCCGCGTCTTGAGACGGGAGCGCCAGCCAATCGATGTCCGGCGTATACCGCATCATGACATAGTCGGCCGTGCTGCCCCCGCCGGAATAGCGCGCAGCGCGGATTGGAGCGGGATTTTCCTCCGGGATCGCGGTCAGTAGGAAGTCCGCACGGGGGGTGAAGCCGGACCGACGCATCGTGATCTGTTGGCCGCCGTTCTCCACCCGAGCGTCGGCCAGCGTCGCGAGCTTCATGCCCTCGCCCTCTTCCCCAAGGTCGACGCTCAGCGAAAACTCGCCGATACGAGAAGGGTTTTCGGATCGCATCGGGTAGACGTAACGGAGCTCTCCCTCGGCGACGGGCAGGCGCTCGAGGTACCGCAGCACCACCCGGCGACTCGACATCGCGGCGATCGGGAAGATGCGCGCCCGGACGGTGCGCTCGTTGACCCACTCAAGGATCGCCGGCTCGAGCCCGCTTCGTGCTGCCGTCGCATAACCTTTTGCCGCCTTGGTTTTTTCGACGAACTCGCCGTCCACCATCTGGCCGTCGGTCTCCACCGCGAAGCTGGTTACCATCGCGCCGTCGGGGATCGTGAACCAGAACCAGCCCTCGAGGTTCTCCTGCTCCGGATTGAAAAAGACCTGGTCTACCTCCGTCTCTGCGAGGCCTGAGCGGATCACCGCGCGCACGGTCTGCCGCTGCACCTCCAGCGGTGTGGGGATCTCACCCGCCCGGCCGCCGAGATGAACGCCGTAGATCTGCCCAGCGGCGCCGGACGCGGCCCGGGCCATGCCCTGGTGGTCGGCCATCCCCCCGGTCCAATCTTCCCACCAGGATACGGGCGTCACGGTCAGTTTTCCGTCGGCCCAGACGATCTGTTCGCTGGCGCGGGCCTCCACCCGCCCGCCCGGCACGGTCACCACCACCGCGCCACGGGTGACCACGACCTGGGAGCGTAACTTTTCATGACGGATCGACACGCCAGCGTTGTTGCCGGTGAGCACCGCGTCCCCGAAGCTGTGTCGGGCCGGCTCGGTGCCCGCGCCGTTAGCTTCTACAAAAACCTCCCCTTCGAGGAGCCGGATCCCCGTCGCTTCGAGCTGGACCCGGGTGCTGTCACGTAAAAAGAGCGCGCTACCATCGGAGAGCCGAGCCATCGCACGTGCGCCAGTGGCGGTCAGGAGCTCGGCGCCGACCGGGAGAACCGCGCCCGTGATCGCGGAGCGGCTGTCTTCTTCGGTGCCGACCGTCACCGTACCTGCGGCCAGCTCCAGCCGGGCCTCGACCACGCGCGTCACGGTGGGCGCGGGTGCCATGAGCCCGCGGAGCCCGAGCGCGACGAGCAGGAGCACGCCGGCCGAGAGCGCTGCCCGCCGGCCCGAGAAGAAAGAGGGAGACAAGAAGGACATTGGGGCCTCACGCGGATGCGCCTCCTAACGGCTCCACGTAGAAGCGCTTACACCGCAGGCTCAGCGAAGGTCCGGTAGGCCCTGGCTTCGGGTGACCCGGCTCTGCCCGTTGTCCTGGGTCGCCGCGAGGTACCAGCCGCCCGCGTCGGCTCCTACCGGCAGCGTGGGCCACCCCGGGTGGACCTCGGTCACCTCGACGTAGCTGCCGCGCTCGCCGCTCAGGTACAGGGTGAGCCCCTCGGGCGGCGGTGCGCTCCAGCGGAGCTGCTCCGTCCCGCTGGGTAGCTGGAAGTCCCGACCGGCCACCCGCAACTGGCGGAGCTCGCCTTTGCCCCGGAGCCGCACGTCCACCCGGAAACACAGAGGATCGGGCTCTATCTTCAGCTCCGCCAGCGCGTTGCCGTCCCGCTCCACCCATACGACCGTCAGCTTCGGGCCCGGGAGGGTAGCCCCGGGTGCGGGCGCCTCGCGGGCCGCCGCCGAAGTGACACGCTCCGAGGAGTCCTGATCGAGGGCCAGGCCGAAAAGCTGCTGAAGCCAGGGGGTCGCGGACGGGTCGCGGCTCTGCCACACGGCGCGTGAGTCATCGGACGACCATACGAGATCGATCGGGGTTGGAGGCTTGTTGAGCTGATACATTATCGGGTGTATCAGGGGCAGGAGCAGCGGGACGCCGAACGCCAGCACGAGGCAGGAGCGGACCGACGGGAGGAGCCCCATGCGATCGAGCGCCGGGACACAGGCGGGCACCAGCCAACACGGCAGGAGCCCGACGACGCCGATCGCCGAGAGCGGCACCACCGGCGGGAGCAGCAGCACCACCGGGAGCGCGACGGCGACCGCGCACAGCATGAGGGCGACACGTATCACTATATTCATTGTAGAATATAGATTATTCACCAGAAGTGTTCCGGCGAGCAGCAGCCCGGGGAGGGTCAATACATAGCTCGCTCCGGGGTAGGAAGCGCTCAGGCCGAGGCCCAGGAGGCTCACCGGCAGGAGGCTGCCTATCGTGGCGAGGCCCCAACGCTGGTAGAACGCGTGGCCGAGCGCGGTGAGCCCGCCCATACCGCCGAGGGGCAGCATCAGGCGCCAGAGTTCGCGAAACGCGCTGTCGGCGCCGCCTTGCCGGAGCTCGCCGGGTAGCAGGGCGGTGAGCTGTGTGACGTAGAACCAGGTCAGTGGGACGAGGGCGATCCCGAGGCCAGTGGTCACGGCAGCGACGACGAGCGTGCGCCACCAGGACACCCGACGCAGCGCCAGGCCGAAGATCAGGACGCCGACCGCGAGGCCCGCGAGCGGCGGGGCCCAGCTTGCCGGGTACCGGACGAGGCCAAGGGGTGTACTGAAGTAGACTGGATCTCCCAATGTTGTATGCTGAAGGTCGGCATCGGCCAGCACCACCGTGAGCGCCTTTGCGAGGTGGATGTGGTGGGCCACGCTGTTGAGGTCTACTTCGGCGACCTGGTCCAAGGAGCTGTGGTAGCCGAGGAGCCCGTCGACAAAGGCGAAGTCCAAGCCCGGACGCGCCCTCATCTGCGAGAGATCCGTGTCGTTGGGGAGCTGTTCGAACACGGCTGGGCCAAGAGAAGAGGCTACGACATACGGCACTTGGGCGAGGGCCTCGATCAAGCCGCCGCTCGCTCCGGTGCTGCGGAACATCACCGACGGGCCGCTGAGCCCCCGCGCTTCGAAGTTGAGCACCGCCCGTACCTCGGCCCAGCGGTCGTGCTCGTTCACAAAGGCCAGCGCGCCCAACAGCCCGAGCTCCTCGGCGTCGGTGATGAGGAAACACACCGTGTTCCGCGGGTTCTGCGGCAGCGCCCTGGCGGCCTCCAGCAGCGCGGTCACGCCTGCGCCGGCGTCGGCCGCCCCAAAACTCTGCGGTACGCTGTCGGAGTGGCTGCTCAACAAGAGCGTGCCGGTGCTCGCGCGCCCTTCCCGGCAGGCCACCACGTTCTCGACCACCGCGCCCATCGTCGCGGGGCGGGCGGGCGTGAGCACTGCCTCGGCCTGCACGTGTACGCTCAGTCCCGTCGCCTTCAGCTCTTGGACGAGCCATTCGCGGAGGGCGCTCGCGGCCGGGGAGCCGGTAGGGCGCGGCGACGCGGCGACCCGATTGAGCGTGCTGAGGGCACGGTCGCTGAGCGGCGGGGGCGTCGGCCACGTGCTGCGGAACACCAGGATCACGCCGACGAGGAGCAGTGACAGGGCGAGCAGCCGCTGGCGGGTTGGGGGCGCGCCAGCGGCGTCGTTCACCGGCTGGCCATCCAGTCCGCGATCAGGGGCCAGCTCACGGTAGGCGCGTGGCGGCCCAGTAGGAGGTCGAGGTGCCCCCAGTGATGTCCTGTGTGCCAGTCATCGAGTAATGTCCATGTTTTATCTGGACTCTCGCTCTGGTCGTAGGCCACGCGGGCGTCGTCGGGCAGCATCAGGTGGTCGAGGTCCCCGCCGATCACGAGGAGCGGCGCCCGTACCGATTTCCAGGCGTCCGCGTAGCTGAAGGTGCCGCGCACCCCCCAGCGCGCCATCTCGAACCACACTTCGGCGCTGGTCCAGTCGAAACCATGCTCCAGGCGCTCCGCGAGCAGCTCCGGCTCCATGCTCCCCGGAGCCCATCCCGAGATCGGAAAGGTATAACCAGCAAGATCGGACAAGGCATAGAGGCGGGAGAGGACCCGGCCTGCCAGGCGTGTACGCAGGTTCAGCGCCCCGAAGATGCGCTTCCCGCGCAGGGCCTCGGTGAGCTGGCAGAGCGCGTTGAGCGCCGCGTTGTGTTGGGCGAAGGAGAACAGGGCGCCGATGCCGACGATACCCCTCATCGGCACGCGGGTCGCTCCGGCGTACACCACCGCGCCCCCCAGCGAATGTCCCAGCCAGAACGCGGGCTCTCCCAAGGTGGTAGCCACCTGGACGAGGTCGTCGACGTAGTTCTCGAACTTGTCCGCGGAGCTACCTCCGCGTGAGTTGCCGTGGCCGCGGAGCTCCAGATTATAGACGTCGTACCCACGTGCGGCGAGCCAGGCGGACATCGAGCGCCGGCTGGTATGCCAGGTGTAGCGGTTCTGGGCAAAGCCGTGGACAAGCACGACGGGCGGCCCACCGCGCACGGCGTACTTACGCACCAGCGACAGCTCCCCGATACGCCAGCGCTCCTTGGTGAGCCGCACCGAGACGTCCCGATCTACCCGCTGTTCCACCTCGGTGACCTCGATCACCTCGGGCCGACTCGCGGCTTCTTTCATGAAGGCGCGGACCGCCCACGGCTCAGGGCGGCCACCAGCTCCTCGACGTTCTCTCGGTTTCCAATATAAAGTGGAGTACGTTCGTGGAGGCTCACGGCGACACGGTCCAGGATCGGCCCTCGGCCGTCGCTCGCCGCTCCGCCGGCCGCCTCCGCCAGAAAGGCAAGAGGGAAGGCCTCATAAAGCAGGCGGAGCTTACCCTGGCGCGCCTTCTGCGTGGGCGGGTAGAGGAAGACACCTCCCTTGACGAGGTTGCGGTGAAAGTCGCCCACCAAAGAGCCGATGTAACGAGCCGACCAGCCGAGCGATGGCTCCTTGAGGGCGCCCAACCAGGCCTGGAGCGCGGGGTCCCACTGCGCGGCGTAGGCCTCGTTGCAGGAGTAGGTGCGCGCCGCAGGTGCCAGCTTGATGTCGTGGTGTGACAGGAAGAACTCGCCGACGGTAGGGTCGAGGGTGAAGGCATGGACACCCAGGCCGGTCGACAGCACCAGCACCGTGCCCGCGCCGTAGACGATGTAGCCTGCCGCGATGATCTCCCTGCCTGAACGGAGCACATCGGTCATCTCTCCGTAGCCCGGTCCCGCGTCGCGCCGAAACAGGCAGAAGATGGTGCCTATCGATGCATTGGTGTCGATGTTCGAGGAGCCGTCGAGCGGATCCATACAAAAAACGTAGTGCCCTGGCACAAAAGGAGGTGGGACATGGATGATCTCATCTTCCTCCTCACTGACGATCATCGCGATGACGCCGGCGTGCTCCAGCGCTCGTTTGAACGTGTCGTTGGCGTAGATGTCCATCTTCTGGACGTACTCGCCCTGGATGTTCATCGCGCCGGTCGCGCCGAACATACCCGCGAGGCCCGCGCGGTTGACCCGAGCGCTGACCAGCTTCGCGGCCAGCGTGATCTGGTTGAAGAGGGTGATGAACTGCCCAGAGGCGTCCGGGTGATCGCGGGTGGTCTCCAGCAGAAAGCGGTCGAGGGTGGTGCCCTCCTCAAACTGACGCATCCGTCGCTCCGGCGGTGGCTGTCTCCCTAAACCGGTGGCACCAGGGTCCGCAAGCGTATGGTCACCGGCGCTGCCGGGCGCGGTGTCAGTCCAGCGGCCGGCGGAGGAAAGTGCGTAACCACGGCAGGCTCGGGTGCGGCCGGTCCGGTCGGGGGGAGTGATCGGTGTCGACAAACACCACGAGCGCGTCGGGGTGGTGCCGCTTGAATACATTGACGTTGGCGGGCTCGTTGTCCAGGTAGACGATGACCTCGCCGACCCGGGCGATGTGCTCGATCGCGCCCTCCTTGAAGGCGGTGTCATCGTCCTCAAACCTGGGTTTGAGGAGGAGGCCAGCGCGAGGGCCGTCGAGCGGGAACTCGAAGTGGCGGAGGCACGCCTCGGTGCCGCCGCGGGTAGTCTCGTCGCGCGCCGTCAGGTAGATGACATCGACCCCGGTGTCGTGCACAGCGCGCACGAGCTCAGGGGCGCCCGGGAGGGCGTGGTCGAGGCTGACGGCGGAAGACGTGAAAAAACGTGCCTGCCAGCCCGCTTGTACCCGCTTGAGGTTGGTTTCGATCCACCCCGGCGGGAGGCCCGCGCGGCGGAGCGTATGTTCCAAGGTCCAGTCCCAGAAGTGTTCCTCTCGAACCTTGTACAGCTCGGGAAGGCCGTGGCGGCCTGCCAGCTCACGGAGGATCCGCACCTGTCGTGGGCGTGTGTCAAAAAGGCAGCCATCCAAATCGAACACCGCGACGTGTCCGGGCCCGGCATCCCCGCAGCGCCTGACGATACGTTCCAGTAACGCCGCGTCCTCGGCGTTGTATTGGTCCGTCCGGAAGGCCTGGGCCATCAGTCCGCTTCCGAGGCCGAGAGCTCGGTGAGTATTTCCCGGACCGCCTCCGCGGCTTCGGATTGAAGGCGATCCAGCTCGGTGAGCGCGTGTTTGAGGAGCTTGATCCCTTCGTCCCGCCGGCCCTGGGCCGCGAGCACCTGTCCCAACATGCCGGCGGCGACCGCGGCCTCGTGGGCGCCTCCGAGGCGCGCCTGGATCTGCATCGACGTCGTGAACGCCCGCTCCGCGTCGGGGAGCTCCCCCGCACTGGCGAGCCGGGTCGCCAAGGCGAACCACGCGGCGGCGTTGGCCTCGGCGTTCCCGTCGGTCGCCCGTACCAGCGCTTCGGCCGCCGCGCGCGCGCGGTCGGGCCTCCCGTGCTCGTCGGCAAGCGTCTGAAGCGCCTGAAGTGCGCTGACCTCGCCGAGGACGTTTTCATCTTCCCGCAGCGTCTTCGCGGCATACTGCAAGCGGCCGAGGGCGGCGTCGATGTCGCCCATCCCGACCTGGACTGCGGCCAGCTCACGTAGGACCTGGGCCTTGCCGTCGGCGTCTTTCAGAAGCTCTCGCCCCATCAGCGCGTCTTCGAGCACCCGCAGCGCGGGCTTCCATGACTCTCGGAGGCGGAGCACCACGCCAAGCTGGAACATCGCGTCCAGCTCCGCGGGCCGAAAGCGCGCCTGGCGCGCGAGCTCCACGGCTTGTCGCGCGAGGCTCTCCGCGCGTTCGAGCTGGGCCTTCTCGATCGCGATGTTCGACGACAACACCACCAGCGCGGCACGGGCGCGTTCGCTGCCGGGCCCTTCGATCGCCCAGAATGCATCTTGAACCAGTGCTTCAGCGCGGTCGGGCTCTCCCGCCTGGAGGTGCAGCTGCGCGAGCTGATGGAGGGCGTGGGCGCGCCCCTCCCGGTCGTTGCTGCGGTCGTGCGCGCTGAGCTGCCGTTCCATCCAGAGGCGGGCGCCTTCGAGATCACCGGTACGAAGAGCGATTTCGAAGCGTTCTTGCAGCAGGCTCGCCAGGCCCGCGTCGTCTCCCGTGCTCTCCCGGAGCGGGATCGCCGCTTCCAGGTGCTCGATCGCCGACTCCACTTCTCCGCGACTCAACGCCAGCATGCCGAGCAGCTGGTGGGCGGCTGCCGAGCCGGTGCGGTCGGCCGCGGTACTGAAGGCCTCGAGCGCGGCACATCCAGCGTGGTACGCGGCGTCCATCCTACCCTGTTGAAGTTGAGTGAGGGCTTCGTGGAGCTTCTGGGCACCCAGGCCGGCGTCGGACATCAGGACCTCTTCTTCGCGTCCGGCGGTTATCGCGGGGCGGCGGCTCAGGCTCACGAGCGCCGGTTAAGTGACCGGGATGGCGGCTCCCTTGCTCCCCTTCCTGCACCTGGACAGCTTGTGGCTCCAAGTGACGGGAAGCCGATGTAACATCGCCTGTCGCCACTGTTTTATTTCATGCGGCCCCAAGGTCGATCGCCACGCGATGATGACGCGGGCCCAGGTCCAGGTCGCGATCAGTGACGCGGAGAGACTTGGATGTCGCGCCTATTATTATACCGGAGGCGAGCCCTTCCTCCACCCCGAGATCCTCGACCTGATCGACGACGGATTGGCGAGCGGGCCCCTGCATATCTTGACCAACGGGATGTTGATCACCCGGGAGATCGCCGCCGAGCTCGCACATCGTTCGGCGGCGGCGGACTACAGCCTGGATCTCCGGGTCAGCCTGGATGGACTGTCGGCAGCGGCCAACGACCCGATACGCGGGGAGGGGGTGTTTGAGGCGACCACGACCGGGATCCGGCGCCTCGTCGAAGCGGGGATCGAGCCCTCCCTGGCGCTCACCTTGGTGGATCCCGCGGGGGCTTCACCGGAGGGGAGAACGGCGATGCTCGGGTTCTTACGGGCGCTCGGGGTCGAGCGGCCGCGGCTGAAGCTCATCCCGCCCTTTCGTATCGGGCGGGAGGCGGCGCGGAGCGGTCGTTATGGCCCTGAAGCCAGGCTTGCGGCGGAGGATCTCGACGATGAGGCCCCCTGGCAGCTCGGCTGCGGCACCTCCCGCATGGTGACCGCCAACGGGGTGTACACCTGTCCGATCCTGATCGACTACCCGAGCGCGCGTCTCGGAGACGGCCTCGCGAAGGCCCTGGTGCCGATCCCCCTCGCGTACCGGGCGTGTTTTACCTGCTGGGAAGAGGGCTTTTCGTGCCGGAGTTGAGCGCGGCGGAATTCTGGGTCGGGCCGCGGGTCACGCTGGCGCTGTTCGGCGGCGTCTACAACAACTATCTCGCCTTGGATGTGCTATTACGTGATACATATCGCCGCGGTGCCGCCGGAGTGTATTTCCTGGGAGACGTCGGTGGCTTCGGCCCCCACCCGGCGCGCAGCGTCGAGCGGCTGCGGGAGTCCGCGGTGCGTTGTATGGCGGGAAACTACGATGTTTCGGTAGGGAACGCGCTGGCCGACTGCGGCTGCGGGTACACCGATCCGCGTGACAACCACTACGCCCAGATCTCCTACGACTACACCCTAGACGGTACGACGGAAGAGCACCGCCGCTGGCTCGCGGCACTGCCCACACGTATCACGATGATGGTGGGTAAACACCGTGTATTGCTGGTTCATGGCTCGCCGCGACGAATCAACGAGTTCTTGTGGGAGAGCACCACCCCAGCGGCATATATCCACCATCTCTGTGAGCTCTACCAGGTCGATCTGATCGTCAACACCCATACCGGCATTGCCTTTGAGCGGCGACTGGCAGACGGTCGAGGGCTGATCAACGTCGGAGCGATCGGCCGACCCGCCAACAATGGCCGTTTGACGGTGGAGTACGTGTTGCTACACCTGGAGGACGGCCAGCTCCACTCGGAGCGGGTGGCCCTGGAGTATGACCACGCCCGCCTCGCTGCCGAGATGGAAGGGGAGGGACTTCCCCCAGAATTTGTGGCCACGATCCGGACCGGGTGGTGGACCACGTGTCTGGAGATCCTCCCCACCCGCGAGCGGCGGCAGGGCCGCTTCTGAGGGCTCGGTTCAGAAGCTACAGCTCCCGATGTCCAGGTTGAGTAGGGCATCCGCGCTGAACGGTGACAGTCCCTCCTCGTCGAAGGCGGTGGCCAGCCAACCCGGGGCGATCCCGTAGATCGTCATGCTGGTCGCGACGACCAGATCGGTCGGTGGTGGGATGTAGAGGAGGCCCACTGCGTGGCCCTCCGCGCACACCGGGTGGAGCAGCTGATCTCCGTCGTCCAGGCGCTCATTGGGGTGACTGTCCTGGTAGATCAGGGGGAGCTCGACAGCCGCATAGAGCCCGTCGAGATCGGAGAAATGGTCATCTGGAGGGGGGGCTTCGAGCGAGAACGACCAGCTCTCGCTCGCCGGCTCATCGAGGAGCCCAGCGAGCGCGATCCCTCCTTCGAACATGATGCTCGGGTACACGCCGAACCGGGAGTCGTCGGGGAGGTCGACGCTCGTCGTACCCGCAAGGGCGATCGAGGACATTTCGGCGAGCGAAGCATCGACCGGAATGGTCATCGGGTCGGCCACCCGGATGTCCTCGCGTAGGAAGTCCACGTGGATGGCGTTCCACCCTTCGACGAGACCCGGCAGGGGCATGTTGGCGCCCAGGTTTCGGATGTACAATGCCCAGGTGTCACCTACGCCGACGAACACCTCATCGTCGTTCTGCAGGCCGTCGCCGTCCGCGTCCAGGTGCAAGGTCGGAACGTAGAATGCGGCGAGGGTTCCGGGCGCATTCTCGGGGTCCAGGGGGACCAGATCCTCCTCAGGTGGCTCCCCGGCGGTGAGCAGGATCTCGGTTGCCCCGGGCGCGGACCAACGGGTCGCTCCGAACTCCAGCGCCTCGTCGCCCAGGCTATCGGCGACGAGCATTGTGAGGCCGAGGGTGCTCCCGCTCCAAGCGCCTGACAACGTGAAGCCAAGGTCGGGCGCGGCGGGACCGGTGTCGTCGGTCACGCCGGTGTCGTCGGTCACGCCGGTGTCGTCGGTCACGCCGGTGTCGTCGACCGTCTCGACCGGGGCGCTGTCCTTGCCGGCGGCCGGCTCAAGCTTGATGGAGGAGTCGCACGAGACCAGGATTAGGAGCAGGTACATGCGACCAGTCTATAGCGCCGGGGCCCATTATTGTCTACGGGCGCTCCATCCGGCGAGGCGATAGCGGGTGGGGGTGAGACGGAGAGCGGATGTGGTGGTTGATGAGCGTCGTGATGGCGGCGGAGATCCAGGCTGATCTCCATCTGGACACCCCCACGCAGCTGGTAAACCGAAACGTTGGGCTCGACGGGGCCGGGCTCGAGGGAGGGCTTGGCCCGCTGGTGACCGGCGGCACCAACGTCGCGGTGATGGTCATCTGGCCGCCGCGAACGGGTGACTGGACGGCGCGGGTGGAGCAGATGTTCTCGAAGATTGAAGCAGAGGACAAACGACTCGATTCTGTGGTGCTCGCCCGCTCGCCTGCTGAGGCGCTCGCCGCGGCCGAGGCAGGAATGGTCGCGATGGTGGTGGCGCTCGAGGGGGCTCATGGCATCGATCGCACCGGGATCCCGGGGTTACAGGCGCTCCATGCGCGGGGTCTGCGTATGTTGGGGCTCACGTGGAGCATGTCCAATCGATACGCGGGCTCCTCGGGAGATGGTGGTGGCGGCCTGACCGCCGACGGGCGCGCCCTGGTCGCGGAGGCGAACCGCCTCGGCGTGATCCTCGACGTCTCCCACGCCTCCTCGGCGACAACCCTGGAGGTCTGCAGCTTGTCGACGGATCCGGTGGTGGCGAGCCACTCCAACACGGCGGCGGTCAAGCCGCATCCGCGAAACCTCACGGACGACGAGATTCGATGTATCGCATCAAAAGGTGGTGTGATCGGTGTGAATTTTCATCGTCCCTTCGTTGGCGGTTCGGGCGATGTATCCGCGATCGCGGACCACATCGACCACCTGAAAAAGGTCGGGGGCTTCACCTGTATCGCCCTGGGAAGTGACTACGACGGCCTCATCACCCCGATCACTGGGGTGGGAGATGCCTCAAAGCTCCCTGTCTTGTGGGAAGAACTCAGGCGCCGCGGTTATACCGATGCAGAGCTACGCGCGATCAAGGGCGAGAATTTCATGCGCGTGTGGAACGTGGTCGCGGGATAGTGGCTCAATCGGTGGCGAACTCTTCCCATAGGGCCGAGATCAATCCGGCTTCCGTGAGCAGCAGCACGCCGGTCTCGGTCCCCGCGGCGGCGTGAGCGCCCGCGAGCTCGCTCGCCTCTGGACCGACGGCGGGCAGCCAGGCGCCCCCCCGGCTGAAGAACAGCGGCCCATTGTCGGCGATCCCGTCCATGCTGTCAGGGCCGAGAGAGATCAGCCCGACGCCGTCCACGTTCGTCAGGAGGGTCCAGAAAACTGGGCTTTGTTCCGGTAGATTGGGCTCGCGTGTCCAGATCGTCCCGTCGGGGCTGCTGACCACCGAGGCGCTGATGCCGGCGGCGCCTTCCCGATTGTCCAGCGCCCAGACACGGCCGTCCACCTCCGCAAATCGCAGGAGCACGAGATCGCTCGTGCTCGCATCGGTCACGTCCGTCCAGGTGAGGCCATCGTCGGCGCTGGTCCAGGTGTGGGCGTCCGCGACGGCGTTTCGGTGGCAGAACAGCTGGTCTCCGAGGCGATACACCCGGCAGCCCGTCGGCGCCCCGCTTTCGGTGGACCAGCTCCGGCCGCCGTCATCGCTCACGACAGCGGCGTCGTAATAAAGTCTTCCGTTGAGCTCAACAAACTGCGCATCGTACTCATTGCCGGCGTGCAGTCCCTCGTCGCTGGGCGTGAAGCTGATCCCGTCGTCGCTCGCCCACAAGCCGCCCGAGCCGTCGTCGGAGTAGCAGCTCACGAGGAGGCGATCCTCGAGGGTGACGTAGAGCCCGAGAGGTTCACAGTCCGCCGTCGAGAGCGGGCTCGCGACAAAGCTGCCGCCTCCGTCACCGCTCTGGTGAAGCCCCAGATCGCCGAGCGCGACGAACAGCTGATCGACGACGCTCGCCATCGCAGCGATGGGTCGCGTGCTCCCGACATACGCGGGCAGTCCCGTCGAGGGTTGGCTCGCCCAGGCTACGGTGTCCGGATCTCGGGGGCCCGGCGGCGTCTTCGTCACCGGGGTTTCACAGGCGGTCAGCAGGATCCACCACACGGTTCACCTCCGACGGCGCCTTGTCACCGCGCCCGCCGCCAGTAGGAGCCCGGGGAGCCAGATGGTGTCCGAGCCAGCTGCACCGACACACCCACACGCGCTGACCTCGTCCTTATCGGCGTTCGGCCCATCTTCGACGACCGCACCGTCGCAGCCCTCGTCCACCACTCCATCGCAGTTGTTGTCGATCGCGTCACACATCTCCGGTAGGTTGGGCCGTACCCAGCCGTCCGCGTCGTTACAGTCACCGTCGAGGCGGGTCACGCCGTCACCGTCGAGGTCGTCGCTGCCCTCGTCGGTGTCGCCGTCACAGTCGTCGTCGATGCCGTTGAGCTGCTCGTCGACACCCGGCCGGACCGCGCTGTCGGTGTCGTCGCAGTCGCCGCCCTCCTCCGAGAAGCCGTCACCATCGTCGTCGTAGCTGGTCGTGCCCTCGTCTACCGTGCCGTCACAGTCGTTGTCGCGCCCGTCGGCGAGGTCGGCGGCGCCCGAATAGACGCTGCTGTCGGTGTCGTCGCAGTCACCCTCCACGGCGCTCTCACCGTCCCCGTCGTTGTCCCACCGCTCCGTCCCTTCATCGGTGTCCCCGTCGCAGTCGTTGTCGATGCCGTCGGCGATCTCCGGCGCGCCGGGGTAAATCTCCTCGTTGTCCGGGGCGCAGTCGCCGGCCTCGGGCTCGTAGCCGTCGCCGTCGGGGTCGGAGAGGCCGTCGTCCACGACCCCGTCACAGTCATCGTCGATGCCATTGTCGGCGGTCTCGGTGTACCCGGGCGAACGGTCGGGATCCGCGTCATTACAGTCGCCGCCGGTCTCGGTGCGCCCGTCACCGTCGTCGTCGTAGACGTCAGTGCCCTCGTCGCTCACGCCGTCACAGTCCTGGTCGACCCCGTCCGCAATCTCGATGTCGCTGGGTGAACGAGCAGCGTTGTTGTCGTCGCAGTCGCCGCCGTCCTCCGAGTAGCCGTCACCGTCGTCGTCACTCGCATCGGTGCCCTCATCGACGTCGCCGTCACAGTCGTCGTCGACGCCGTCGGCGCTCTCGCTGGCCCCCGGGTAGACCGTCCCGTCTTCGTCCCAGCAGTCCCCCGCGCTGGTGACGTAGCCGATCTCCGTGCCACAAAGCTCGGCGCTCTCGGCGGAGTTGCCATAGCCGTCGGCATCGCCGTCGCGGTACCAGACGCTCGTCACCCCCTCGTCGATCTCGGTGTCGCAGTCGTTGTCGATCAGGTCACACACCTCAATCGTGCCGGGTGATACATTCGACAATGTATCATCGCAGTCGGTGTTCTCCGAGACATAGCCGTCGGGCGGCGAGCAGGAGTCTACGGGGAGTGCAGCGTCACCGTAGAAGTCGCCGTCCGAATCGGCGTAGTAGCGACTCGTCACTTCGTTGTCGACTACGCCGTCGCAGTCGTTGTCCACCTCGTCACAACGCTCGGCGTTCCCCGGATAACGTAGGATCGTCGTATCATCACAGTCGGTGCCGTCGCTGACGTAGCCAGAGGGGCCAGCGCAATCGAAGACCGACGTGGTGGGGTCGCCGTATCCATCTGCGTCACGATCGGCATAGAAGGTGGCATACAGGCCTTCGTCGATAGTGCTGTCGCAGTCGTTGTCGAGCCCGTCGCAGGCTTCGGTCAAGCCTGGATTTCGGCTCGAATTGCTGTCGTCACAGTCGTTGTAGTTGGCGACCGTGCCCGACGGCGCGGTGCATGCCTCGATAGACGCCGCGATGTCGCCATAGCCGTCAGCGTCGCTGTCGGTGTACCAGGTGGTGAGCAGACCCTCGTCCACCAGGCTGTCGCAGTCGTTGTCGAGGCCGTCGCAGCTCTCGGTGAGCCCGGGCGAGCGGCTACGGTTGGTGTCGTCACAGTCGGTGTAGTCGCTGATGTAGGCGCTCGGTGCGCTGCACCCCGTGACCGTCACCGCGGCGTTGCCGTAACCGTCTCCATCAAAATCCGCGTAGTAGGTGTAGGTGACTCCGTCATCCACGGTGCCATCGCAGTCATTGTCCACGCTGTCGCACACCTCGACCAACCCCGGTGCGGCCGTCGCGTTCCGATCATTACAGTCAAGCTCGTTGGTGGCGTAGCCGCTTGGGACGCTGCAGTCGTCGATGCTGCTGGCCGGGTCCCCGTAACCGTCACCGTCTACGTCGGCGTAATAGGTGCTGGTGACGCCTTCGTCGATGCTCCCGTCGCAATCGTCGTCGACGCCGTCGCACTGCTCGGTGGCGCCCGGATAGACGAACGCGTCACGGTCGTCACAGTCAGAGGAGGTCGCGACATAGCCCAAGGGGGCGCTGCAGGCGGCGGAGGTGGTGGCCGAGTCACCGTAGCCGTCTCCGTCCCCGTCGCGAAACCAGGGAAGGGTCACCCCTTCGTCGATCAGACCGTCGCAGTCGTCGTCCGCGCCGTCACAGCTCTCCGCCGCGCCGAGGTGCACCGTGACGTCCGCGTCGTTGCAGTCGTCGCCCCCGCAGCTCTCGTCGCCGTGGCCGTCCAAGTCGGCGTCGGCACAGGTGTAGTATAGGTTCTGCCAGAGCGTGTAGTTGGAGCCTATCCCGGTGGCGCCCGAACAGTAGGAGTTGAAGACGTTGACATCGCCGCCGACGATCACGTCGAAGGGGGCCCGCGCCGGAGCGCCCGGCGTCTGCGCGACGGAGAGGATCGCGCTGCCGCTGACGGACAGAAGCGCGGTGCCCCCGTTCACCGCCTGACCGGCTGCGGCGTAAAAGTAGCTTACTCCATCGGTTACGGTGTCGCTCGCCACGCTCGTGCTGAAGGCACAACCGGAGCCCGCGAGGGTGGTGGAGCCCGAAAGCGACAGGGGCACCGACATGAAGGCCATCAGATCGTTGATCCGGGCGTTGAAGACCCCAAAACCACGCCCTGCGCTTGACCAGTCGCCGACGATGACCAATCTACCGCCGTCCTCAACGAAGTCCTCGAAAGCCGCCGCTTCGGAAAGGCTGAAATTGGCATCCGGAAGCAGAATGACAATCAGTTTGTAGCCGGTCCAATTCTGTGACCAGTTGGGTGCGGTGGTGGTGGTGACCGAGCCGCCGGCGCTGGTGATCGCGGCCACGGTGGTGGCAATGTCCGTGGAGGACACGTAGGTGCCGTTGTAGTAGAACCACACGTCGTACGCGTGGGCTACGCTCGGGAACAACAGTGACACCACGGCGGCGGTCGTGACACGGGCCAACGGTGCGGCGGAGGCGCCCCAGATGCGGTTCATACGGCGACTCCATCACAGTCGTTGTCGACGCCGTCCCCGACGATCTCGGCGGCGGCGGGGTGGACGTTGGCGCGGCTGTCGTCACAGTCCCCACCCGCTTCGGTGAATCCGTCGCCATCGTCGTCCGCGGCGGTGGTGCCTTCGTCGACGACATTGTTGCAGTTGTTGTCACGCCCGTCGGCCAGCTCGGCCGCTCCGTCATAGGTGTCGGCGTAGGCGTCGTCGCAGTCGCCGCCGTTCTCGGTCACACCGTCCCCGTCGTCGTCGTAGCCGTCGGTCTCCTCGTCGACCTGCGCGTCGCAGTCGTTGTCGAGGCCGTCGAAGGTCTCGGGAGCGCCGGGGAAGATGGTGGCGAGGGTGTCGTCGCAGTCGTGGTCGGGCCCGTAGCCGTCGCCGTCGCCGTCGTCGACGCCCAGATCGGAGATGCCGTCGCAGTCGTCGTCCCAGCCGTTATTGAGGACCTCCGGCAACCCTGGAGAAGCGGCGGCGTCTCCGTCGTTGCAGTCGCCTCCATCCTCGCTGTAACCGTCGCCGTCGTCGTCAAAACACGACGTACCCTCATCCGTCTCGCCGTCGCAGTCCTGGTCCAGCCCGTCGCAGGTCTCGGCTGCGCCCGGCCGGAGATCGGCGTTTGTGTCGTCACAATCCAGGCCACAACCGGTGTAGCCGTCATCGTCCTGGTCGTAGAGGTCGGCGGCACCGCTGTTGCATGCGTTACCCCTCAGGGCCACCTCCAAGCTCCCGGCGGACTCGAGGTCAAGTGTAGCGGTGCCGCGCCGCTCGGTGGTGTCCGCTGGGGTGAAGCTCAGCAGGACGCCTACGCTCTTGCCCGCGAGCACCGACAACGGGAGCGAGGTGTTTGACCCGAAAACATCAGCGTCAAAGCCGATCCCGGCGATCAGGAGATCGATCTCGCCCGTGTTTTCGACCAGGATGGTGCCTGTGGCCGCGTCTCCGACCGCCACCGGCCCGAAATCGAGCAGGCTCGGTAGCAGACGCGCGCCGGGGGCAGCGGCGTGCCCACGGAGGATGAGCTGATGTTCCGCAGGTTCGTTGGTGAAGATCGTGAGTAGAGCGGTGTGGTAGCCCGCGCTTGTCGGCTGGTAGTTGACGGTCATCGTCTGGGTGGTGTCGATAGGGATCGTCGGCAGCGTCGCATCCGGACCTCTGAACATTCCGTCGGTGTCTGCGAGATCCACAGTCAGCACCTGTACGGACCGGCCGGCGATGCAGCTCAACGACAGCTCCAGAGGGGTGTCCGAGCCGACCGCCACATCCCCGGCGTCGAGCAGGCTGGGAGAGACGACCAGTTCCGGGTCCTCGGCTTTCAAAACCACGTCGGGCGCACACGCCAGCGTCAAGAACAGCAGCACAGGACCCCCTTGTCAGAGCCTACCCCGAATCACGCGCTTGCGTCGCGCCCGGCGCCAACATCCTATTGGAACGGTGCGGTAGCGGAGCGGCAGAGCTTGGAGCTCAGCGTTCCGTTTCATCGCTGCTGAAGGTGCTCTTGACCCGCGTCCACCAGTCGGTGCTCTCCTCGTCATCTTCGAGCGAGACCGCCGCCGTAGGATCCTCCACGATCACCGAGTCACGCCCCAGCGTGACCCGACGATCGAGGCGTATCATTCGGTGCCTATCCAGCAACAAGGCGACGATCGCTGGAGGGCTACCGTCGAGGATGAAGTCCTCGACAACGCCAAGGCCGGCGCCGCGGCGGGTGATGACCCGCGTCTTCCGGTAGTTTCCCGCCCAGGCCCTGCCATCCTCGGCGTTGCGCCGCTCTCCCGACCACTCCACCGAGGTCTCGGAGCGCACCAGTGTCAGGTCGCGCCCGATGAGCGGGAGCTCGGCGGCCGCCACCCCGCCGGTGCGCCCGAGGATACCCGGTGCACGAAGCCGAAAACCAAAGATGCGGCCGGTCGAGAGATCGAACTGGAGATCGTCCAGTTTGCCGATGATCGCTCCCTCGGCGATGGTGGCCACGGACAGGGTCTGCGCTTTCCGAAAAGTCCTCATCGGCACACTCAACTCCCGTGCTTCAGGCCCGGCGAGGCTTCTTTTTCCGGTTTTCGCGCCGCTGGATCCAACCCGGGTCCGCCTTGGCGTGGCCCATCTTTCGCGAGCGCGAGCGGCGGCCGGCCGCCGACGGGATGACTCCTTGCGAAACGTCCCTCACCCGGTCGATCTCCTCAGCGGTGAGGGGGCGGAGCTGCCCCGGCGCGAGGTCCCGGATGCTCACGGTGGCGAAGGACTCGCGCCGGAGCTTGCTGACCGGATGGCCGATCGCGGTCAACATGCGGCGAACGAGACGGTTTTTCCCTTCGGTGACCGTGATCTCGACCCAACAGTTGGACTCGCCCGGCTGCCGCGCCTCGCTGCCTGGTCGTCCCTGGGCCAGCCGCACCACACGCGCCTTACACGGCGCCGTCTTGCCATCCTCAAGGAGGACGCCGGACATGAGCCGTTTGAGGTCCGACTCGCTCGGCTCCTTCCATACCTTGGCGAGGTATCGTTTGGGCACCTCCCGGCTCGGATGGGTGAGCGCGTTGGCCAGGTCGCCGTCGTTGGTGAGCAACAGCGCCCCTTCGGTGTTGACGTCGAGACGGCCCACGGCCTCGACCCGCGCCGGAAGCTCGGGGAGGATCTGCCAGATCGTATCGCGGCCCTCCGGGTCGGCGCGCGTGACGATGGTGCCCTTGGGCTTGTAGAACAGCAGGTAGATCTTGCGCGGCGCCGTGGGGAGGGGGCGGCCGTCGACTCGGATGGTGTCGCTGCGGCTCACGGGGGTGCCGGGGTGGGTGACGACGGCGCCGTTGACCTCGACCCGGCCATCCGTGACGATTTTTTCGGCTTCACGCCTCGACGCCACGCCGTGTTCCGCCATCACCTTGGCGAGCCGCTCGGTCGCCGGCGGCTGCTCGGGTTTTTGCGGTGTCGATTTCGGTTCATCCGACATGAAGTGTTCCTCGGGCCCCTCCCGTTGGAGCGGCGTATGACGGAGCACCTGGGCGGTCCCCGCGACGGCCCGGCGTCTAACCGAAATGGGCG
>CANKTH010000031.1 GCA_947486185.1 Deltaproteobacteria bacterium
CACCGCACAGCCCCCCCGCCGCAGCGCCGCCGCCGGCTCAGCCCACAGCCAAGCCGCGTTCCCCTGCCGCCGCGGGGCCGCCGCCGGCTCAGCCCGCAGCGACACCGCGTAGCCCCGCCGCCGCGGCGCCGCCGCCGTCTCAGTCCCCAGCTACGCCGGGTCGCCAGCCTGCCGCGGCGCCGCCACCGGTTCAGCCCGCACCCAAGCCACCTGGCTTCGCGTCGGCCGCCCGGATCGATCCGGCGCCGGCGAGGGAAGAGGTGGCGCAGAGCCGGAGCCCCTTGACGCGCGAGTCGGGTGCGGTCACCGAACCGCCCCGCTCCCCGAACACGCGTACGCCCGCGCAGATGCCTGCGGTGGAGTATGGTCCTGTGGGCCGGGGTGCCGAGCTGCGTACGGGTGCTCCTTCACCTCGCAATACGGCGCGTTGGCTGCCCCGCGGCGGCCCTGAGGGTGGCCGCGCCGACCGTCGATCGCCCACGGAAGCGCTGCTGACCGCGGCGGCCAACCCACCGTATCGACCGCCGCCTGGCAGGGTCGAGCCGCTGTCGCGGGCGGCAGCCACGGGCTGCGCAGCGGTCATCGCTGCGGCGGAAGCGAGCCTCAAAGCAGGAGAGCCGCCTACCCTGGCGCACCTCGTCGCCCGGACCGGCGGCTTCGATCACCGGGGAGCCGGCTACGCGCGCCTCGTGGACCTGGTGCAGGCCGGGGCCGCGGCGGGTATGCTTCGATTGGAACGCAGCGGGGAGGATTGGCTGGTGGCGCCGTCTCGGCGGAGGAACTGAATAGCGGCCCGCTATAACTCGCCCCTCGCTCCCACGAGCGGCACAAAGCCTGGACCGTGTACCGCTTCGACCTGGTCGTAGTCATAGCGCCACGCCTGGTACATCACGTTCGACACCGCGGGCACCCACCACGCCTCCGCGTAGAGTGTCAGGTTCCAGCTGTTGAAATTGAGTCGACGCTCAAGGTGCGCGTCAACCTTCTGGTAGGTCGGAAGTCGCTCGCTCCAAAGCGCGCCGTAGACCGGCACATAGCTGTCGGTGGTCGCGTCATACACCCCGTCTACGATAGGCGTGTCCGGCAGGCCGGAGCTCACACGATAACGTAGCCCAACGTTCCAGTGGGCAGCAAAATCCCAGCTCCCGACAAAGCTCCCGGCAAAAGGCTGATCGTACTCGCCGGGCGCCCAGACGCCGTCCACCTCGCGCTCGGTGCGCATCGTACTGAGCGCCACCCAGGCGAAAAACTTCTCCCTGAGCCGATAACGGCTCGTGAGCTCGAACCCCTGGCCCCGGGCGTACACGCCGGTAGCGACCGTACCGTCCAAGCGGCGCGCCCAGAGCTGATCGGTGCGGGACAGCCACCCGTCGAGCGCAACCTCGAGCCGACCGGCGAAAGCGTGGTCGAACCCGGTGGCTACCTGATAGCTGTGGGCCGGCGGGAGGTCTTCGACCCCCAACACACCGACATAGAGCGTCGGCGCAAAAGCCGAGTAGATCCCAGCACCAGCGCGGATACGGGTGTCATCGGCCAGGGAGTAGCGTGCGCTCAGGCGCGGATCGAAGACCGCGGCGCGGCTCAGGCTGTCGGCGTCGATCCGGAGCGACGGGTAGAGGGCCAGTCGCGACGGCTGCCAGCGCCCCTCGGCGTAGATCCCCGCCGTCAAACGTGTCGTTTCGCTGTCCACCTCCTGGCCGTAGGGGATCAGGGTCGTCTCTCGTTTCACCTCCGGCCAGACCCTTTCCGTCTGGGAGCGGAGGTGCGCCGCGACCAGCCGCGCGTCCCCGCCAAACCCAAGACCGAAGTGCTCCGAGAGCTCAATAACGCCCACCTCTTTCAGGGCGAGCCGCTGCTCACGCCGCGACTCAGACGCGGACGGCAGAGTGCCCGAAGTGTCGTAGAGCGTCGCGCTGAGGCTCCCGTCAAGCCGGAGGCGGTTGTCACGGTGCTGATGCGCCACGCCCACGACGTGAAAACGACGTTCGTACAGGAAAGACGGGTTGATCGACTGTTCGTAGGGGTCGAGCAACGTGGGCTCACCCGCGTAACGGGTGTAGTGATCGCCCGCGCCGAACACAAACAGTCCCCAGGTCGCCCCTACCGTAGGCCGGTACTCGACCCGCGAAAAATAGTCCCAGAACACCGGAAACACGGTGTACTGCTCGTTGTCGCTCTCGATGAGGTCGAGGTAGCTCCGCCTCGCGGAGGCACGTACCGTCCACCGGTCTGACACCGGTACCGCCAGCTCTGCGCCGCTGATCACGAGGTTCAGGTTGACTGAGCCCGAGACGCCCCGCGGCGGTTCCCACACCGAACGGGTATCGACGATCCCTCCGAGGGTGTCCCCCCACGTTGGGCCGAAGGTCGAAGGATAAAGGCTCAGATCCTCGAGCAGCCGGGTGTGGAACACCGATGCGTAGTCGTTGTAGTGGTAGAGGTAGGGGAGCTCGACCGTGTCGAGGTAGAACCGGTTTTCGCCGGGTAGGGAGCCTCGCACCGAGATGTCCCCTGCCTTGGGCGAATACTCGGGCGTCGAGGCGACACCCGGCAAGGACTGCACCAACCTGACGGGGTCCTCAAAGGTGCCAGGGGTCTTGAGCACGCGCTCGCGGTCCAGACGCTGCTGGCTCACCATCGGGTCGTCTCTCCGTGCCTCCACCACGATCTCGGCGTCACCCGCGACCGGAACCAGATGGACCACCCAGAGCCGCTCGGTGGGATCCGGCACGCCGTCCCACGGTACGTGGGACGGGCTCAGGAAAAGCACGGCTACGCCCGGCTCAATGTCGATCAGGAAGCGCCCGTCCGCATCGGTCGTGGCGCGCGCCGAACGATCGGCAGCGAGCACCTCCACGTCGGGGAGCGGGGCGCCGTTTCCTCGCTCACGCACCACGCCGTTCACCTTCTCTGCTGAGGCCAGCATCACGAGCCATAACGCCAGGTTCAAGGCTGCCCCCAGCCGCTCAGCACCACGCGCCGGCGCTCGAGGTCGCTACGCGCGCAGAGCCCGGTGGCGACCGCGTCAAGATCCAGCTCCAAGCCCCCGACCTCAGCCTCGGCACACGCCGCTTCTGCCCCCGACCGGTCAACGACCCGGAGCACGTCCGAGAGCCGGAAGCCGACGAGGTCGTCCACCAGCTCGACGGTCGCCTCATAGGTTCCCTCGCCTTCAAAATCGGCGTCCCAAGGAAGTATACGCCCATCGACCTGAAGGTGGGGACCCGGATCCACCGCAGTGTCCACCCAGGTCCATTGGTTACGACCCTGGCCGTCGAAGGTGAGGCCCAAGGCGGGGTACACGCCGGGGGCCAAGGGCACGTTCTTTTCGATCTCACCGTCGTCGATCTCGAGCTCTGCGGCGAACCAGTCGCTCCGGTGCTCCGACAGCTCGGCCCAGGTCCCGCCGCTCCCAATCCAGTGGGTCACCAGATTCCGGTCGGCGACCTTCTCCAGGCGGAGCGCGCCCGAGGGCCCGGTTGTGCTCGATTCGAGGAGGGCCGCCCCCTCCCGCTCTGCGATGGACGCCGTCGCGTCGGTCGCGTCCAGATCGCTCTCGTTTCGGGACCAGCCCTTCGTCGAAGGCTGCTTCCCATCGAGCACGACGAGCGTCGCGCGCTCCCACTCACCCTCGACCGACGCCGCGAGCAGCTCAACCGACGCGGGGAGGGCGACCTCTGTCTCGGGCCGCACGCCGGTGAGCGCCTGTACGCGACCGTCCGCTCCAGTGACCGTCCACACCACCCCGGGTTCTTGCTCGTGCCACGCGCCCTTTCCCGACCAGATGAGCGCCCTCAGCGCGAGAGGCGTGGCGTTGTCGCCGGCTCGCCCCAAGGCTCGCGCAGACACCGCTACGATCCGAAATGAGGCCAGATCGTGGCGATCTTCTTCGAACGGTGCCTGGCACCCGAGGAGCAGCGTGAGGAGGGACATCCTGGGCCCCCTAAGCCATCCGCGTCGCGGGATTGTCAACACCTAGTCGCCGCCGACGGAGGATTTCGGTGAGCGCGCTCGCGAGGGCCCGTCGAGCGTCACGAAGGAGTGGCGGCCCGCGTCGCGTCGGGGATAGTGTCGCCCGCTTGAGAAGGTAGACCAGATGGGTATGGATTATCGTGTTCGTTGTTGCCCGGAGGGGCTGGTGACCGACCGCCGACGCCGGATCAAGGTGTTGGATTGTACCATCCGTGACGGCGGAATCTGCAACAATTGGCGCTTCGATCGTACGTGGGTCAAGCGCTCGTTTGAGGCGCTGCAGGCCGCCGGCGTCGATTACATGGAGATCGGCTACCGTACGCGCGACGGCGTGTTCGACCGCAACAAGGTGGGGGAGTGGCGCTTTCTCGAAGAGGAGGTGCTGGCCGAGGTCACCGCAGCCCAGAACGGCAAGATGAAGATCGCGGCGATGCTCGATTGTGGCAAGGTCGATCCCCAGGACATCCGCTCCCGCGGCGAGACGGTGGTCAACACGATTCGGATCGCCACCTACGCCCACCAGATCACCGAGGCCCGGCGCCTGCTGGACCGGGCGTTGGAGCAGGGTTACGAGACGTTCATGAACGTCATGGCTGTCTCGACGCTCTCCCCGGAGGAGGTGGACGCCTTCCTGGACGAGCTGCGTGACAGTGGGGTGCACAATGTCGCTATCGTCGACAGCTTTGGCGCGCTCTACCCCCACCACGTGAGCCACCTGGTGCGGGTCTACCAGAACCGTCTCGGGGAGAAGGTCAAAGTCGGCATTCACACCCATAATAATCAGCAGCAGGCCTTTGCGAACACCATCACGGCGATCGACGAGGGGGTCGACTTTGTCGACGCGACGATCCACGGCATCGGCCGGGGCGCGGGCAACTGCCCCCTCGAACTTCTGCTCTTCTACCTGGATAACCCGCGCTACGACGTGCGGCCGATCCTGGAGCTCGTCGACGAATACGCGACGCTGCGCGATGAGCTACGTTGGGGCTACCACCTGCCTTATGCGATCACCGGCTTCTACAACGTGCACCCCCGCTCCGGGATCCAGCGGATGATGCGCGAAGATCGTTACGAGTGCCGCGAGATGTACGAGACCTTCACCGGGCGTTTTGGTGAGCGTGGGCCCGCGGACTGAGCGCCGCGGGGTCGAGGCGGGGCCTCCGTGAGGGAGGAGCCGCCGCGCCGCGGGCTGTCCCGTGGTCTCGGCCTTTCTGCGTTGTGGGTGGACCGTCCGGCCCCCGTGGAGGCCGTGCCGGTCGTAGGCAGCGGCCCGGCAATACCGACGAGCCAGCGGCGCCTGAAGGTTCTGTCTTGGAACCTCCAGTTCTGTGCGGGTCGACACACGTTTTTCTATGAAGGCGGCGACAGAGTGTCGGTCTCTGCGGCGGACGTTCGTACGATCGCGGAGCAGATCGGTCGGGTGATCGCGGACGAACAGGCGGACCTCGTGCTGCTCCAGGAGGTCGATCGTGGCTCCCGGAGGACCGCGGGCCTCGACGAGCTCGGCCTGCTGCTCGATCGAGCGCCGTACCCGGTCTGGCTGTCCACCCGGTATCATCGGTGTCGTTACCTGCCTTATCCATGGCGGGAGCCGCTCGGGCGGGTGGAGATGCACCTGTGCACCCTCTCGCGCCTGCCGCTGATCGAGGGCCGGCGCATCGCCCTGCCGCCTATGGCCGAACCGCTCTGGCGGCAGCAGCTCAACCTCCGCCGGGCTATCCTGAGCGCCAGGGTGCGCGGGCTGGATCTTGCGGTTGGAAATACCCATCTCTCGGCGTTCGCCAACGGCGACGGAACCCTCGCGCGACAGATCGCCGTCGCAGACGCGTGGTGTCAGGCCGAGCGCAGTTTTGTCTTGGGTGGGGACTTCAACTGCCTGCCTCCGGGCGACTCGCCGGCGCGGCTCGGCGCGGGCGCGGTGGAGTACTCCGACCCCGTTCCGCCGATTTCTGCGCTCATCCCCAAGTATGTATCGGCGATATCGCCGGATCGGCTCGCACGGCCCGAGAGCCGTACCTATCTGCCGCCCGGTCAGCTCGTCGCCGACCGTACCTTGGACTATGTGTTCGTGGGTCCCTCAGTCACGGTGGAGCGCTCCTGGGTGCGTGACGATGTCGGGGCGCTGTCGGACCACCTGCCGCTGATCGTCGAGCTGCGGCTGGGAGACTGAGCCGCGGCGGCGTCCCTACTTCGAGACGCCCAGCTCTCTCCGGAGCTCGCCGGTGCGGTAGCGGAACCACCCGAGATACTGGTTGCGCCACCAACGGTCGAAGTCGAGGTGGTCGAGATCGCCGTCGAGCAGCGGGCGGTAGAGCTCGTCCCGGTATTCACGGCCAGAGATCCAGTCCTTCACCGTGAACTCTCCGCCTTCATACCGTAGATATTGGGCCCAGTTGAAGGTCCAGGAGCCGGTGTTGCAGTAGCGGACCCCCTCGTGCACAAGGTTGCCGGGCATGTGGGAGTGGCCGCAGATGACGGTCTTGACCCCATGGCTCGCCGCCCAACTCAAAGCGGGCCGCGTCATCCCGACGGGATCTCCGACTTCGCTGCGGATCCAGTGGGTGTAGATCCGCTCCGAGCGTGCCGCGAGCTCGTTGAAGCCCAAGCGGCGGAGGCCCTGGTTGCGCAGGCTCACGGCCCGCCAGATCTGGTAAGCCAGCCAGATCCCGAACCGATTGCCGACGTTGTAGAAGTCACCCAGGGGCAGGCGGATGAAGGTATGAAGCCGATCTTCGACCCAGTGGTGGATACGGGTGGCCCGATGGGAGCCCGCCATATCCGGGCCGATCACCGGGTCGAACTCGTGCCCGTGCTGAATCGCGATGCTCTCCCCGATCCACAAGCGGCTGCACACGCGAAAACGTAGGATGTCCCGATAGACGTTGATGTCGTCGTCGTGGTTCCCGGTGACGTAGATCACCCCGTTGGTGTCGGCGAGATCGGAGAGGGCGCGGAGCAGCGGCCCATGGGCCTCGACGATCCGGGTCAGGTTCCATGACTGGTGGAAGTCGATCGCGTCACCAACGACCACGAGGCGCGCCCCTGACTGCCGCACCTGGGCGAGCAGCTCCAGGAGAAACGCGTCCTTCCGCATGAAGATGTCGGAGTGCGAGCCATTTCCCAGGTGGATGTCGGAGACGCACCACACTGGACGGTCGTCCTCCAGCCGGATTTCGTTCTTTGCCGCAGGTTGTGACGACCACGCGTAGGCCACGCCTCGCCTCCTTGGGCCCGAATCGAGCTCCTCACGAGCGTAGCCCGGCGGAAGCGACGAAACGACCGGGTCTGGGGCCTGTCGACGGGATAAGACGCGCCGCCGGAGGAGGCGCCCTTGCGTATTCGGAAGCTGGCGACAGAGTTCGGCGTAGATCCTAGGTTGATCCTTGGATGGCTGCACGAGCTCGGCTACCCACGATACCACGACCCCGAGCAGCAGCTCGGGCCCGAGGTGTTGACGCGGCTTCGTATCCATCAACGTGAGCTTCCGCGGAGCGCCCGTGCGCGCCTCCCGCCGGTTCCAACGCTCCAGCCCCGCCCGGCGGTCCCACCCGACCCGGAGCTGGGGGCGGCGATGAAGGGGGTGGTGCCGCTCGCCTCCTCAACGCCCGCTCGGCGGGCCCGGGAGGGCAGGCCACCTGTAGCGCGGGCACCGTCGCCGCAGAGTCCACCGAACAACCATCGGGGCGGGGCGCAGTCTCAGCCGGCCCCGGCTGGAGGGGCCAAGCCGGCGCCGAGCGAGCTCGGGCTTGCGCTCGAGGCGGAAAAAGCGGCCTGTAAGAAACTGAACATGGAGCTCGACGCGGAGAGGGCGCTCCGTCAGGCGCAGGACACAGCGTTGGCAGCCGAGCGGACCGAGGCGGTCTCGCTGCGCGAAAAGCTGGCGGGGCTCGCGGCGGATCGCGAACGTCTGCGCGAAGAGCGCGACGCGCTTGTGGCCGAGGCCGCGCTCAGATCCAATCCAAACGCGGCGAGCGCGACGCCCGACCCGGGCGGGGCCGGATCGTCATTGAGACAGGTCCTTGAACGCCGCGGTTTACGCTCGGAAGACGAGTTCACCCTCGCATTCCGCGCGCTGCTCGACCAGCGTCGCCTCCCCGAGCTCCTGGCCCACCTCAGCGTAGCCGAGCCCGATGCGCTCTTGAGCCTCCTTGAACGGCGGCTCGTCTTGTTGGCGGAGGGGGATGAGGAGCCGCCCGGGGTCGCGCTCCTGCGGGTCACCTCTGAGCGGAGCGAAGGAGAGCCGCCGTCGGCGGTGCGCGACAGCCTTCGACGGTTCTCCACCGCCTGCCTCGTTCACAACCTGAGGAGCGTGGTGATCGTCGGCGGGTCGCCCGCCTACCACCGTTCGCTCCGCGAGGGCCTCGACAGTCGTATCCGGCTGCGGCTCGTGCCCGGGAACAGTCGCGGGCATATCCCGGAGATTCCGAGTGCAGATCTCGTGATCGTCTGGGCTGGCACCGAGCTCGACCACCGGGTCTCACAGCGCTTCCCCGATGCCATGATCGTGCCGCATCGTGGCATTTCGCGGATGTTGGGCGCGGCGGTGGAACGTATAGAGGGGCGCTCGACGGGGAGTCCGCGCGCCGACCGCACAGACGGCTGAGGGGGATCTCGCGATGCCAGAGCTTCCTGAGGTCGAGTTCTGCGGGCACGCGCTCGAACGGTGGACCAAAGGTCGCCGAGTTGTTGCCTTGACCCTTCATGATCCTCGGAGCGTGCGCGCGAGCACCCGCGCCCGGCCCACCGACGGTCTACCCGACGCGGCCGAGCGGCTCGCCGAGGTGATGCTCGAGCGCTCTCCGGAGCCGCCCGAACGCCACGGAAAACGCCTGCTTTGGCGCTTTGGCCGCAATGCCGTGATCCTCCACCTGGGCATGACGGGCAAGTGGACGCGCCGCGACCACCCGCACAAAAAGCTGAGCTTGACCCTGTCGGACGGGCAGTCTGTGCACTTCTGCGATCCGCGCCTGCTCGGCGGTCTTGTGCCCTGCCTCGCCGAAGAGGGGCCGAAGCTGCTCGTCGCAGGCCTGGGCCCCGACGCGTTCCTTGAAGCGCTACCCTCGACCGGTGCGAGCATCCAGGCGATCAAGGTGCGGCTGATGGATCAGGCCTGGCTCGCCGGACTGGGGAACCTCCACGCCGCGGAGGCGCTGTGGCGGGCCGGCATCCACCCTTCCACCCCCGCCGCGGCGGTGACGGGTAAGCGCCATTCCCGATTGGCACGCGGCATCCGGGACCAACTCTTCGGGGCGCTTCAAGCGATGGCCGGGGACGACGAGATCTACTACGTCGAAGATCGAGGCGCACCGAACCCTTTTCCTCTCTATCAGCGAGCCGGGCAGCCGTGTCCGCGCTGTTCGACGCCGATCGAGCGGATGATCCACGCGGCGCGGAGCACCTGGTGGTGCCCGGCGTGTCAGCAGGATGGCGCGGACGAGCTGGGCTCCGCTCGCCGTCCCTCGACCGGCTAAGGCTGGGATCGTGCTGCCTTATGGCCCGCCGGCCGACCCACGCGAGGTGCCGATCGCCGCCGGCTTTGCGGATCTTCCGCTCGCGTACCTTGCCTGTGTCGTCGTCGGCGGACTACTCTTCGGGTATTTTTGGCGTAGAAGTAGGCTCATCGGCGCAGCCGGCCTTGCGGTGCTGTTGACCGTACCCTTCACCGCCCTGATCCCTTCGGCGGTGTACGGCGCCTTCCCGACGGTTGACAAGTACGGAAGTTTGGCTTTCTACCTCGATGGAGTCCATTGGCGTCTCTTGGACGTCCACGATCCGGCGCTCCAGCTCATCGGCGTCCACATGGGTCACAACCTCGTCACTGCGCTGCTCGACCTCGGCGCCGAGGCGTTCGCCGCGGTCAACGCCCACGCGTGGCTCAACCTCGTGCTCAACCTCAGCTGCTCGTTGTTGTTGTTCGAGTCCCTTGGCGCCCCCCGGTTGGCGGCCTACGCGTGCGCGATAGCCTTCGGTTTCAACCTGCATATTTTTCGTGATCTGAACTGGTACACCATCGAGAAGTCCGGTGTCTGGTGGTTGCCGCTCTACGCCTGGGCGCTCCTTGGCGCTTCGCGAGGTGAACGCCGGGCAGCGGCGTTGGCGCCGCTGATCTACGTGGGCGCCAGCTTCTACAATCTGTATTGGGGCGTCCTCGGCGCGGGCATCGCGGCGATGGCGCTCCTGGGGAGCGCGCGGACTGAGCTACGAGCCGCGGTGGCCGCCTCGGCACTTGCCGGATCTCCGCTCTTTTTCTGGCAGTGGCGCTTGATGCAGGGCGCCGCAGCGCCGGGAGACCCGGAACGATTTGTGAACGAGCGCGCCGCCCTCGACGTGGTCAGCCTGTGGCCGCCTCGTTGGAACCGACTGGAGCTCTGGCGGACCCTCGACCCGGTGGTGCTCGGCCTCGGAGTCCGAGGGATGAACCGTTGGATCTTCTTGGGGATTCTACCGTTCTTCGTGTTGGCGCTCGGCCCGTCGCAGAACCCGCCCTACCAGGCGCTCCTCGAGCTCGCGCCTGGCTTCTGGCGACTCGCCAAGCCTGAGTGTCTGTTCGAGGTGGTGTGGCTCGGGCTCACTGCCTCGGCGGCGCGCGAATCGGGTCGCCACGCCGAAAATCACCGTCTTCCCTGGGTGATGTTCAGCGCGAGCGTTGTGTTCTGGCTGCTGGCGGTGCGGAGCCACCCGGTCTACCCCGCGTTCAGCGCGCCGCTCCCCGTGACCCTGCCCGCGGGCTGGTCAGCGGGTTGAGCCGGCGAGGCGTACTGCGCTACTCGTCCTCGTCCCACTCATCGTCTTCTTCGTCGTCGTCGTCTTCGTCGTCGTCGTCGTCTTCGTCGTCGTCCTCGTCCCACTCGTCTTCGTCTTCGTCGTCTTCGTCCCAGTCCTCAAAATCGTCTTCTTCGTCTTCTTCGTCTTCGTCTTCGTCTTCAAACTCTTCGTCTTCGTTGTCGAACTCGTCTTCGTCTTCGAACTCCTCCGGTTCTTCTTCCTCATCGTCCTCCTTCCGCGGAAGGACCTTCCAGGAATCAAGGGGGAAAGGGGAGAGTGGCGAAACAGGCAGGTGGGATTGGGGTTCCAAGAGCTCTCCGTCAAGTGCCGCGCCCATAACGCGAGGAGGTGGGCGCTGGCGAGGTGTGGCGTATCCGCAAGATCTCACATTCGACGCGTCCCGTCGTCCGAGGCATACTCGACACGTGAGTTCCGAACCGACACCTGATCCTGGGCTCGACCCGGCAGAAGCGGCCGCGCGCCTCGGCCGCATCGGGCCCAATGAGCTCCAGAAGGAGGAGGGCACTTCCAGAGTACGCTTGCTCCTACGGCAATTTCAGAGTGTGCTGGTGGCGCTACTCGTAGTGGCCAGCCTCGTGGCGCTCGCGGCAGGTGAGACCATCGACGCCGTGGCGATCCTCACAATCGTTGCGCTCAATGGATTGATCGGATTCTACCAGGAGTATCGTGCAGAACGCGCGGTGCTCGCGCTCCGGGCGATGACGGCGCCGCGTGCCCGGGTCCGGCGAGGAGGCCTGGTGATTCAAATCCCGGCAGCCGAGGTGGTGCCGGGTGATCTCCTGGTGTTGGAGGCGGGAGATCTGGTCGCGGCGGACGCGCGCCTTCGGATCGCACGGCAGCTCAGCACCCAGGAGGCGGCGCTGACGGGGGAGAGCCTGCCGGTGGACAAAGACCCGTGTCCGTTGCCGGAGACGACAGCGCTCGCTGAGCGGCGCGATCGGGTTTGGGCAGGCACCGCGGTAGCGACTGGCACTGGGCTCGCGGAGGTGGTCGCGACCGGCATGGCCACCGAGCTCGGGCGGATCGCTCGGTTGCTCGCGCGCGTGCAGTCCGAGGATACGCCCTTACAGCTCCGGCTTGCTGAGGTAGGCAACACCCTGCTGAAGCTGAGCGTGGTGGTCGTCGCGCTCGTAGCTGCGCTCGGGCTGGCGGGGGGAGCTCCCCCGCTTGAGGTCCTGATGAGCGCGGTGTCTCTGGCGGTGGCGGCGGTCCCCGAGGGGCTCCCGGCGGTGGTCACGATCGCCTTGGCGCTCGGGGTGCAGCGGCTGGCGAAACGGAATGTGCTGATTCGAAAGCTGCCTTCGGTGGAGACCCTGGGCTCGGCGACGGTGATCTGTACCGACAAAACTGGCACGCTCACGACCGGCGTCATGACCGTTCGAGAGCTCTGGGGCCCCGATACGCGCCGGATGTTGTACGCCGCGACGGCCTGCTGCGATGCAGAGCTCGCGACCCGCACCGGGGACCCGACGGAGCTCGCGATCCTTGAGGCCGCCGCCAGCGAGGGATTGGATCGTGTCGCCTTGGAGCGTAACAATCCCCGCATGACGGAGCGGCCCTTCGACGCAGTGCGTAAGCGGATGTCCGTCGGCCGCGCGGATGGGGTCTTGTACGTCAAGGGCGCGCTTGACCTGCTTCTACCTCTCTGCTCCTCGATCCCGGACGGCGTCGAGCTCGCGATGGCGGCGATGGCGGCGAGGGGTCAGCGTGTCCTCGGTGTGGCGGTGGGAGACGCGGCGGGCGATGAGGAGAATCTCGCGCTCCTCGGCGTGATCGGGATGGCTGACCCGCCTAGGCCCGAGGCGGTCGCTGCCGTTGCGCAGGCCCGGCGCGCGGGCATCACCACCGTGATGATCACCGGCGATCATCCTGTGACAGCGGCGGCGATTGCCCGCGAGCTGGGCATCGTGCTCGAAGGCGAGGACGTCGCTGAGCGGGTGATCGCGCGGGCGACGCCGGAACAGAAGGTGCAGGTGGTGTTGTCCTGGAAGAACCGGGGCGCGATCGTGGCGATGACCGGGGACGGCGTCAACGACGCGCCGGCGCTCCGGGAGGCCCACATTGGTGTCGCGATGGGACGCGGGGGTACGGAGGTCACCCGCGAGGCCGCCGACATGGTGCTGACGGACGATAACTTTGCCACGATCGTCCAAGGCGTCGGCGAGGGGCGCGGGATCTTCGATAATATCCGGAAGACCCTGGTGTATCTCCTCGTGGGCAACACCGCCGAGCTCCTCATCATGCTCGGGGCTGCGTTGTTGCTGCTGCCGGTGCCGTTGGTTCCCGTACAACTTTTGTGGATCAACCTGATCACTGACGGGCTCCCGGCTCTCGCGCTGGTGGTGGACCCGCCCGATCCCCGGGTGTTGGAGCGCGCGCCGCGGCGGCCCGACGAGCCTATGCTCGGCAGGCCCGAGTGGGGCTTCATCCTGTACTCCGGGTTGATTGAGGCGGCGGTGGTGCTGGGGATGTACGCGTGGACCCACGCGGAGCTGGGCGTAGAGCGCGCGAGGAGCCTCACCTTCTTCACCTTGGTGGGATCCGAGCTGTTTCGCGCCTTTGCGGCCCGGAGTCGTGACCAGGTGCTCTGGCAGGTGGGGGCCTTCTCCAACCTCCGGCTCCTCGTGGTCGTGGCGTTCTCGCTCGTCATCCAGGTCGTGATTCACGAGTGGGCGTGGACCCAGCCCCTCTTCCGTGTGGAGTCCCTCAGCGGCTGGTGGCCCTTCGCCCTCGGCGCCGCGCTGGTGCCGGTGACGGTCGTGGAGTGTACGAAGCTCGCCAGAGCGCTCCTTCGTCGTAGGAGGTGAGCGAATCCGGTGGCCCTGGGTTCGCGGGCAGCGTCGGGGCGACTCAGCTTCCGAGCGGGCGCCCCTTGAGCCCCGCCTCGCGGTCCAGCGCGCGTACCTCGGCCACCAAGCCAAGCTCTTCAAAGACCCGCCTCGCGTCGGCGCGCAAGGCGCCCGAACGACCGGGCAGTACCCGCGCCGCCTGCACCAGGGTCACGGCGTACTCCCAACGTGCGGGCCTGGCCGCCATCTGGGTCATCAGGTCGGCCAGCAGGGGCGCCGCCGCACCTGGCCCACGATTCCACGCGACTATCCTCGCAGAAAGACGTCGTGCCTGGTGATCGAGCCACGGTGTGGGCGGCGTGATGTGCGCGGAAGCTTCGGCTTGTTGGCCGAGCCGTGACAGCCGCGGGTGTTCGCTCGGCGCGAAGTCGGACTCCAGCGCGTAGATCGCGGCGTCGCCGACATGGACCCACGCGGCTTGGAAGTACGGGATCTCCGAGGTCACGCCGGGAAGGGCGGCCGCGACCTCCTGCGCCGAACGGAGCGCGCGCTCCGGCTCGCCCTCCAACATCGCGATCCGGGTCAGCGCCGCGAGGGCGCGGCTGGTCGCCGCGACGTCGCCGTTGGCACGAAGGAGCTCGATCGCGGCCGCAATTTCTGCGCGCGCCGTCTCCGCGTCGATCTCTCCGAGCACGTAGCGGCACCAGGGTCGCTGACCGCGGGCCCAACCGACGAGCAGCTGCGCACCGCGCCACGAAGCGCGGGCTTCAAGCTCGGCGTACAGCTCGCTCGCGCGCCGCACCATCGAGGCGGCGAGCGCATGATTGGCGGCGATCGCCAGGCAGCGCATCGCCTCCCAACCTTCGCCGTGCGCCTCAAGCCCGGCGGCGCCCTCGACCGCGAGATCCAGGCCCTGGACCGGCTCGTCTGTATAGAGGTGCAGGATACTGCGACGTTGGAGCGCAAGGGCACGAAGCACCGGCTGACCGGCGGTTTCGGCGAGGGTCTGCGCGTCATCGACGAAGCTGCGGGCCTCCTGCACGCGACCGCGGCCGAGGAGCTGCGGCACCCAGTCCAGGTAGGCACCCGCACGATCCACCGCCCGCGCGGTGACCAACGAGCTCAGGAGATTCGCCGTGGAGGCCCAGAATGTGCGGGGCACCCCGGCCGTCTCGTAAGCCCGCAGAAGGGCGCGCAGCGCGGCCGACTCCCACGGATGGCCGCCGGAGTCCGACCTGGCGGGCCCCGCGGGATTCGGGGGATACAAGCGGCGTTGAATACGGTAGCGGGCGAGACTGGCCCAGGCGAGAACTTGCGCCGTGAGCCAACGCCGGGGTACCCACCTCCCCGCGGAACGTAACGCCCCTTCAAGCATCGTAATCGCCTGATGCGTCTGACCGGTCGCCAGTCTGGCTGTCCCGACCCGGGCCAGCAGCTCGCCGAGGGGCGGCCGCCGCGGCGCCGCGCCGGGGACCGGTGCGGGCAGTGTGCCTTGGATGATCAAGTCCCAGGCGTGGAAGGCTTCGGCGCTCCGGCCCGCGTCCAACAGCGCTTGCGCTTCGGCGTGTCGGAGTGCGATCGGGTCGACCCTGTCCTGGCCCAGATCCGCGCTGAGCTGGGCGAGCAACCGAAGGTGGACCAGCGCCACGTCGCCGCAAGCCCAATCAGCCGCTGCCGCCGCGGCGAGGAGCGCACGTTGTGCCGCCTCTTCGAGCCGACCCGCGCCGACGAGATGGCGCACCTGCCTCGCCGGCGGCGCCTCCGCCGCTGCGAGGTAGTCTGCGAACCGCCCGTGCAGCGTCGCGAGCGTCGCAGGCGGGATGAACATCAGGATGCGGCTGCTGAGCTCACGGTGGCTCACTCGCCACCCGTCCTGGGCGTCCGGACGGAGCAGATCCCGTTGTTGAAGGACCCCAATCGCCTCTACCAGCTCGCCGGGATCGGCGTCCGGCAGCGCGGCCTCGAGCGTGCGTGTGCTCACCGCAGCGCCTCGCACGGAGGCGGCCTCGATCACGCGCCGGGGAAGCTCGGCCAGGTGGCGCAAGCGCCCGCTCATGAGCAGGCCGAGGTTGTCGCCGCCCGCCACCGAGCCCGCGTCTGCCGAGGCCAACGAGGAGGACGGCGGCGCGCTGGCCTCGGGCTCGACCTCAGCGTCGTGTAATGCCCGGATCATCTGGATGAGTCGGAGTGCGTTCCCTTCAGCGCCGTGGACCGCGCGCGTGATTCGGGCGGGCTGTTCGGGGCGCCCGGGTTCGGGACGTAGACGGGCGGCGGCGAGGCGAATCGCCGTCTCCCTCGGCAGAGGGCCTACGACGATGCGCTGGACGCTTGACGGCCCAAGCTCGCTCGGGGGCAGGGAGAAGGAGGCGCTTTGTACGGTGGCGAGGATCAGCAGCGGAGCTGACCCTGCTCGCGCGGCGAGCTCGCCGACGAGTCGTTGACTCCAGAGATCGGCTTGATCGAGCTGTTCCAGCACGATCACCAGGGGTCGCTCCCGGGCGGCCGTGAGGATCAAACGGACCAACAGTCCGGTGGCCCGGCGGGCACGCTGCGCCGGCGTCAGCAGGTCGCCGCGGCTCTCCAACGAGCCGAACCCGAGCAGGCCGGCGAAGGCGAGCTCCCACGCCGCACCCGGCGCGTCGAGGGACTGCAGCGTAGGTCGTAGGACCGCCCGGATCAGCTCGCCGCTCAGCTCGGCGGGTAGCGCGAGCAGCGCGCGCAGGGGCTCACGCCAGAGCTGGAGAGGCTCGGCCTGTGAGTCGGCGTCGGCCACCCCGAGGACCAGCCGATGGGGGCCCTCCTCGTAGGCGGCGAGCCCTGCCTGTACGAAGTGTGCACGACCGGAGCCGGGTTCGCCGCATACGAGTACCACTCGGCCCGCGCCGCCGAGCGCGGCTTCGATAGGTTGGCGCAGCTCGGCCAGCAGGCGTACCCGACCGACGATCGGGCCGCGTGCGCCGAGGCCGTCGTTCCGGTGGGCGGCGACGAGCTCGTAGACGCCTGCGTGCCCACGCTCCTCCTCCCTCCCGGTGAGACGGAGGCGAAAGCCACTTCTCAGGCTCTCTTCGACGCCGCGCTCCACGAGGATCTGGTCCGGCCGTGCGTCGCGGAGCAATCCCGCCGCGCGCGACAGCGGCCCGCCCACCACCGCGTAGTCGTAACGCTCGGCGGAGCCCATCCACCCGCACCATGCGGCGCCCGCTACGATCGCGAGCCGGGCGGACTCCCCGAGGCGGTCGCGCACCCGGAGCGCGAGCTCGGCGGCGTGGCTCGGATGAGACTGGCCTTCGGGTGCCCCAAAAACGACTGCGAAGGACAAAAATCCAGCGTAGAGCTCAGGTACTTCGACGAGCCCGCCCAACCTCGCGGCCTCCCGCTGGAGGCCCCGCAGAAAGGTATCCGCGAAAGAAAGGTCAGGGTCTTCGGTTGCGATCGCCGGGAATGCCGCCACGACCACGACAACGCTCCGCAGGCACGGTGGCCCAGCCCCCCGATCGACGAACTGCCGAACCGGCGGGGGCACGAACAAGGTGTGCTGGCCCTCGGCGGGGCCTGCCGTCCACACCTGTACAGGGGCCGCGCCTACTGACTCAATCAGGAGCACCTGGTCCTCGACCGAGCAGTCCGCAAAACCTGCGAGGGCCGCAGCCATCTCTCGTGGCGCAACAACCTGGCCGGCTTCGGCGTATCGGATGGCGTGCTCAAGCGCAGCGACGGGCGCGCCGACGACACAATGTACGAGGTGAAAGGAAGAGTCTCCCATGGCAACTACGTGAAGGATGCCGCCCGCCACCGCCACCCGGGTGGGGATGGCGGAGCGCAGGCTCGCCTCGGCGATCGCCATCCCCGCCGCGACAGCACGCTGCAGGGGCGCCGTCGGGGCCTCCGCGGCGCGTCGGGGGAACACCACCTGGGTGGAAGCGCCGTAACGATGGGCCGTCCCGCCGAGCGGGCCTACGTTGTCGGCGATCACCGCCATCGTGCGACGGATCGCGTCGTGAAGCGCCTGCGGATCCTCCTGGCTCGCTCGGTGCACCCGCGAGTTGAGCCCGCTCAGGTCGATTCGTAATACGGCGCCTTCGAGGATGACACGGCGCGTGGTGTCGTCCGCACGGCCGAGCGCGGTGAGCACGGGGCCGGGCACCAGGGAGCGGTAGGGGGGAACCAGAGCCATCCGCCGCAGAGGCTATCATGCTCGTCAGGTCGCGCGCCCTGGCGGAGTGCGCGGCGGGCTTTCGGCAGTGGTTTTGGGGTGCGGAGCCTTCCGCGCAGGCGGCAGCCGAGGGCGGAGCGCAGCGAGGTCGGGCCCAGTACCGGTCCGGGGTAGGCTTGACACCCGGCCCCGATGCGGCTAACCGTAGTGCGCTCTTTGTTCCATTTGCTGCTGGGTGCTTCCCTCACGGGAAGAAACGGGAAGCCGGACCGGCACTTCGGTGCCGTAGCCGGCGCGGCCCCCGCCACTGTGACTGGGGACGTCGCTGCGAGAACCACTGGGAAACCGGGAAGGCGCAGCTGACGGTCGATCCAGCAGCCAGGAGACCGGCCGAGCAGTATTCTCGTCAACGTTCTTCGGGGTTGAAGAACGGGTCGGGCCCCCGGGGCCCCCCTGTGCCCCGGCGGAGTCCGCCGTGATCCTGCCTTTGTTGTTTTCCTGTAGCTCGCCTGGCGTCGACAGCGCCGACTCGGGCTCCATCGATGAGCTGCCGGCCACCCCGGCGCCGGTCTACGACGCTTTTGCCGACGAGGTGGTGAGCTTCGAGCCCGGAGAAGGTGCCGGCTACGGCCAGGATCGGATGCCGGACGTGGTGTTGGGGCCGCCGGTAGGCGGCGGCACTTCGGGATCGTTGGACGTGGTCTCGTTCGGGCGAGAGGGCGTGATTGTCCTCTTGCTCACCGACTTCACGCTGATCGATGGCGAGGGCACCGATCTGTTGGTGTTCGAGAACCCCTTCCCGGGCTGGTACGAGCTCGGAGTCGTCGGCGTCAGCGACGACGGGGTAAATTTTGTCGATTGGCCCTGCGATACGACGAACGCCGAGGCGGGGTATCCCGGCTGCGCCGGGGTTCAGCAGGTCTGGTCCTCACCCGACAGCGGAATCGCGGGCGACGACGTTCAGTTCGCCGGCGGCGACGCTTTTGACCTGGCAAACATCGGTGTCAGCGCCGCCCGGTACCTACGGATCCGAGACGCGGGGGTCAATAGCTACGACGGCACGTCCGGTGGCTTCGACCTCGACGCCGTCGCGGTGATTCACGGCGTTCCATAAGATGAACGTCGTGACAGTCGCCGAGGGGGCACCCTCCGCCCGTCTTCTCTTCTCCACCCGGGCCGCTCGACTTGTGAGCCCGGCACTCACCCACCAACGCCCTCACGGCACGGAGTCAACATGTTGCGTTTGATGTTTGTGTTTCCCTTCCTCCTGACCTCCGGCTGCTCCGGCGACGGCGGCGATTCCGCCAAGGCCGACGACACCGCCCCGGCGACCGACGCCGACGCCGACACGGACGCGGACGCGGACACCGACGCGGACGCTGACGCGGACAGCGACACCGACGCCGACAGCGACGCCGACGCCGACGCCGACGCCGACACCGACGCCGACACCGATGCCGATGTCCTGGAGATCATCGGTGACTATGTCGATAACTGGGGAGGCGACCACCAGGTGACCCAGGAGACCTGGGCGAGTTACGGCGCCACCTCCCTCTACCACATCAGCAGCTTCGACAACGCCGGCGATTTCCTCGTCGCCCAGAACGACGCCGCAAACGAGTGGAACGCCGGCATGTGGAGTCGGATCGACTGGACCTGGGACTCCGCGGGACAGCTCTGGTACTGCAGCACCGCGTACAGTGCCGGGAGCGAAGCCGACGCGCTCGCGACTCCGCGCGGGGACAGCTCCAATCCCGGCACCTCGGGCTGCGGGGGCTTCTCTTGGACCCAGCTCTCGCCGGTCTTGGAAATCGTAGGCAACTACACCGATAATTGGGGCGGTGACCACCAGATCTCCAACACCACCTGGAGCACCTACGGTGGCAGCTCGCTCTACCACATCAGCGAGTTCGACAACGAAGCCGAGTTTCTGATCGCGCAAAACGACGCGGCAAATTCCTGGGGTGCTGGGCTCTGGAGCCGCTACGACTGGACCTGGGACTCCGCCGGCCAACTCTGGTTCTGCAGCACCGCATATGACGCCGCCACCGAAGCCGACGCGCTCGCGACCCCTCGGGGCGACGCCACCGATCCCGCAAACTCCGGCTGCGGCGGGTTCTCGTGGAGCCAGCTCATCCCGGCCTGAGGCTCGGGCGGCGTGGGTGTCATAAGCTCCAGACGTCGATCGGGGTCAGACCGGCGCCGTCGCCGCCTGTGACGACGATCACCGGCTCGGGCGGGAGCCCGGGCGCCAGCGCCGAACGATCCGGGTCTTGCAAGGTCTGGATCCAGGCGTCGACCGTGCCGGGCGCCCAACCGGCCGCGAGCTCGGCGCCGTCACGCCAGAGCCTGAGCCCCGGACGGTCGCTCCACGACAGCAGCGTCGCCAGGAGCCGGCCCCGCGCGGCGAGGGCGTCGTGGCCGCTGCCCTGCCGCCAGGGCTCGGCCCGGACGAACTCTGCCGCGTCGTCCGCCGACATCCATGCTTCGGCGATGATCCACGGGCGGTCTGGCTCCACCATCAGGGTCCAGCCGTAGCTCTCGCCCGCCGCGCGTTGTGTGCGGTCGAGCGCGCCGTCGGGGCCCGCGAGCGCCATGATGTGCGCCCGCTCCGCGAGCCCTCCCGCGGCCGGCCAGACCAGCGAGACCAGCGCGGCGTCCCAAGTCGGGATCGGCACGGCCCAGCCTCCGGCAGGCAGGCTGGCCCCCGGGATGGTCGCGCCGAGGGGCGGCCCCGCCTCTTCGAGGGCTCGGAGTCGTAACAAATGCGCCGCCGACCATGCGCCGTCGTAGGCGATCCGGATCCCCGTCGTGGCCGGGCTCGCCCCCCAGTTTCGGCCGATAGCTCGGAGGTCGCTCGCGCGAGGATCACGGTCGGCGGCGCTAGCTCCCGGGGAGGTGCGCGCCGTCAGCAGGTCAAGCGCGTGATCCCGGAGCGCGCTCGCGCCACGCCGGCTGCCTTTCGCCGGGGCCAAGACGGCGGCGTGCTTGAGCGACCCCCCGATCACGCCCTCGGCCAGGCCGAGGGCCAGCTCGGGATCGACCGCCTCGAACATCAGGCTGCAACGTGCCGAATGGCAACTCACTCCGACTTCGACCCCCGGCACCTCGGCGAGCGCCGTGTGCAGCCAGAGCTCGACGTCGCTCGGGGCGTAGCGCTCTGGCGGCAAGAAATCCAAGAGGATTGTGAAGAGTTCGACGGACGGCCGTGGCCAGGTGCCTTCACCGCGCCACGGATGCCCGGGGGCAGCCGCAGTCGGCTTGACGAGCCCGCGCTCGGTCGCCCTGTCGGCGCAGCGCGCCCGAGGTCCGGTCAACAGCACCGTCGGCTCCGCGTGCAGCCACCGCGAACGTGCCGCGCTCAGCTCTGCCTCCTTGACCTCCGCCGGAGCGCCGCAGTCGGGCGCGAGACCGGCGGCGAGGCAGAGCCCGGTGCCCATCGCCGCTCCGGCGCGGCTCGCGTAGCTCAGGCGAAAATCGAGCTCGGCGTCCAGTGTGTACCGTTCCAGCTCGTTGGGCGAAGGTGGGCGTTCCAGCGTGTGAACAACCGTCCGGACGAGCCGGCGGGCGCGGCGCGCGCGCTCGGGGCCTGGCGCAACGACCCGGAGCACCCCGGCGTGTCGGCCGGTCTCGTATACGGCGGTCACCGCGCCTCGCCATCGCGCGGAGAGCCGGCGATCCAGGAGGGACGCCAGGACCGTAAACGCTGGCGCATCGGCGTCGCGCCGGGGAGGTCCCTCCCAGCCGAGCCACACACCTGGTTCAAGTACACCTTCTCGAACGCAGCTCAGGCCCACTCGCCCGGACCCGGGGGGCTGGTCGGGGACGGGGCTCGGCTCGCGCAGACCCAGGGCGGCGATCAGGCCCCGGATCGCGCCCACGTCCAGCGCGGGATGCGCGAGCTCGCCGGCGATCACGATCACGGGGCGGGCCTCGTAGAACGGCGCGAGGTCGGCGGCGCGGAGCTGGTCCCGCGCTCCGGTTTCGCCCAGCACCGACCGCGCCTCGGGATGCGGGCGCGGCCAGAGGGCGGTCCGGAGCGCGCTCAGGGCCACAAGCTCGGGGATCAAGGCCCGTTCGGCCTGCTCCGCTGCGATCACCGGCAGCTCCGCCCGCACCGTAGCATCGTCGGCGCGGCCGCCTATGCGCCCGAGCTCCAATACGAGCAGCTCGGGCAATGCCGCCGCGGGTGCCGTGGCCCAGGAGCTCACAAAACTATGATCAGTCCAGGCGTTTCCGCGTCCAGCGAGGCGACCGAGCCGATCGGCGTAGTCGGGCACCACGCGGTAGCTCACATGCTCCCACAGGTGCGCCAGCCCGTCCTTTCCGGGCGGGTCGTCCCCGGCGCCGCGCGGCAGGATGGTGACGACGCTGACGGTCTCTGCGCCTGATTCGGGCAGCAGCACGAGGCGGGCCGACGGCAGCTCCTCGATCCACACCGCCTCGGCCGGGAGCTCCAAACTTCAGATCGAGCGGCGCCGACGCCCCGCGACCACGGCGAGGAGCAAGGGTAGCAGCGCGCTCATCGGTGAGGTGGTACTGCAGCCGCAGCCACCCTTGACACCGGTGCCGTCGGGAGGTGGGCTCTCCTTGGCGCCGGTGTCACCGGCGGGGGGCGAGGTGTCGTCGGACGGGGGCCCGGTGTCGTCTTCGGGCTGCGTGTCCGGGCCGGTGTCGTCGGTGACTGGGCCGGTGTCATCGGTGACCGGGCCGGTGTCGTCGGTGACCGAGTCGCTGTCGCAGCCCGTGTTGATCGTGGCGTCGAGATCGTCACAATCTTCGCCATAGGCCACGCCGTCGCCGTCCTGGTCGTCGTCATTGCCGTCACAGTTCTGGTCGGTGCCGTCGTACCAGATCTCGGGGGCGCCCGGGAACACGGCGACGTTGTTGTCGTCGCAGTCGGTGCTGTCGGTGGTGGTGCCGGTCGGCTGTTCACAGGTGTTGACGCCTGTAGCAGGGTCTCCATAGCTGTCGCCGTCGGCGTCGGTGTACCGCTCCTCGTAGACCGCGTCGTCGTCGACCGCGCCGTCGCAATCGGTGTCGACACCGTCGCAGTTGTCGGCGACGCCGGGCCGAATGCCCGCGTTGGTGTCCACGCAGTCGCCGTCACACTCGGAGTAGCCGTCGGTGTCGTCGTCCGCTGTCGAGCAGCTTGACTCGGCCACCGTCACGTCCCAGGTGGTCTGGTTCCACTGGTCGCCCGCGGTGCTGCCGCTCAGGTTGACGGCGTTGCCCGAGCCGTAAAAGGTGTAGATCCCAGGGGTGGACGGCGCGGTCCAGGTCATCTCGAAGGCCGCGGGCAGTGTCTGGGGGCTGTTGTGGGTGATCTCGGAGCTCGAAAGCTGGGTATTAGCACCCGCGGCGAGCGCGCCGTCGCTCACGGTCACGTTGAGTCCTGCCGAGGTCTGTGAGGCGTTGTCCACCAGGAACTGCACAGCGAGCGTGTCCCCGGGAGCCACCGTCGTGGTGCTCGCCGAGAAGCTCACCGAGGTGTCCGGCGCGGCGGCGCCGTGGCAGGTGCAGCCGGTGGTAGAGCTTCCGGTCTTGCCGGAAGAATATGCGAAACTCGAGGGAACCGTGAGTGCGAGGAGGGTGAGGAGCGTCATCCGCGCACTATGTCACGCACGCTGTGCTCCGACAAGTCCGAACACGAACCCATCAGCGTGGCATTCGTGCGGATAGGCGGGACCCCGTCAGGACCGTCGGTCGAGCCAGGCGAGGTTCGCCCGGCTGACGGGCGACTGCTCGGGCCCCGCCACTCGCGGCCCGTCGTCCGCTCTGCTCCTGCGCTCCATTGACGATTCCCCTCAGCGCCGCCACATTAGCCGGCTCGGGAGTCTTGATGCGTTTTCTCAACCAGACCGGCGCCGAGCTGCGGGCCCGGCTCTTCGCGATGGGGCCCGGCCGGTACTACCAGCCGGCGTACCGCTTCATCGTCGCGGACATCGGGCAGACCGAAGGGGCGTGGCTCGACCTCGGCTGCGGGCCGGGCTGGCTCTGTGCCTATGCCGCAGCGGGGAATCCGCAGCTCGATGTGGTAGGCATCGATGAGCAGGAGAGCACCTTGCGGGTCGCCGAGCTCGCCCGGGAGGGCCGCCTCAACGTCACCCTGAAAAAGATGTCGCCCGCCCAGATCGTCTACCCCGAGCGAACGTTCAATGTAGCGACCGCGCTACAGGTCGCGGCCAGTTGGCCCGATGCCGCCGCGGTTTTCGCCGAAGTCTATCGCGTGCTCACGGAAGGCGGCCGCCTGTTTGTCTACGAGCCGGATCCCGATGGCGAAATCCCGTCGGACTGGCTCGCCCGGCCCGCGGGGGTCTTCCCGCCCGACGCCGCGTTCCGGTTTCGTTGGCGCCGCGCTGGCCTCGGCGCAGACGGGTGGCAGCGCCTGCTCGACACCGCTCGATCGTCGCCTTTCGCAGACGGGGTGTCCGACGAACGACACGGCTTCTTCCGGCGGCTCGTTCTCACCAAGTGACGCTGCTCCCGCTCTTTCTGGCCTGCTCACAGGAGCTGATCCCCGGCGAGCGGGTGCTCGGCGCCGACCTCCCGGTGGAGGCCTTCTACGGCGAAGAGGGCGATCTCCTCGGGTGGACAGTCGCGGGTGCGGAAGGTGCTTGGATGGGCGCCGCGCCGGGCGGGGAGTACAGTCTGGGGCTGGGGCTCGCGGGCGAGACGGTGCCGCGCCGAACGTCGGCACCTGCGCGCTGGGTCGGTGTGTGGGAGGGCCGCCTGATTCAGGCCGCCCCGGAGGGGCTGTACCTCGACGGTGCGCTGGTGTGGGACGACGAGCCGATCACGAGCATGGCGGTTGGTCCCTCGATTTTTGTGACGACCGCGACGGAGCTCCTCGCGCTGTCTACCGAGGGGGAGGTGCGCTGGTCGGCCCCGGCCCGCGGAGCGCGCGGCATCGCGGTGGGTGTGGATCGCGTAGTCGTGGGTCTCTGTGGCGAACGTTGTGAAGTGCGAGGCTGGACGCTCGGGGGCCAGGGACTCGGCACCCTCCTGGACGCGGGCAGGCACGGGGCGATCGCCGAGTGGTCGGGGCTGTTGTGGGCGGGTGACCCGATGTGGGAGGAGGATCTCGGCCGCGGCCGCGTGTGTAACGAGGTCGGCGTTTGTATCGAGGGAGAACCTGGAGATCATCTCGGTGTCGGGATCGGGGGCGGCTACGCGGCTGGGGTCTTCAACCGGCACCTGACCCCCCAACGCGCGCGGATCGTGCCCTTGGTGGCGGCCGGGCCCGTTCTCGTGCTGGAGACCGGCGCTGAGGGCCAGGTGTTGAGCCTCGCCGGCGACGAAGAGACCCTCGTGATCGGCGCGCCCCACCAGGCGCACGGGGGCGCGGTCGTTGGAGCGATGTTTCTACGTCATCATCTCTGATGCCGAGCGCGGTCGCTATCGGGCTGGGCGGCGCGGTGATCGCGCTGGGCCTGGGTGGCGCGTTGGGCGCGGCGGCGCGGCGCTTGTCGCGACGCTCTGGCCTCCCACCCGGATTCTGGGCGTTGGGTGCCTGGCCTCCGGGTGTCCTGGTGAGCGGCCTTTGGGCCTGGCTCGGCGATCCGCTTACGGGTAGCCTGCTGGGCCTGCTGGTGATCGCGAGCGCCGCGGCGGTCGCGGAACCCGCGTTGGACCTGCGCCGGCCGAGCTGGATCAACCTGGTTCATGGCGGCCTCCTCGGGGTCGCGGTGGCGCCGGGAGCGGCGCTGTTGGGGGCCGGCGCCTGGCGGCTCTGGTTCTTGTGGGACGCCGTCCCGTCCTCGCAGGCGCTCGTCTCGGGCTGGCTCGCGCGCGAGGGTGCGGCCTGGTGGATAGGAGCCGCACAGCTTGGGCTTCTCCTGCCCTTTTTGGAGGAGCTGCTGTTCCGGGGCCACGTCTGGGGCCTGTTCACGCGGGTGGCTCCGGACCGACCCCAGTGGGCCATCTGGGGAACGACCCTGCTGTTTGTCGGCTTTCACCTGAACGAACCCTGGTCGGTGGCGCCGATCGGGCTCTTGGGCGTCTGCGTAGGCTGGCTTCGGCGGCGCAGCGGCTCAGTCTGGCCTCCGATCGCTTGCCATGCCTCGTATAACCTGATGTTTGTGTATCTCGCGTCGTGAGCCGTCGGAGGGGCGCCGCCAGGGTGCCGGTCGCTTTTGGGGCGACAACGCGATAGCTGCGCGGCAGTCGCAGGGGAGGGCCGGTCCCGCGATGTGCCGCCTTGGCGTGGCCGTCCCGCCAAGGATCCTCATCGTGCTCAGCGCCTCTCGCTCCCGCTCCCCGACCAGGACCGTACTCCACCCGATCACACGCGCGGCCGCGGAATGAGCGCCGCCGCGTGGACACGGGAGTGGCCCTATGCCCCCCATCACCTGACCACTCCGGCGGGGCGAATCCACTACGTCGACGAGGGTCACGGTGGGGCGCCGATGCTCTGCGTGCACGGCAACCCGACCTGGTCCTTCTACTGGCGCAGGTTGATCCAGTCGTTTTCTGGGTCGCGCCGCGTTGTCGCGCTCGACCACGTGGGCTGCGGGCTCTCCGACAAACCTCAGGATTGGAGCTACCGTCTCGCGGACCATGTCGAGAACGTCGTGCGGCTCGTGGAGCACCTCGATCTGCGGGACATCACGCTGGTGGTGCACGACTGGGGCGGGGCGATCGGCCTGGGTATGGCCACGCGTCTGCCTGATCGTATCGGGCGTATCGTCGTGCTCAACACCGCGGCCTTTCCCTTCGACCGGATCCCCGCCCGGATCGCCGTGTGTCGGGTCCCTGGCCTGGGCGCCCTGTTGGTCCGCGGGCTCAACGGCTTCGCGCGCGCCGCGGTTTTCATGGCCACGGAGAAGGGTTTGTCTCCGGACGCAGCGGCGGGCCTGGTCGCGCCTTACCACTCATGGAACGACCGCATCGCGACCTTGAGGTTCGTCGAGGACATTCCCATGGACTCGGGGCACGCCTCGTGGCCCGAGCTTCAGCGCATCGCGGACGGTCTGAGCCTGCTCAAGACGCGGCCGATGCTAATCATCTGGGGCGAGGAAGATTGGTGTTTTACCCCCGCGTTTCGCGAAGAGTGGCAGCGGCGTTTCCCCGATGCGGAGGTACACCCACTCAACGGAGTAGGGCATTATGTGATGGAGGACGCCGCCGATGAGGTCATCCGCTTGCTTCATCCATTTCTTGCGTCCGAGGCGCCACGATGACTGAGTCCGGCCTGGTGAACATCGCTCACCACTTGCCGGCCGCGGCGGTGCGAAATCCTGATGGCCTCGCGATCGCCGCGTATGATCCGTCTGCGCCTGACGGTTGGCACGAGCTGTCGTGGTCCCAGCTGAACCGGCGCGCTGACACGATCGCTGCGGGCCTGGTGGCGCACGGCTGGGCACGCGGTGACACCACCCTCGTGATGGTGCGGGCGGGCGTGGAGCTCATCTCACTGACCTTTGCGCTGTTCAAGATCGGCGCCGTGCCGGTGCTCATCGACCCGGGGATGGGCATGGGTGCCTTCTTTCGGTGCGTCAAACAGTGCGCGCCACGGGCCTTTATCGGCATACCGCTCGCGCACGTGATCCGAGTCTTCGTCCCGGGCGCCTTCCGCTCCGTCGTCCGCCACGCGACCGTGGGCCGACGCTGGTTCTGCGGCGGACCGACGCTCGCGTCCTTTCAAAATACGAACGAGGCCTTTCCGGTAGCGGACACCCGCGGAGAAGACCTCGCGGCGGTGTTGTTCACCTCGGGCTCGACCGGGGCCGCAAAGGGTGCACGTTACACCCACGGGATGTTCGCCGCGCAGGTGGAGGCCCTCGGCCGGCGTTTCCAGTTCCGTGAGGGCGAGATCGACTGCGCGGCATTTCCGCTTTTTTCGCTGTTCGATGTAGCTTTTGGCATGACCAGCGTCATCCCTCCGGTCGATCCGGCGCGCCCGGCCTCGTGCGACCCCCTCGCGGTCGCGGAGGCCGTGCGGAAGTATCGCTGTACGGTCGCTACGGGCTCCCCCGCGATCTGGCGGCGCGTGGGGGACGCGTGCCTCGCGGCGGGAGAGAAGCTCCCCTCGTTGGAGCGCGTGCTCATGTTCGGCGCTCCGATTCCGCCTTCCGCCCATCGAACCTGGCATCAGGTCATCAGTTCGGGAGGCGACGTGCTCACGCCTTATGGCGCCACGGAGGCCCTGCCGGTGGCGGTCATCGGAGGGCGTGAGGTGCTCGGCACGAACACGGAGCCCGGCACCGAGGCCCTGACCCGCGCGGGGGCGGGCACCTGCGTGGGGAGACCCGTGGACGATATCACGCTTCGTATCATCACGATCCGTGACGAGGCGATCCCGAACTGGAGCGACGAGCTTGAGGAGGAGGCCGGGGTTGTGGGCGAGATCGTGGTGCGCGGCCTGATGGTTACGCGCGAGTACCACGAGCTTCCCGAGGCCACCGCTCTCGCCAAGATCCGTGATTCCGATGGCACGATCTGGCATCGGATGGGCGACCTCGGCTACCTGGATGAGCAGGGTCGGCTGTGGTTCTGCGGTCGCAAGACCGAGCGGCTGCGCACCGCCGAGGGCCCGCTGTACACCGACAAGATCGAGGGTCGTTTCGCGGGGTACGACGGCGTGGGTAGGGTAGCGCTCGTCGGGGTGGGGCCCCGCGGTCAGGAGCGACCCGTGCTGTTCGTCGAGGGTCCTGAGGATCCGGAGATTGCGCGCCGCATCCAGGACACCGCGCTCGTCGCCGCAGTGCTGTTCCGAGAGAAGTTCCCGGTGGACCGGAGGCACAACGCGAAGATCCATCGGATGGAGCTCAAGGCCGAGGCCGAAGCGCGCCTGGGCGGCACGCTGGCGAGGACGCGCTGATGCGCACGCTGGTTACCGGCGGGGGCGGGTTCCTGGGTGCGGTGCTCGTGCGCCAACTGCTCGCCCGAGGTGACGCGGTCACGCTGGTGGCTCGTGGTCGATACCCGGCGTTGGAAGCGCTCGGTGCGCGAGGCGTGCAGATCGACCTGGGCGCGCCGGGCGCCGGGCTCAGTGAGGTGGCGGCCGGCCACGACGTGGTGTTCCACGTGGCGGCGAAGGCGGGCGTCTGGGGCCCGGACGAGGAGTTCACGGCCATCAACGTAGGTGGTACCCTCAATGTCATCCGGGCGTGTCAAGAGGCGGGCGTAGGTCGCCTCGTATACACCAGCTCGCCGTCCGTGGTCTTCGCGGGCGGTGATCACGAAAATGCCAACCAGGACCTTCCTTATCCGGCGTCGTACGACGCGCCCTATCCCCGCACCAAGGCCGAGGCCGAGCGGGCGGTGCTCGCGGCGAACTCTCCGGGTCTGGTCACAACCGCGCTGCGACCGCACCTGATCTACGGTCCCGGCGAGCCCCACATGATTCCGCGGTTGCGCGATCGCCACCAGAAGGGTCGACTGCGGATCATCGGGAATGGTAAGAACAAGGTGAGTCTTTGTTATGTCGACAACGCTGCCGTCGCCCACCTGCAGGCGGCCGACCGCCTCACGGCGAGCGCCCCCCACGCCGGGAAAGCGTGGTTTGTCAACGACTCCGAGCCGGTGCTCCTGTGGGAGTGGGTCAACGCGTTGTTCCGCGAGTTGGGCGAGCCACCGCTGACCCGTTCGGTCAGCCCGGGTGTCGCGCTGCTTGGCGCCCACGTGGCCAGCGGGATCTGGTCGTTGTTCAGCCTGGCGGGCGAGCCCCCGATCACGCCGTTCGCCGTCAAGAGCCTCTCCACGTCTCACTGGTACGATATTCAACCGGCAAATCAGGCGTTTGGCTACGTTCCGCTCGTCGACGGTGCCGAGGGCTTCGCCCGTACCGTCGCAGCGTTCCGGGCTGAGTCTGCTTCTGTGTAGGTGGTTGTCGGGTTCTTGACGCCCCCGGCGCTGCTTTTGGCTTGGTGCCACGCTGGACCTGAGGATAGTGACATGCTTGAGGAAGATCGAATGCGCTGGGTCGCTACAAGCTGCGTGCTGTTGATGCTCTGGAGCCTGCCCGCCGTCGCGGCCAGGAAGTCCGAGGCGGTCCCGGTCGCGCCCCAGGTGCTCGCGGTGTCCGGAACGACGCCCGAGGGCCTCCAGTGGGCGTCAGTCGACTTCAATGGTGATCAGTTCCCCGAGGTCAAGAGCTACTACCAGCAGCGGACCGACGGGCCCCGCGCCCTCCGCCTCCGCGAGATCGACCTCAACCGGGACGGTAAGATCGACGTTGTCACTACGTACGACGACCTGGGCAACCGCGAGCGCGAAGAGATGGACACCGATTTCGACGGCAAGATGGACGTCATCGATGTCTACGTCGCCGGCAAGCGCCAGTCCTCGCAGGTGGACACCGACTACGATGGTTCCTACGACCTCGTCCGTTACTACGAGGCGGGCAAGGTTCGGCGGAAGGAGCGGGACACCAACCTCGACGGCAGGGTCGACTTCGTGGAGCAGCTCGACGAGAACGGTGTGGTGCTCAAGATCGGCCGCGACTCTGACGGCGACGGGGTGATCGACCAGCGCGAGTAGGCGCTGCGACCCAGCGCTCTGGTCAGGCGCTTCACAAGAGGCAACGCCCCGCGCTCGACGCGCCGGCCCCGCGACAGTCAGCCGGCGCCTTCACCCGCTTGATCCACCCGATACGCGCGGCGGAGAGCTTCGCCGCTGAGCCCCTGGCCGAGAAGCCACATGAGCTTCACCACCGCGGCTTCGTAGGTCATTTCGGACGCTGGCATCGCGCCCGCGTCGAGGGCCGCCCGTCCGCCGACGTAGGACTCCAGGTTCACCTTCCCGCGCAGGCACTGCGACTGAAGCACCACTGCGACTCCGGCGTCCACCGCCGCGCGTATCGCCTCGGGCCAGCCCGTGTGGGGCAGGTTGCCCGAGCCAAAGCCGCGGATCAGCACGCCGCGTTGGCCGGAGAGCGCCGCGGCCTCGAGGATGCGCGGGTGCGCGCCCGGGACCATCTGGAGCACAGCAACATCCTGGCAGAAGCCTGGACGGAGGGTGAATGGGCCCACCGCGCAGCGGGGCAGGGCTGTGCGGATCACCTCGACCCCCATCTCGATCAGCGGGGCGTGGTTGGGGCTCTCGAAGGCCTCGTAGCTCTGGATCGACGTCTTGGTCACGCGGTTGCCGCGGAAGAGCCGTCGGCCGAAGAAGACCCCGACCTCGGCGACGTCCATCACCGCGCAGAGCGCCGCGCGCACGAGGTTCTCCGGAGCGTCGGTACGTACGTAGGCCAGCGGCCGCTGCGCGCCCGTCAGGATCACCGGTCGGGGCAGGTTGACAAGCATGAACGACAGGGCTGACGCGGTGAAGGCCATCGTGTCCGTCCCGTGCAGCACCACAAAACCAGCGTAGTCGTTCATCTTTGCCGCGAGCGCTGTACCGATGCCGTCCCAGTGAGTCGGACCGATATCGGACGAGTCGAGGTTGTAGAGCATCTCGAAATCGAAGGCGATGTCGGCGTCGAGCCCACGAACATAGTCCAGAACGTCCGCCGCGATCTCCGAGGGCGCGAGCGGGCCGGGGTCGCCACGGCGCATCCCCAGCGTGCCGCCCGTTGACAAGAACAGCACACGCGGTCGGCGGTCATCCGGGTTCACTTGGTGTCGATCTCGACCGTGCGGTAGGGCACCTGGCTCTCGTCCACGTACCAACGAACCTCGAGTTTCCCGGAGAGACCCGTGATCTCCAGCCCGGGTTGGAAACAGAGGTCGGTCTCGGCCGTTGATGGGGTCCAACCTTCGTACACGTGCAGTGTCCGGCCTTCTTCGGTCACGCGTGGCGCAAACTCCGAGCCGGCCGGCGCCAGGGCGTAGCTCCGATACACGTAGACCATCTCACCCCTGATCTCGAAAGCGACCTCGGACGTGGGGGGATCATCAAAATCATAGTTGGTGCAGTAGTCCTGCACGTGGGCGATGCTCAGCTCAGGGCTGCAGCCGAGGGCGAAGAGGGGCAGAAGGTGGGCGGCGCGCATCGGAGGCTCCAGGGCTCAGGTGTAGCGGGAGAGGCCGCGGCTTTCCAGCGCGGCGAGCAGCTCGCGGACGTCCTGCGCATCTTCGCGGCGGGCAATGAGTAAGACGTCGCCCGTGTCCACGGTGATGAGCCCGTCGACACCGAGGAGCGCGACGAGCCGCCCCGGCGCGTGCACGATGTTCTCGGAGCTCCTGACGGCCACGACTGCCCCGGCCGGGCCGACGCCCCAGCTCTCGGCGGGCAACACCTCGGCCAGCGCGGGCCAGCTCCCCAGGTCCGACCAGCCAATGTCCGCCGGGAGCGTCAGCACCTCGAAGCTGGGATCCTCCGCGGCACGCTCCATGACGCCATAGTCAATCGAAGTGGCCGGAAGCCGCGGCCAGAGTCGGTGGAGCGTGTCGGGTCCGAGCTCCGCGAGGTGGTCTCGCTCGATCAGCCCAAAGGCGAGGAGCGCGGCTTCAAATGCGTCTAACTGCCACACGAACATCCCGGCGTTCCACAAGAAATGCCCGGCGGCGAGCATCGCGTTGGCCGTGGCGTGCGGCGGCTTTTCGACAAAGCGGTGCACCGGGCGCACCCACGAGTGCCCGACCGTGCGCCCGGTGGCCGAGGGCTCGATCCAGCCAAAACCGGTCTCGGCGCGGCTCGGGCGGATGCCGAGCGTGACCAGGGATCGGGGCCCCGCCGCGGCGAACGCGTCGTGAAGCAGGCTTCGAAAGCCGACAGTGTCGGCGATATGGTGGTCCGAGGGCAACACCGCCATCGCCTTGCCGCCCCGGCGCCGGACCTCGGCGAGCCCCCAGATCGCGCAGGGCAAGGTGTTGCGTCCGGAGGGTTCTACCAGGATGTTTTCGGGCGGAAGCTCGGGGAGCTGGGCGCGGATCGGGACGACCATGTCGGGACCGGTGAGGATCAGCACCTCGTCGGGCCCAAAATCGGGAGCGAGCCGGCGGACCGTCTGCTGGATAAGGGTCGGGCCGCCGTCGATTGACAGGCATTGTTTTGGCAGATTTCGGCGCGACAACGGCCAGAAGCGGGTACCGCGCCCGCCGGCGAGGATCAGCACATAACGGTCGGCCATCAGAAGAGCTCCGGGCGCATCGCGGCGAGCGCGGCGTAGGCCACCACCGACGCGGCGCTGGCGAGGTTGATGCTACGGGTGGCCCCGACCATCGGCAAGGTCCATGCGGGCCGCCCGTCGAAGAGCGCCTTGGGCAGGCCGCCCGACTCGCGGCCGAACACGTAGACGTCGTCGGCCCGGAACGGCAGTCGGGTGTACGCAAGCGTGGCGTGAGAGGAGAAGAGGTGTAGCGACTTTCCATCGGTCGCAGCGAGGAACTGGTCGAGATCGGCGTGTTCGATCACGTCCACGTGGCGCCAGTAGTCGAGACCGGCGCGTCGCACTGCCTTCTCGTCGGTCGAGAAGCCCAGCGGGTGAACGAGGTGGAGGCGGGCGCCCACTGCCAGGCACAAGCGCCCGATATTCCCAGCGTTCTGCGGGATCTCCGGGTGGATCAGCGCGAGGTGGAAGAGGGGCGTCACGGCATCCCGAGCCGCCCGCCCTAACCCGTCTGGTTCGCGGCGGGGCCGAGCGCTGCGACCGCGAGGTCCTCCTTCCAGGGGACCCCGGTGATGCCGCGCGCCGCGAGCTCGACGCGCGTGGTGTCCCCAAACCACCACACCCGCTGGGCCGCGGCCAGCGCGCCCGGGAGCAGATGCTCCAGGTGCCGCACCGCCGACGGGCTGAAGAACAAGAGCTCGTAGGGGGCCTTGACCGCCTCGAGCACCGGGGCGGGCAACGATTCCGGGCAGGCCGTGATGTAGGCCGGGTACACCCAGGCGTCCGGGCGCACCCGGCGCACCTCGTCGCCGCCGAGGTTCGAGGTGAGATGGAGCACCGGACCCGCCCGCGCCGCGGAAGCGAGCTCGGCCGCCCCGCCCCGCATCGACAAATCCACGCGTAGACCGGCGTCCTCGAGGCCCCGACGGGTCTCGGGCGCGAGAGCCAGGAGCCGCCATGCCGGGTCGAGCGCAGGCACGGCGCCGACGGCGCGCGGGCTCGTGATCAGGAGGTCAGCGTCATGCCCACGCCAGCGGTCGAGGTTCACCGGGAGCGTGGAGTATTCCAGGCAAGGCGCCGCGAGCGCGGCGACGCCCCGACGCCGGAGCGTGGCGACGAGAGCGTCGGCCTCTGTGCGCGCGCGGGTGACCAGGAGGGTCATCGGCGCGACGTATCGTGGGTGCGGCGGTCGCGAGGCGTCGGGCCCGGCCCCGGGCCGCCGCGAGGCACGAATTGATAGCGCGGCGCCATCTCGCGGGCGGTCATTCGGGAGCGCCACGGATATGCGGCGCCGATGCGGACGCCCGTGGTGTTGACCTGGTTGGTGCTGGGAGCGCTGCTCTTCGCGGGTTGCCGTATAGGCCAGCGTCGTCGCGGAACGGACGAGGTCACGCGGCTCCGGAATGCGGCGAGCGCGGCCTGGGTCTCGCGGAGCGCGCCGGGCGGGCTGGACCTCGCGCGCCAGGCGTCGCTCGCGGTGCTCGCGCGTCGGCCGGAAGACGCCGCCAGCCTGACGCGGCTCTCGCGGATCGAGTGGATCGCCGCTCATGACGCACCCGAGTCCGCCGTGACCCGGTTTGCTGAGGGCCGCGAGTATGCGTGGCGCTGTCTCCAGACAGATCCGAGCTTTGGTGCTGCACTCTCGGCTGATTCGGGCCGGCTGACCCGGGCCAACCTCGAGTCCGTCGAGGGCGCCAGCGGCGTATGCCTCGGGCTGATGGCGACGCATACCATCGGGCTGATGGACGAGCTTGGTCCTGGATCATGGGTGGAGCTCACCGAACTGAAGCTCGTCTCCGTCCGGCTCGATGCCCTCGCTGCTGCGAGCGGCGCGGCTGCTGGCAGCGTGGCCCAGGCGGCGTGGGTCGCGGGTCGGATCGCGGGGCTGGGCCCGGACCCTGACCGGGACGCCGAGGCGAAAAAGCTTGACGAGGCCTGGCAACGCGCGCCAGATGTGCTGCTTTATCCCTGGTCCCTGGGAGAGGCCGTGCCGGAGCGTCAGCACGAGCTCGCGGCGGCGGCCGCGGCGCCCCGAGAGATTGAAGACCGGGTCTTCTACGACAGGATCGTGGCATGGGCCGCGGCCGACTGACCGGGCGAGCCGCAAAAACACCACAAGCGCCCTCCGCGGTGAGCAGGGGCGCTGGGGTTTGAGTCGAGGTGCGGGGAGCGCCCCGCGCCGAGCCTCAGGGGGTCGGGGTGGTCGGCCCGCGGGTGGGGCGACGTTGAGCGCGACGCATCGCCTTCCGACGGCGCTTCTCGGCGAGGCGCTGCTTCAGGCGGCGCTTCTCACCCGGCTTGAGGTAAAAGCTGTTCTTCTTGATGTCCTTCCGGATGCCCTCGCGCTCGACTTTACGGCGGAAGCGGCGCAGCGCCTTCTCAAAGGGCTCGTTGTCGCGAACGGTGACGATGACCAAATTTACCTCAAAGGAGTTGGGCGCACGGCTAACAGAACGGAGCGCGGAGCGCAAAGAAAATCAGAACATCACGCCGACGGCGCCGCCGCCGTAGAACATATCGTGGAAACCGCCCTCCAGCCGGATGGACGCACGATCCGACAGGTTGAAACGGAGCCCTGCGGTGACATCGATGATCGGCAACACCCCGGGAATGCCCTGAAGCGGGCCGTCGTTGGCGCATCCGGTCTCAAATCGCCGATAGGCGTTGTCGGTACGGCCGCATTCGGCGTCGATGTTGTCGGGGTTGGCGACGTCCTCCGACTCGCCGGGGTCCCACTCCGTCACGCTGCCGGTCAGCACGCCCAGGCCGAGTCCGCCGCCGACGCTGATCCCGAACCAGGGGCTCGCCTCGAACACGTGCGCGTAGTTCCCGCCAAACGCGATCATGCCGAGGTTGTTGGGCTGCAGGTAGGAGCCGTCGCTGTAGTCGGGCGGGTTCTCGGCGTCGTCCCAGTAGCCGCCGCCCATCACCACGCCGATGTACTCGGCGTAGAAGATGCCGTTGTTCCCTTTGCTGGCCACGACGTACTCGACGCCCGAGACGTAGGCCCGGACCGCCGGGCGCTCCGGCAGCTCGGAGTCGGTGCCGCCGTTCCGGTGGTACCACGCGTCGAGGATGCTCTGAGGAATGCCCATGTAGCGGGCACGGATGTTGAGCTCCATCGTCGTCGTCCGCGTACGGATCGGTGTGACGCTCGCTTGGGCCGGCGTGCCGGGGCCAGGCCCGGGGGACGGGAGGGGAGTCGAGGTTGCCGGCGCGTCTTCGGCGCGCGCGACCTGGAGGAGCAGCAGGGCGACCAGCATGGACCTTCCGGAGCGGGTTGAGACCTTCCTATCTCACGTTGGCGCGGTCGGTGTCAACGACCCCCCGGGGGGCTACGTGGTGCGGAGCGATGAGGCGGGATGGGGCGGGCGCTGTGGGTCGTGACCCTGAGTGGGACTTCGGGGCTGCTGTTTAGCGGCTGCCTTCACGTCGGAACGCCGCCATCTGCTGCTGCGTGGGTTGTGCAGGTGGAGGCGCCCGTCGCGGAGCCTGACCTGGATCGAGCGCTCAAAGGTGTGTTGGAGGCGGAGTTGCGCGCGCGCGGTGCCTGGGGAGGGCCGATCGCGGTGGTGCGGGTGGTGCAGGCGGATTGGGTGCCGGAGCGGCGCTTGGATGAGGTGTTGGTGTACGCAGCGCGACTGGCGGTGGAGGTGGACACCGGATCACAACAACGTCGTTTCTCCGCCACGACCAGCCGCGGCGGCCTCGGCGACGGTGCCGGAGCGTCACGCGCGCGGGAGGAGGCCTTCTTGGCGCTGGCCCAGGAGCTGGGTGTGGTGGCGGCGGCCTGGCTGGCCGCGGGAGGCTGAGCGCTCCACGGAGATCACTCCGCCACCGCGGCGCCCCCCGCCGCCAGCACCATCCGAACCGCCGCATATACCTGTGGATGGCACTGGATTTGATGGTGGAGCACCCCCCTGAACGTGTAGGTGAGCACCGGACCGCACCCGGCTCGGGGGCCCGATGCGCTCTCGACCGTCACCAACAGATCTCCCGTGAGCCCGCCGAGCCGGGGATCGACCGTGGCGGTAGCCGACAGAAAACTGTAGGAGATGTGTGGGAGAAGTGCGACGTCGCCCGGCTCCTCGCCGACCTCTCCCTCCCGGAGATCCTGAATCCCGGCGCTCCTTACATCGAGGATCTGGCCGATGATCCGGGTCGCGGGGAGGTCCACCGAGCCCAGGAGCATCGCGAGCTGATCGGCCCACTGGGCCACGGGTGAGCCCCGATGCGGACTCGCGAGCGACACGAGCTGGGTCACCCGACCCAGCCACTGCTGTCCGGCGCGCGCGGCGCTGTGGGTGGCGCTCCGAGCGACCAGACCGCCCATGCTGTGGCCGAGCAGGAGCAGGGTCTCAGGTTCCCAGGCGAGCGTGAGCGCCTCGAGGCGCTCCGCGAGCATTCGACCATTGTCGGCGATAGAGCGGCCGGTATTGTAACGGACGTAGACCGGCTGGAGGCCGAGGTCGCTCGCCAGCAGGGAGCCGAAGGTCGCGGCCGCGTCCCCGTGGTATGCGCCGGAGTCCAAGCACCAGGACCATTCCGTAGTTGCCAGGCCGTGAATCAACACCACCACCCGCGGGCGATCGGCGCGGGAGGCGGGTTTCTCGGGCAGATAGTGGTCCCCGTGCCGGAGCTTCATGCCGAGGTCGAGGGACCCGCTTCCGCCACCGAGCCGATCGCCCATCACGCCGTTGATGAGCCCAAGAGCGGCGTCCTCCGCCCACTCTGGACCGCCAACCGCATCCGACCGGAGCGACACCGGCCCGCCCTCGACCACGGGAACCTGCGCGAGCCCCGCGTCGAGGAGGAGCTCAACGCTGCGGTTGACCACCCGCACGCTCCCAAGCACGCCCTCGGTGGACACCCGGCGGAGCTCGTCGATGAGCCTCGCGGGACCCGCGATCAGCGGGACCGCGTCCGTGACTCGCCGCACATTACGGGCGGTGGAGGCGTGTCCTTCGCCGACCAGCCGGGTCGTTGCATCGACGCCGTCATGGATCAGCGCCGCCCAGCTCCGCCAACGAACCCGCCGCCAGTCGAAGCTCCGGCGGTTCATACGCGCACGCTGTTCGTATGGGTGGGGGCAGCCTGTAGCACGGTGGGTACCCGGGTTCGGCCGTTGGTATACCCGCGTCGAGGGACGATGGTGGGGGAGTTTTGGCACGGGCTTCGTCCGGTCTGGGGCGAGCCTTCTCTTACAGACAGGTCAACCGCAGCACGAGGCCTTCAAAGACCCGCCGATCCCCGGCGCGCGAGAAGTTCATCAGGCGGTTGGCCGCCGCGATCTCCTCAAGCAGGCCAGACGGCGACAGCGTCACGTGCTTCAGCGTCTCGGCCATCGCGCGCGCGACCGCCGGGTTCATTCGCAGGTTGGCGTCCCGCTCGTTGAGACCGCGGCGTATCACATCTTGCAAGGTCAATAACTGGCGGATCTGCCAGGAGACGCTCGCGAGAAGCCGGTGGCTGGGCTCCCCGTCCTCCAACAGGCGATGGAGCGCTTCCAACGCTTTGTTTCGGTTTCGGCCGACCAGCGCGTTGGTCAGTGCCCAGACCTCCGTCTCGGCGGTGGACGCGATGACGCTCTCGACCGTCGCGCGGTCGATTCGACCGCCCGCGCCGGCATAATTCACCAACTTCTCCACCTCGCCGGCGAGCCCGGACAGACGTTCGCCGACCAGGGTCACGAGGTGCCGGGCGGCGTCGAGCTCCAACGTGACGCCCGCCTCGGCGGCACGCTGGACGGCGTAGCGAGCGGGATCGGTATCGCCTCCGTCAAACTTCAGGACCATCCCACATTTCTTGACGGCGTTCTGGATCCGGAGGCCTCGGTCCATGCCCTCGGAGGCCGCGGGAAAACGTTCGCCGGAGAGCAGCAGCACCGTCGAGGGGACGGGGTTCACCAGGTACTCGAGCAGCCGATCCAGGAGGAGGACCGGAGCTTCTTGCACCTGTCGGATCACGACGAGGCGCCGCGCGGCCATCATTGGCACGCTGGCCGCGATGTCGGCGAAGCGGGCGGTCCCCTCGTCGGGCGCCGAGAGCACCGCGTGGTTGAAGGCCGCGACGGGACCTGCGACAACCGCCGCTTCCACCAGCTTTTCAGCCTCACGCACCAGGAGGCCCTCGGCGCCGATGGTCACGTACACCGGAACCGGTGCCTCACGGAGCGAACGACGGAGGGTTTCGAGCGGATCCACCACGGCGGACTATCCCATAGGCAGCCGCCAGGACGCGGAGCGGCCGCACTCTCAGCACGGCCCGCGCCCGATACCCAGCTTCCCGGCGATCAACGCCGCCCACGCGTCGTACCGCTCGTTCAGTACACCTGTTCCACACTGATCGTGCGCTCCCGCCGCGAGGCCCCGCGGGCTCGCCTGGCGCGCATAGACCGGCTACCGGTCCCGCATGTTGACCTTGTTCCAAAACGCGAGGGTCTACGCGCCAGAGGCGCTGGGCGTGGTCGATATCCTGGTTGGTGGCCGTGAGATCCTGGCCATCGGTGTGCTCGGGCCGCCGCCGACCGGCTTGGGCGTCACGGTTCACGATCTCGAGGGACGGCGGGTGATCCCGGGTCTTGTGGACGTACACAGCCACCTTTCGGGCGGGGGAGGGGAGGGGGGCGCCCACACCCGGGTGCCGGCGTTGGGGCCCTCGAGCCTGCTCGCCGCGGGGGTGACCACCGTCGTGGGCCTGTTGGGCACCGACACCGACACGCGGTCCATCGCCGAGCTGCTCGCGACCTCACGCGGTCTGGATCCTTATGGCATCACGAGCTTCTGCTACACGGGCGGCTACGTCGTGCCGCCGCTGACGCTCACCGGCTCCGTACGCGGCGATCTGGTCCACGTCGACCGTATCATCGCGGTGGGAGAGACCGCGATCTCGGACCATCGCTCGAGTCAGCCAAGCTACGACGAGCTCATCCGTCTGGCCGCCGACGCCCACGTAAGCGGGATGATGACGGGCAAAGCCGGATTATTACACCTGCACCTCGGCGACGGTCGCCGGGGCCTGGAGATGGTGCGGCGCGCCCTGGATGAAACAGAACTTCCTTCCAGGGTCTTTCATCCCACCCACGTCAACCGCAACCGCAACTTGTGGGCTGAGGCCGTCGAGCTGGGCCGCGCCCGGCAGCATGATCCGGCCGGCCTGATCGTCGATGTGACCGCATTCCCGCCCGAGCCGCGAGTCCCGAGCGCCCATGACGATATCCTGGCCTGGCTCGAGGCGGGCCTCTCGCTCGAGCGACTGACCCTGTCATCAGATGGTGGAGGGTGTCTCCCAGTTTTTGACAGCGCTGGAGCGCTCCTGTCGATGGAGGTCGGGGCGAGTCGTAGCCTGCTGGACACGGTGAGAGCGCTCGTTCGCGTTGGCTTGGATTGGTCGCACGCGCTCCTGCCCTGTACCCGCACGGCGGCGCGGCATTTCCGGCTGCGCGGTAAGGGCGAGCTACGGGTCGGCGCCGACGCCGATCTGCTGGTGCTCGATGCGGCCGGCGAGGTGGAGACGGTGATGACCGGTGGTGGGCTGCGGATATGGCGGGGAGAGGTGCTGAAACCAGGATTGTTCGAGGGGGTCGCGGGTCGCGTTCCCGCCGCAGGCCCGATGAGTTAGCCGGGCGACTCCAAGGAGCGACGATGCTGGTGGATGGCGTGCCCACGCGGACGGTGTGGTGGGCGGGTGACGGGGTGGTGGGTATGATCAACCAGCCTTTGTTGCCGCACCGATTCGAGCGGGTGGAGATGGCGACGTGGCGGCACACCGCCTCGGCGATCCAGACCATGGTGGTCCGAGGCGCAGGCGCGATCGGCGCCACGGGCGCGTTGGGCATGGCCCAGGCCGCCGTTGCGGCGGACGAAGCTTACTTTTTTGAGCAGGTGGCGGAAGCGGCCAACGGCCTCCGCGCGACGCGGCCCACTGCGCAAAACCTGTTCTACGGGATCGACACGGTACTGAAGGCGATCCAGGGTGAAGGCGACCACATCGGGCGTGCGCGGGAGGCCGCGGTCGCGGCGGCGGTCGCGGTGTGTGATGACGATGCGGAGTGTTGCCGACGTATAGGGGAGCTCGGCGCCCCGCTCTTGAAGGACCGGCGTCGGGTCAACACCCACTGTAACGCCGGCTGGTTGGCATTTGTCGATTGGGGCAGCGCACTGTCGCCCATCTACCGCGCCCACCGTGATGGTGTCGGCCTGTTCGTCTACGTCGACGAGACGCGGCCTCGGCAACAGGGGAGCCAACTCACGGCCTGGGAGCTCGGGCAGGAGGGGGTCCCGCACGCGATCATCGCGGACAACGCGACAGGCCACTATCTCAAAGAGGGCGCGATCGACATCGTGATCGTCGGCTCGGATCGGATCGCGGCGAACGGCGACGTCGCCAACAAGATCGGTACCTACACCTCCGCTCTGGCGGCACGCGCGGCGGGGGTGCCGTTCTATGTTGCGGCGCCGACAACGACCATCGCGGCGCACACCGCCAGCGGCGCGGACATCCCGATCGAGGAGCGCGACGACGACGAGGTGCTGTATGTGTGGGGCTGGTCGGACGACGGCCGCTTCATCCGGGTGCGTACCGCGCCCGCGGGATCCAGGGCTAAAAATCCGGCCTTCGACGTCACCCCCGCCGCGCTCATCAGCGGGATCATCACCGAGAAGAGGATCATTCCGGCCAGCCCCGCTGGCATTCGATCGGTAGCGCGATGAGGGGGGTGACCGTCGTCGGGCGTTTGCCCGCGCGACACGCGAAAGCGCGTCGGGGTCGAGCCGACGGTTCTGGAAAGACTCTGTAGAACCTGTGTGATGCGGTCGCGGCGGCGAGAGTTCCCCTCGGCTTGCCGACATCGCCCCCTCTAAGGCATACTCCAAGCCGTCAGCCGTGAAGAATCGAGGTTTCAGGATGCTGCTCTTCTGGATGTTCGCCTGCCAGGACTACACCCTCAAGGACGTGAGCGTGGTCGAGCCGCTGAGCCTGAGCGTCACGTCTCCGACCTACGGTAGTTTCTTAGGATCCGGGCCGGTAATCGTCACGGGGGTGGTCAGTCCCGCGAGCGCGTGGGTCACCGTAGGCGGCGTGTCCGTGGTCCCGGAGCCGGACGGGAATTTCAGCGCGGAGGTCCCCTTCACGGACCGGGCCTTGGTGGTGGATGTGCGGGCGGCCTCGGAAGGTCAGGTACAACGCAGCTTGATTCCGGTTTTTGATGGGGTGGATCCGCGCGCCTACGATCCGGCGGCGATGCGCGCGCTCCTGACCCCGAGCGGGCTCGACGGGCTGGAGCCGCTGGTCGCCACCATGGTGGACGAACTCGGCTTGCTTGACCAACTTTCCGCTTCGCTGCCGGTCTATGAGAGCGACTGGGTGTCTTTGCTGCCGAGCGCGGTCACGAGCACCGGCACGACCGTAGAGCTCAGCCCGGCGGACGGCGCGATCCTCGCCAACATCACGCTCCACGACGTGATGCTGGGGGTCGACGTCGACGTGGTCGGCTTCCCGTTCACGGTCGACATGGGCTTGGGTGAGGTCACCCTTGGAGCGACGGTCGCGCCGGAGCTGGACGAGGCGGACATGCTCAGCCTCGCAGTGTTGGACATCGAGGTCGAGCTGGGCGATGTTCAGCTTGCTTTTTCGGGCGCCGAGGTCAGCGATTGGATCGAGGACCTGCTGCTCGATCCGGTTGCGTGGTTGCTGGGCGAGGCGGTGGATCTGCTGGGGAGCACGCTCGTGAGCGGCCTCGACGCGCTGCCGCTCGGTGGCCCTTTCGCCTTCTCAACGGACCTGTTGGGAATGAGCCTCGCGGCGCGACTGGCAGAGATTGATCCGACGGTCGCAGGAGTGGGCCTCGGCATCACCCTCTCGTACGACGGCGAGGCGCCCGCCGAGCTCCCGGCGGAGTTCGCCGGGCTTCCGGCGACCACCCGGGCGGGCGAGGACTATCAGGTCGGCGTGGCGATCCACGAGGGTATGTTCAACACGCTCATCGACGAGACCCTGGCGGGTTTCCTTGATTTCGAGATGGTGCTCGAAGGCGAGTACGGCATGCTGCTGGGTAGCGGTTTCGCCGCGATCGACGGTGGAAGTCAAATCCCGGCGGACGTCACGGCGTACTGTCTGGCTCTGCACGTGGGGGATGCGCGTGTGGTTCGTATGGTGGAAGGAGGGGAAGATGGCGTCATCGCCCGCGCTTACCTCCCGGATCTCCAGGTCACGCTCGACATCGAGCAGGAGGGCGTCTGCCGGCCCTGGCTCGATGCCGTGCTGGTCGCCGAGGTCGATCTCGCCCTGGACGGGACGGAGATCTCCGCCGATCTCAACGTGCCGGGCGCGTTCATCCTCTATTACGGCGCCACTGGCGTCGACGAAGAGGCGGTCGGCGCGCAGCTCGGCCAGGTCGTCAGCAGCCTCGCTGGCTTGTTGGCAGGCTCCCTCTCGTTCGACCTCGGGGACATGGTCCCGATCGAGGGTATCGCTCTCCAACCCGCGCTGGTGGGCGTCGAGGCCCTCGACACCACCGGACTCCACGCCCTCTACCTCAACCTTTTCTGACCGGAGCCTTCATGGCAACACGTGATCAGCTCGAGTCCCTCGCCAAGCGTAAGAACTCAGGTGCGTCTGGCAGCGCCACCGCCGAGGTAGCTCCGCTGCCGGACTCCAAGACCCGCCTTCAACAAGGCAGCACCGCCGACATGCAGGGCAACGTCGGCAACTCCGGTTTGAAGGAGATGATCGACAGCCAGAAGGACAAGAAGAAACCTGCGGCGCCGCGGGATCCGGCGGGGATGTCCCGCGGCGAGCTCGCCGCGCAGGCTCAGGCGGACGCGCGCGGCATGGCCGAGAAGAAAGGTCCGAAACAGGCAGAAAGTCCGGAAAAAGGTGCGCTCGACGGCCGGCGCGCGGCGGAGAAGGCCGCGTTGGAGAAGGAGGCAGAGACTGAAAAGCAGGAGGCGCGCGCCGAGAAGCAGCGCGCCACCGAGCGCAAGGCCGGTGCCTCCTCGGGCGATCGCAAAAAGGGTGGGGTAGAGGCCGATGAAAAGGCGGCTGCCGAGCTCCGGTCCGGCGAGAAGAAACCCGTTCGCGAGGCCGAGGCCGAGGCCAAGGCCCGGGTGAAGACCGAAGTGAAGGCCGCGAAGGCCGACAGCGCGAAGGACAAGACGGCCAAGAAGGGCGGCGGCACCGGCAAGTCCGCCAAGGGTCCGGGGGCAACTCCCGGGGCCAAGGCGGCCCCTCCCGCCAAGGCGGACACCAAGAAGAAGTCTGGGGACGCTGAAGAAGCCGAGAAAGTGAACGCGGCCCAGAAGAAGGCCGAAGCGAAGGAGGCGAGGGCAGAGGCGAAGAAGGCGACCGCGGACGCTGCGAAGACCGCGGACGCCAAGACCGGGCAGATGGCGCCGAAAAAGGTCGAGGACGTCGGCAACAAAGAGAAGGTGGCCGATAAAAAGGTCGAACAGGCCGCGGAGTCCGAGAAGAAGGTCGCCGAGCGGGGCCGTAACAAGAAGACTGCGGCCCCCGCCGCGCGGGGCGAGGACGAAGAGGAGGCGCTGAAGCCCAAGGCGCCGGCGCGCGACGACAAGGACCCGAAGGCGCAAAAAGCTGGCGCCAAGGGCGACAAGGCGGCTACGCCCGAGGGGCAGGAGCGGGACGCCCAATCCAAGGTGCGCGGTGGCAAGGGACAAGCCGACGCGGATCAGAAAGAAGCCAGAGTGGACGCCCGTGCACGGGACAAGGCCGCGACCGAGGACAAGCTCAAGACCGTGAAGGCCCAGAAGGAGGAGGCGGAAAAGAAGAGCGCCCTGACGCGTGACTCTGAGAAGAAGGCCGCGGAGGCGGCGGGAGCCCAACAGAAGGCCAAGGAGGAGCAGGCCGTGGCGCAGGAGGCCGGCCGCAAAGAGGAAGCGCTCAAGAAGGAGGTGGAGGCCCAGGAGGGTGTCGGCAAGACCGAGGACGTCAAGGAGATCGCCCGTTCGAGCGACCTGGACGAAGTGGACGGCCAGAAGGTCACCTTGATCGGCACCTATGTTCCGAGGCCTGACAGCGGCTCCGGCCAGAACGTCGGCCACGTGTCGATCATCATTGGCGGAATCGAGGTCCGCCTCGGTGAGCGTACCCGTCCCCTCTCCGAGATCCTCAAACTCTCGGGCGAGACGGTCGCGATCACGGGTAAGCTCGACCTGAAAAAAGGTTTGAAAAACGCCCAGAACAAGGCGGAGAAACCGCTGCTCGCGCAGACGGGGTCTCCCGCCCGACGCTGATCATGCGCCCCGCGGGTCCAGATGCAGCGCGTCTTGCCGTATCTGTTGGTCTGAAGCGCCCCCTTAGGGGCGGTTCATGGGTTAGACGCGGCGGGTGAGCCCCGGTCTGCCGTCCCGTTATGAGCCTACCCGCGTCATCGGCGAGGGGGCGACTGCGTTGGTGTGGCACGCCAACGATCGCGTGCTCGACACCGACGTGGCCATCAAGATCGTCAAGCCCGCCCTCGCGATGCACCGCCGGTACCGGGCGCGTTTCGCGCGCGAGGTCGCGCTCTCCGCACGGGTCATCCACCCCCACATCGTGCCGGTGTACGACACGGGCATCACCGCCAACTCCGAACCTTTTGTGGCGCTGGGATTTGCGGTGGGCGGCAGCCTCGCCGAGCTGATCCACGTCGGTCCACCGCGTCAGGAGATGCTGCGGCTGATGCTGGAGGTGCTCGACGCGCTGGCCGCGATCCACGCGTTGAGGATGTTGCACCAGGACCTGAAGCCGGCGAACGTGCTCCTCGTGCCCCAGGCGGGCGGTCAACTCAGGGCGTGGGTGGCTGATCTTGGCGTGGCCGACACTCTGGCGGAGCTCAACCGGGACCGTCGCGGCATATCGGGCACGCCCGCCTATATGGCTCCCGAACAGCTGGAGGCTCGCGCTCAGGATCTCGGGCCTTGGACTGACCTTTACGCGGTCGGCATCATGCTCTACGAGATCCTCTCCGGGGCGCGCCCGCAGCCGGGTGAGGGCCGGGCCGAGCTCGCGGAGGCCCGCCGGGTGATTCAGCCACCGCTCCTTGGTGTGCCCGAGCCGCTGGCCGAGCTCGTCGCCGCGATGCTCCACCCCGACCCGCGCCACCGCTTCGACCGCGCGGCCGACGTCCGGGTGGCCCTACGCGAGGCTATCGCAGGTCGCTCGTACCGAACCCTCGCGCCGACCACCTTGCCCCGCGTGCGGTCCGTAGCGGACACCCCGCTCCTCATCCCGTCGGCTCGACCCGGAGCCCCCCCGTGGAATCGGATAATGCCCGGCCCGATGCCCGTCATCGCTCCGCCGGAGAACGGGCGCGGCGCGCCGGCACGGGCCTCCCTCAGTCTGTTCGGGCTTCGAGATGTGCCGCTCGTCGGCCGAGAAAAGGAGCAGAAGCTTCTCTGGCAGACGGCGAGAGAGGTGGTGGCCGCGGGCGAACCCCGGGTGGTGCTGATCGTCGGCGAGTCGGGCTCCGGCAAGACCCGACTCGTCGAGTGGCTCGCCCGCGCGCTCGACGAAGGCGGGTGGATGGAGAGCGTGTGGCTCCGGTACCACGATCCTCCAGGTATCGACGACGGATTCCGGGGCGCCGTGCGGGACCTCCTCGTTCCGTGGAACGACACTCCGGACGGCATCACGGACCGCCTGGCCCGGTGGTTGGCGCGGGACGAACGCGGCGCGCTGACCGAGGTGCACGAGCGCGCCGCCGTGCTCGCTC